>CAZOSY010000455.1:0-1501 GCA_964582565.1 uncultured Bacteroidales bacterium | reverse complement strand
GGAATAACAAGAATTGTAAATAATCTATAAAACCTTTGCGACTTGGCGGCTTGGCGAGAGAATGTTTTAACGCTAAGACGCAAAGAAAATTAGAATACTTGAATAGTTACAAATATAACAATTTTGAGTATTTTAGTCATTTTAAACTTCAGAATAATAACATAACTATCAAAACTATATTTTATCAAAAAACATTATTAAACTTTGAAAATAATTGTCAATACCCGCTTATTGCTCAAAGATAAATTAGAAGGTTTGGGCTGGTTTACTTATGAAACATTAAAAAGAATAACACAACAGCATCCTGAACATGAATTTATCTTTCTTTTTGACAGAAAATTTGATCAGGAATTTATATTCTCTGATAATATTACACCTATTATTGTATATCCGCAGGCAAGACATCCTTTTTTGTTTTATCTGTGGTTTGAACATTCCATACCAAAAATTTTAAAAAAAGTTAAACCAGACTTATTTTTATCTCCTGATGGCTATCTGTCATTATCCACAGATATAAAATCTTTGCCTGTAATCCATGACCTTAACTTTGAGCATTATCCCAAAGATATGCCTTGGTTATACAGTAAATATTACAGATATTTTTTTCCAAAATTTGCAAAAAAAGCAACGCGTATAGCAACTGTATCAAATTTTTCAAAACAGGATATTATAAATCTATATGGCATTGTTCAAGACAAAATTGATGTTGTATATGATGGTGTAAATGAAATATATAAACCTATTTCTGAATCAGAGAAAAAGATAACATTGAAAAAATATACTAATGGTAAACCTTATTTTGTCTTTGTCAGTTCTTTGCACCCAAGAAAAAACATCTCAAATCTTTTTAAGTCCTTTGAATTATTAAAAAAAGACGGTTATCCTGAAATAAAACTTCTTGTTGTAGGTGCTAAAAAATGGTGGACAGCAAATACCAAAAATATTTATCAACAAATGAAGTATAAAGATGATGTCATCTTTTGCGGAAGATTATTACCAGCAGAGCTAAACAAAGTTATATGCTCTGCCTTGGCAATGACTTATGTCTCATATTTTGAGGGCTTTGGAATACCAATACTTGAAGCTTTTCGTTGCAATACTCCTGTAATAACATCTAATACAAGCTCAATGCCTGAAGTTGCCA
Organism: uncultured Bacteroidales bacterium; assembly: GCA_964582565.1. Lineage (GTDB taxonomy): Bacteria > Bacteroidota > Bacteroidia > Bacteroidales > CAZZDX01 > CAZZDX01. The sequence goes on along the minus strand of CAZOSY010000455.1, from coordinate 357 downwards.
ATGATGCAGCTCTTCTTATTGACCCTTTTTCGCCTTCCTCAATATGCAATGCTATGAAACAAATTATTAATGATAGTTCTGTCAGGGAAAAATTGATTCTGAAAGGTCAAATTAGGGAAAAACAATTTTCATGGCAAAAAACAGCTGATAAACTATGGAACAGTATTGAAAAAGCGGTTAATACTTAAGCCGTGTTGACTATTTTATTTTGTAACTATCAGAACTCGGTAAATAATAATGTCAGATGGGAGACATAATTTGGTTCAAAGAAAATAATAGGGGGAGTAAGATTTAATTTAGTGTATTTGTACTATTGAAAAAGAGACGATATTAAAATATTTTGTAACCATTCATCAC
>CAZOSY010000454.1:0-1521 GCA_964582565.1 uncultured Bacteroidales bacterium | reverse complement strand
GATAACAAAAAAGAAAAAGATAATCCACCACCTCAGGCAAACAAAGAATAAATAAAATCTAATTTGAGCAATTTAATATTTTTATACTTTGTTTTTAGTAATTGTAAATTTTTGGAGAAAGTACGAAGTACGCTGTTTAAACTATGTAAATAGTTACATTTAATCAGGCAATTATCTAAAATCTGAATATTTACAATATTCTAAATTGTTCATGTATGATAAAAATACTGTCCCGACAAAGACGAATATACTTTCCGTGAACACATATAAAGCAATAGGTATAATGTCAGGAACTTCATTAGATGGAGTTGATTTGGCTTATTGCATCTTTGAAAAAAACAAAAAAAAATGGTCTTATAAAATTATATATGCAACAACATACAACTACAACAATAAATGGAAAGAAAAATTAAGAACTCTAAACCAAAAAGATGCTTTTACTTTTGTTAAAACTAATATAGAATACGGACATTTCTTAGGACTGATAACAAAAAAATTTATTAAAAAGAATAATATATCTGCCGATTTTATCGTATCTCATGGTCATACTATATTTCATCAACCTGATAAAAAAATTACTTGCCAAATCGGCGACGGATCCGCAATAACAGCTCAAACAAATCTGCCTGTGATATGTAATATGAGGTCATTGGATGTAGCTCTTAACGGACAAGGCGCTCCTCTCGTTCCTGTTGGAGATAAATTGCTATTCGGTAACTTTGAATATTGCCTTAACCTTGGCGGATTTGCTAATATCTCTTATGATGACAAAAATAATAACAGAATAGCTTATGATATATGCCCTGTAAATATAATTATAAATAATCTTACAGAAAAAACAGGGAAAAAATATGACGATAAAGGAAATATTGCAAAAAAAGGTAACATAAATAATAAACTGCTAAAAGATCTAAACAACATCCGTTTCTATAAACAATTACCTCCAAAATCTTTAAGTATAGAATGGCTTTATCAATATTTTATCCCTGTCCTTGATAATTATAATATATCTATCAATGATAAATTAAGAACAATATATGAGCATATTGCTATACAAATCTCTATTGCCACATCAAATTATAAAGAAAAAAATATATTAGTAACAGGAGGCGGAACTTTTAATACTTTCCTTATAAATCGCATTAAAGCAAACTTAAATCACAAAATAATTATTCCTGATAAAAATGTTATAAACTATAAAGAAGCTTTAATATTTGCATTCTTGGGAGTACTTAGAATAAGAAAAGAAATTAACTGCCTTAGCTCTGTTACAGGAGCCAAAAAAAATACCTGCAACGGTGCTGTATTCTTTATTTAAAAAAAATATTCAATTGCTATAATTTTTGATTTTTTGGAAGCAATTCCCGAATTAGATTACAATAAAATTTTAATACTAAAGGCAAATCAGTATTAAAACTAGTGTCTTGAGAATTTAATTTCGGAACATAATTGTATGGAATGGTTTACAGATATATAATGGTTAAATGGTTTTATAGTTTTATTGTTAGATGGTTTAAAATG
>CAZOSY010000453.1:0-1551 GCA_964582565.1 uncultured Bacteroidales bacterium | reverse complement strand
TAGTAATTTTTCTGGGCAATATAATATTATTTATTGATTCAGCAATTTACAAATACTGATTTTTAATTAACTAATACTCTAAAAGGCTCAATCTCTTCCTTCGTTTTTATAAAACAGGTTCTAATGTCGTCCACGACCCGCAGTAAGCAAAAATCGTCTTTTTATTCAGACGGTTTTTTGATAGAATAAATATTATGAATAAGGAAATTATTTTAATTATTATCTTTTCATTAATTCTACTTATTCTCATTAGTTTAACTTATTTATTATTTTTTATAAGTAAAAACAACCAAAAACAAACTCAGTTGTGTTTTAGAAATGATTGTTTTAATGTTGAGCTAGCCTTAACTCCAAAAGAAAGAGAACAAGGATTAATGTTCAGAAATTACTTAGGAGAGAACGAAGGAATGCTTTTTATTTTTGCAGAGGAAGAAGAATACAGTTTTTGGATGAAAAATACTCTAATTTCTTTGGACATAATATGGCTTAATAAAGATAAAGAAGTGGTTTTCGTAAGTAAGAACAATCAGCCTTGTAAAAATGATGAATGCCCCAAAATTAGTTCTAGTCAAAAGGCAAAATACGTTTTAGAGCTAAATAAAGGGATAGCAGATAAAATTGGTTTAGAGATCGGGGATAGGGCAAATTTTAACATAGAACAAATATTATCTTATAATATAGATTGAATGAATCAAAATAAGTAACTAAGTAATTTTTTGATAAAATAAAATATATGGGGAAAAATAATTCAAGTGATTTTATAAACTTTGGAACATATATAGCAGAAGAAGTTGATATATTAAAATCCGAGTTCAAAAAAGTAGGAATTCCTGTAAAAGTTCTCTATCCGGGGACCAATATTGGTAAAGAATCCACAGCTGAAGCAAAATGGACTGCCTATACGCTTTTAATTCCTACTAAAGACTGTGAAACTGCTTTTAAAATATGTGAAAGATTGAATATCAAAGCCAGATATAAAATTCCTGTACCTATGTTTCTTTATACAAAAGTCAACCGTTATATTTTTGGCGCACTTCTTTTTTTATTTTTAGTTATTATATTGGGAAGTTTAGGAATAATAAAAAACACATCATTTTTTGCTATAACCATCAGTATATTATCTTTTAGTTATATTTTGTTTCTAGCCATTACTAGTTATAAAATTATTAAAAATTCATTTAAAAAAGACAACTGAGTTTTAATCTTAAATAGGCTCTAATATTATTCTCCATGCTCATAACAAATGAAGATCGCCTTATTCAGGCGGTTTTTGTAAAACTGTATATTATATTGCAATACATGGGTGAATAAGTTATCTTTAAATAAGAGTTTTATAATATGTTTAAGAAATTATGAAAATAATAATTGATAAAATATCTGTAGAGGAAATTAAGAAAATGGCTGATAAAATGTTTGGTAATTTAGTCAAAGGTGTAGTTGATATAGAAAAAGAAGTAATGGCGGTTAATGGCGAACTTCATGCAGATGAACAAGCTTTATTGCTTGAAAATGGTTCTAAACAAGAAAATCTTTGGGGAATTAATGTTTATC
>CAZOSY010000452.1:0-1567 GCA_964582565.1 uncultured Bacteroidales bacterium | reverse complement strand
CCACAATAAATTGTGGTGCTAATCTGATATTCAATATATTACACCTTAACTAAATAACATTGACCTGAAGGTCGGGGTAACTGATTTTTCTTAACTAAAATGACATTGAACTAAAATTAATGGTTAATAAAATTTTCTTAACAGCAGTTTTTTCGCAACTACGAAATATCAGTTTATTATTATTTTACAGGTTGCCAGTCAGCAAAATATTCCATAACAATATTTGTTTTTGGCTCTGTTGTCCATTCTTCATTAGAGTTATATGACCATCCCATTGTCTTTGATGCTCCACCGCTTTCTGTTGTTATCAAAAATCTGTTTGATATAGTTCCAAAGCATCTTGCCTGGTTCCGTGGCAATTTTCTGTCGCCTCCGCTTGGGTCAACAGGTATCCAGCCATAATCAGGTATATAAATTTCTACCCAGCGATGAAATACATCATCCATACTTGCTTCATCACCTCTAATAGCTACAGTTCCAACATATCGTGCCGGTATTGCCGCGGCTCTGCACATAGCAATATAAACAAAAGAATATTCGGAACAAGAGCCGTTTCCTCTTTCAAGCACAGTGGGCGCAGTATTCCACCCGCCTACCATCTCATAATACATATTATCAATAAGATAATTATAAATCTTTCGTGCTATCCAGTATGGATTTTTTTCATTGCCAATAGCTTTTTTAACTGCATCCTGAATTACAGGACTGTTTATCTGATATTTTTCATTATTTTCCAAATATTTATTTTTAATCTTATCAGGAATATCATTAAGTGTGCCTACCTGTTCAGGATAAATAAAATAGCGGACATCATAAGTTGTTACCTTTGTAATCATTTCAATATTTTTGGCTACACCTGATTTTAAATTTTCAAGATGAAAATGTGCTGTTTTTTGTCCCCATCTGTCTGTAATAATATCTGTATAATCAGGAGTATATTCAATATTACCTGTTATGGTCTGGTTCACACGATTTAAAGGGACAGCCAGTTGAACATCTAATGATTTTACTTGTCCCGGTCCAAAATTTGTTATCTGATAAGTATAAGTAACTATGCTTTTATGTGGATTATATTTTTTAAATTTTTCTTTATCATTAATTTTTAGTTTATATAACTTATCATTTTGAGAGTCAACAGCCCATAAATATTTACCGTCAAAGCATAATCCTCTTGTAAAAGGTCCTGGAGCATCAGCAATTAAGACAACGGATTCTGTTTCAGGGTCTATCATATATATCTCATCTCTTATTCTGTCGGAAACCCACAGATATTTACCGTCAAAAGTTAATCCCCGTGGTTCTCCGGCAGGGGACTTAAAGGACTTAATTGTTGTTCCGTCAGCAGTGCTAAATTGTATTATTTTATCAGAATGATTATCAAGGCACCACAGATATTTTCCATCCCAGGTAAGTCCTCTTGGCATTTCAGAAGGAGCATTAACAGTTTTAAGTATTGTGCCATCTTTACGACTTATTTTATAAATTTTTCCATTATAATTTTCAGATAGCGGCAGACCTCCTTTTACGTCAGCATTCCACAGATATTCTCCATCCCAAGCCAAACCCA
>CAZOSY010000451.1:0-1567 GCA_964582565.1 uncultured Bacteroidales bacterium | reverse complement strand
TATATTACTTATATAAATTAAATTATTCTATTGTTTATATATTGATATTATTAGATATATTTGTAATTATTTTTTTTAATAAAAAAATACAAAATTTATGAAAATTATTTTTATTATTATTTTTTCGTTTTTTCCATTTTCTTCAATATTAGGACAAATAATTTTTGACAATTATTTTTCAGAAAAGACATTACGAATTGATTATTGTCATTCAGGTAATAAAGAAAATGAAATTTATTCAATAGATGAGTTGATAGAAGAACCTATATGGGGCGGCTCAAAGATAAATCTTATTGACAAGTTTAATTACGGCAAGTATAAATTTGAAGTTTATGATTCTTTATCAAACATTTTGATTTATTCCCGTGGTTATAGTACATTATTTGGTGAATGGCAAACAACAGAGCAAGCAAAAAATACATGGAAAACTTTTTCCGAAACTATTACTTTTCCATATCCCCAAAATGCCATTATAGTAAAATTTTATTCCAGAGATAGAAATAATTTATGGAACAAAAAGTTTGAGTATATAGTTAATCCGGATAATTATTTTATTTCAAAAGAAAAAAGAAATAAGTGTGCTGTTTTTAAAGTTCATTATTCGGGAAGTCCTTTTGTTAAACTTGACATAGTTATAATTCCTGATGGCTATACAAAAGATGAAATAGATTTGTTTAAAAAGGACTGTGGTCGTTTTGCAAAATATCTTTTAGATACAAATCCTTTTACAAATAATAAAGATAAAATTAATATTTGGGGTGTTGAAGCTATATCTGAAGAGTCCGGAACTGATTTGCCGGGTGAGAATATTTGGAAAAATACAATTGTTAATACTAACTTTTATACATTTAATTCTGAACGTTATCTGACAACAAGAGATAATAAGATATTGCATAATCTTGCAGCTAATGCTCCTTATGATCAAATTTTTATTTTGGTGAACACAAAAAAATATGGAGGTTGTGGCATTTACAATTTTTATTCATTAGCTTCAAGCAATAACAAAGATTCAAATTTTTTATTAATACATGAGTTTGGACATGCGTTTGCTGGCTTAGCTGACGAATATTATACATCAGATGTTTCGCTTCAAGATTTTTATCCGCTTAATTTAGAGCCATGGGAGCCCAATATTACAACACTAACAGATTTTGATTCTAAATGGAAAGATATGGTTGACAAAGATATACCTGTGCCAACACCTGAAATTGATAAATATAAAAATAAAATAGGTGTATTTGAGGGAGCAGGATATGCGGAAAAAGGAATTTACAGACCATCTGTTAATTGTACGATGAAATCAGTTTCTTATAATAATTTTTGTCCTGTATGTAGAGTAGCAATACAAAAGATGATAGATTTTTATTCAAAATAAAAGGGGTTCAAAGAAAATAATAGGGGGAGTGAGATTTAATTTAGTATATTTGTACTATTGAAAAAGAGACGATATTAAAATATTTTGTAACCATTCACAGTATATTTTATATAATTAGTTATTAGTTTTTATACAATTTTTTTCATAAATTTCTAATTAACCTAATTGACCTAATTAACCTAATCAATACCC
>CAZOSY010000450.1:0-1577 GCA_964582565.1 uncultured Bacteroidales bacterium | reverse complement strand
CTCTTTTTCAATAGTACAAATATACTAAATTAAATCTCACTCCCCCTATTATTTTTTTTGAACCGTTATTATGTCAATTATAGTTTTTGTCCTTATAATATTTTTCCCACAAATTTTACCGAAGAACCACAATTTTTTGCTGACTGCCAATTGCCGACTTTTGTGTTAAATATTTAAAATTTTTATTTGCGATTGTCTTATAGTAAAATGGCACTGTTTAGTGAGGTCTGATACTTATTGTCTAGGAAACAGATTATATTTCACATTGTGTTTTGTTCTTTTTTTGTTATCATCAACAGGATTTCTTGCGTCAACATCTTTTACATATTCCCATTTACCTTTTGTAAAGACAAAGCCGTCAAAAATATTTGTTTCAGGTATATAAAACTGATATTGACCTTTAAGATTAGTATTGAGTGGTGATATACGGTCAAAGACAATCATATCTTTTTTTCTCTTTTTTCTCTTTTTTGTGTTAAGAAATTGTTTTTCGTATTTAAGAGACATCGTTGCTTTTGATGAATATTCAAAAATTATTCGTTTATATTTTTTTTTGCCATCAAATTTAAAAATTGACTTACCAAAAACAGGATTATCATTTGGTTTGAAACTAAGCACATCAATTATTTTTTTACTCGTTAATAAATTATTACCATCCCAAGCTAATAATGTATAATATCTTTTATTTTTATTTTTAGTAAGAATAATTTTATAATAAAGTGCTCCATACCAATTTTCATTATCTAATGTCTGGGTCTCAACTTGTTTAATTTCATCTGATTTGTCTGTTAATTTATAAAGTTTATATTGCCTGATTTTTTTATTATATAATTGAATAAATCCAAAATACTCAAAAGTGCCATCTGATTTAGGCAGGTTCCATGTAAAAAGTTTAAATTTCTTATCCGAAGAAATTAATCGTGAAACAGTTACTAATGAATCAAAAGCATAATCAAAAGATTTTTCAGTCAATAAAGCTTTTTCAAATATATTTATAAATTTTTCGTTTGAGCTATACTTAACAACATCATCTTTGCCATAAAGTATTTTTTTGCCCAAAACATTAAGAGAATCTTCATATTGAGATAATAATGAGATGTTTTGAGCTTTAATAAAATTATTATTGTTTAATAAAACAATAATTAGAAAAGGCAATATTTTTTTTAATAAAGAAATCATTTGCAGCAATAGTTTTTAATTTTACATTTTTTAAAGTGTCGGGAAATGCCTATTATTTTAATATTTTACAAATATACTAAACGAAATTTATCCTAAATAATTCACAAATTCATCCAAAAAATTTGTAAATTACACATATTCAACAGATTAACAAAGTGATGATTAAAAAATAATTTTTAAAAATAAATTTATTTTTAGACTTATTAAAATTTTAACTAAAATGTATATTATTTTTGGAAAATTTTTCTTATATTTTTTAATTTTGTTTTAATTAAAAAATCCCGAAAGGGATTTAATTTTCACCCCGTAGGATAATATCCAACGGGGTAAATAACCATAGGTAAAACCTATGGTTTACAAACTACGTAGTATTCATCTTCAATCCTAAAAGGATTGAA
>CAZOSY010000449.1:0-1584 GCA_964582565.1 uncultured Bacteroidales bacterium | reverse complement strand
AAAGTGTAACACTCGGAGATGGATTAGGTATGGGTTATACTTATGAATGGAGTCCAACACAAGGCTTAAATAATCCGACATCACATCATCCTGTGGCAAGCCCAACCATTACAACAACTTATACTCTTACTGTTACAAATGACTATGGTTGTACTGATACAGATGATGTTATTGTAAATGTAGTTCCAAGAACCACAGCAAGTTTTACATATACTCCTGACCAGCCAATATGTGCAAATGATATTATTAATTTTACCAATACTTTTGTCTCACATTTTGCCAGTGCAACTTATCACTGGAATTTTGGCGATGGGACAACATCCGAAGACGAAAATCCTTCTCATATTTATACAAGTGGTGGCAATTATTATGTAATTATGACTGTTTCTGATGATTGCGGCTTGATTAGTGCTTGTGAGAGATTTAATATAATTCCATTCTATGCTTGTTGTTCACAGGACACAACAATTATTAATTATACTTATAAAAACATTACTATTACTAATCCTATATCTTCACCAATGCAATGGACATCAACATATCCAAATTCAGATGGAAAGATATTTATTAAAGGAACTTTAACTATTGAAGAAAACTCTGAATTAATAATAGGGCAGGATGTTAATGTTCAGTTTAGTCCTCTTGGAAAGATTATAGTTAAAAGAGGAGGAATATTAATACTGGACGGAGCAATATTGTCCGGTATAGAACCGAGATTTCCATTTAAATGTAATACAATGTGGCAAGGCATAGAGGTCTGGGGCAATTCTTCCAAAACACACTTTGTTTCTGATCTGGATTACCAGGGTAAACTTGCAATGATGAATGGAGCAACTATAAAGGATGCACACAATGCAGTATTACTTGGACGACCAGTTATATGCAATAGTTGTCCTAATGTTTATTGTCCTTATCCACCCTGCCTTATTATGATGTGCCCCAGAATACTATATAATATTAATTATGGCGGCGGCATTATTAATGCTCATAACAGCAACTTTTACCGCAATGCTGTAAGTATTAAATTTACTCCTTATAAATATACAAATGTAAGTGAAATAGAAAACTGTAATTTTAAAGGCGGGCACCTTTTAGACCCGGGTTATAATATTAATAATTTTTATACATATCCTAATAATGCTAACCGTTTTTATGCCAAAGCCAATGACCATGGCAGAAGCTGTGTTGGCATTTACCAGTGGAAAGTCAGAGATATATCTGTTAAAGCTAATTATTTTTATAATATAGAAACCGGTGTAGAAGCACATAATGCACTGTGTTTTATAGGCGGTAGTAGTTCAGGTGAAGGCAACCTGTTTGAAAATCTTAAATACGGCTTTAGGGCTTTTAATACTATTAACAGTATATACTCTGAACAACATATTGTAGGCAATGAATTCAGAAATATTTCAGAAACAGCAATTAGCGAATATTCTGGAGTATCAAGTGTAATTCAAGATAATTGGTTCAACAATCCAAATCCACAAGATGATTATTTGCATGGAATTTATTTAGAAAACTCATCCGGCTTTGAAATACTTGATAATCAATTTGAAAGATTAAAATATGGTATTATTATTAATA
>CAZOSY010000448.1:0-1587 GCA_964582565.1 uncultured Bacteroidales bacterium | reverse complement strand
AGACAAGCACAAATTAAACTATGAGTAAAGTATTTAAGAAATTTTCAGGGACTTTTTGGGTGGCTAATTTCATGGAGTTATTTGAAAGATGGGCATGGTATGGGATTTTTATGGTGCTTGCTTTGTATCTCACAAATTCAAGAGATACAGGTGCTTTAGGATTTACGCAATCGCAAAAAGGTCTTCTTATGGGAACTGTTGTTGCTGTTTTATATTTTCTTCCTGTTATAACCGGTGCAATAGCTGATAAATTTGGTTATAAAAAAATATTACTCATTTCTTTTACTATACTCTCAACAGGATATCTGACAATGGGATATGTTACATCATATACAGGTGTGTTTTTGGTATTTTTTTATATTGCTATTGGTGCTGCTCTTTTTAAACCAATAATTGCAGCTACTGTAAGTAAAACAACAGATAATGCAACTTCTTCTATTGGCTTTGGCATCTATTATATGATGGTAAATATAGGAGCTTTTATTGCTCCTTTGTTTTCTTCTAAATTAAGGTCTTTTGACTGGAGATATGTTTTTATTATGTCTTCTGTAATAATTACCATTAACTTTATTTTTGTGATATTTTTTTATAAAGAGCCAAACAGGAAAATAAACAAAGAACCTTTAGCCCATACTTTCTTAACTATTTTTAAAAATATATATATTGCTCTTTCAGATTTCAAATTTTTGGTTTTTTTAATAATAATTATAGGATTTTGGACAATGTATAATCAGTTATTTTATACATTACCTAATTTTATTGACCAATGGATAGATACAAGTTCTGTATATAATGCTATTCATTCATTTTCCCCGAAACTGGCTGCTGCTGTCGGGACAAAACAAGGTACAATCAATCCTGAAGTTATAGCAGATATTGATGCAGGGTATATCATTCTTTTTCAAATACTTATATCAACACTGATAATGAAATTAAAACCTGTAAAAGCTATGATGTCCGGTTTTTTGGTTTGTTCTGTTGGTATAGGTCTTACATTTGCTACGCATAATCCTTTTTTCCTGTTTATAAGCATTTTTGTTTTTTCTGTTGGAGAGATGGCAAGTTCACCAAAGATTACAGAATATATAGGAAAGATAGCACCAAAAGACAAGGTGGCACTTTATATGGGATGTAGTTTTTTGCCTATGGCTGCCGGCAATTTTTTTGCAGGCATTATCTCCGGAAAGGTCTATGAATCTATATCTGATAAAATATCACTTCTTAAAACAGAAGTTGCTGCAAGAGGTCTGTATATACCTGAAATATCAAAAAATTTTACTCAAAATGATTATATAAACAGAGCTTCTTATCTTACAGGGCTTAATAAACAAGAACTTACCAATATGCTTTGGGACAAATACAATCCTTCAAAAATATGGATGATATTTACAGGTATTGGGGTATTAACAGTTGTAGCATTTTTCTTTTATAATAAATTTGTTCTTAATAAAAAAAAATAAATAATCATTGCTATTTTTCAACCTGATTAATTACTTCATAAAATCGTTTCGCTTCAGTCGGGCGCCTGACCGAAAGTTCATAAATTTTGAGGAGTAAGGTTTGCTTCTTTTCAAACCCCGCCTTTTA
>CAZOSY010000447.1:0-1589 GCA_964582565.1 uncultured Bacteroidales bacterium | reverse complement strand
CCAAAAAACAGGATTATTAAAATTTAAAATCTATGAAAAACCTTGTTAAAAACAATAAACATTTAATAGGAGTTTTTATTATAGTAATTGTTTTTATTATTTTTAAAATTCCACATTTGAATCTACCTTGCTTTTGGGATGAAGCATGGGCTTATGCACCTGCTACCCGAATGATGTATAACCATGGATTAAGTTTATTACCCGATGCTATTCCTGTCTATTGTTCCAGAGGGCATCCTGTTTTGTTCTATTTTTTAGGTGCGGCATGGATGAAATTGTTTGGAACAAGCATGGCAGTCATTCACAGTTTTGCATTATTTATCTCAATAATGTTACTTATAATGATTTATTTTTTTTGCAAAGAGTTTTTTTCAAGCACTATTGGTCTTATTTCTGTTATACTTATATCTGTTCAAAATTTCTTTTTAGCACAATCATGCTTGCTGCTACCCGAAATATTGATATCTTTTTGGGTATTAATATGTATTTACGCTTATTTAAAAAAATATAGATTTCTATATATAATTTGTGCTGCTGGAATGTTGCTAACCAAAGAATCAACAATAGTTTTGATTGGCTCTCTTATCTTATGGTCATTAATAAAAAATATTTTTATAAAAAAAGAAACAAACAGAATAAAATATTTTTTCTATGAATTATTTATATTAATAATACCAGTATTAATTGCATCAACATATTTTATTATTCAAAAAATTATGTATAATTGGTTTTTCTTTCCCGAACATTTAAATTTAATTTCATTTAATTCTACCTACTTTTTTAATACACTTAACAGTTATGTTTCTATTTTGTTTATATATCAGGGTAGAATAATTTTGACAGCAATTTTATTATTAACTATTATTTTAAAAATATTTTTTAAGTTTGGTAACAAATTGTCAGAAAACGAAAAAGAAATTTTTTCTATTTTCATAATATTTTTTGTATGTTATCTGATTTTTAGCTCTTTAAACTTTTTCTCTCCACGATACATCCTTTGTTTACTGCCTTTATTTATTATTTCTACATCTTACTTTATTTATAATACATTTAAGGACAAACGGATTTTTCAAATATTGAGTTTTATCATAACGATAACTGTTTGCTTTTACTTTTGCACACAAAAAATATTAACACATGACCATGATTTAGGTTATCTTAATGCTGTAGAAGTTCATAAGGAAGCTGTTCAATATTGTGAGAAAGAAAAAATATACAATAAAAAAATACTTACACATTTTTTAATGAGGATTGATTTAACAAATCCATATTCAGGATATTTATCCGGACAAATATTTAATAATATAGTTGATAAAATGTCTGATGATGTTGAATTTTGTATTTTTTCAAATATGGAATATAGTCCATATTTTGATGAAATCAAGAAAAAATATGACTTGAATCTCATAAAAAAATTCCAAAAAAATAATGCATGGACAGAAATTTACCAAAACAAAAATAATAAGGACTTGTCCATAAAGTAACTAATTTTTTTGGATTTAAAAATATAAATGCCATTAGGCATCTGCCTGAGCCAACGGTATAAACACATAAAAAATTATATTTACTTAAATGGATTTAACCGAAGC
>CAZOSY010000446.1:0-1594 GCA_964582565.1 uncultured Bacteroidales bacterium | reverse complement strand
ACACTATAAACAGGGTCGGTTTCAGTATAACTGTCAAGTTTAGTGTTCCAGTTTGTTGTGTCTGTTCCTGTTATACCACTTGCTAATGAAACACTATAAACAGGGTCGGTTTCAGTATAACTGTCAAGTTTATTGTTCCAGTTTGTTGTGTCTGTTCCTGTTATACCACTTGCTAATGAAACACTATAAACAGGGTCGGTTTCAGTATAACTGTCAAGTTTATTGTTCCAGTTTGTTGTGTCTGTTCCTGTTATACCACTTGCTACAGAAATACTATAAACAGGGTCGGTTTCAGTAACTGTTTCTGCTGTTTTTGCGTGCAGAGCATAAGGCACAGATAACAGTTGTGAAGTTCCCATTATTTGATAAGCTGTTCCATTTGCAGGATCCATTTCTACTTTTATAAAATATTTATCATTAGCCCAGTCAATTGTTGTAAAATCTCCTGTTACCGGTGTTCCTGTTCCAATATTCAGGTTTATCAAACCAAAATTGTTTGTTGTTGGTTCAAAGGTTTCTATATAAACAGAAGCACCATAAATACTTCCTTCCAGAATACTTATTTGTATTCCTACACTTTGGTTTGCAAGCACTATTCCATTCACATCTCTTGCTATTGCCTGATATTTAAACGATTGTGGACTTTGTGCCCAAACTGATGTGATGATTAGTAAATTTGCTAATGCGATAATTAATTTTTTTGTAATTTTTTTCATTGTTTTAATTTTTTTTAGTTAATAATATATTTAGTTTCAAGTTCAAGGTTTAAAATTCATAATTCGTAATTCATAATTCTCAAATTTAACGTTTTATGATTTTAAAAGTTTTTAATAATTTCCCGTCTTTTGTTGAAATCCTTAAAAAATAATCTGCTATTGAAAAGGAATTCAAATTTATTTGTTTCTTTGTTTCATTATTTTTCATTTCTTTTGAAACAAGTTTCCTGCCCTGAACATCAAATAGTTCAATTATAATATCTATATGTTCTTTTTTGTATTCAATGTTTATCAAATCATTTGAAGGATTGGGATATACAGTTATTTGATAATCGCTGTCATCAATTTCAGAGATATTAACTATTGTATATTTACTTTGCTGAAAACCTTGTGTTAAAATATTACTGGCATTTGGTAATGTCTCTGTAATAGGTTCTCCTAAAGTCCAGCTAAGTGTTACACTTGTTCCCTGAAAATAATCACCTGCACAAGCTGTTACTTCCGGTGTCAGTGATTGACTAAAAGCCGTGATAGAGCAAAATCCAATAAAAATAAATAAAATTATTTTTTTCATAGATTTTTAAATTTTTAAGATTAATTATGTGTTTTTTTAGATTTGATACAAAAATAATATAATTTTTATCAATTCAAATTTATTTTTGACTCTTTTTGCTTTTTTTTGTTACAAAATCTTTAAATATCTGTTCTATTCGCAAATTTTATGCCTTAAAAAATAATAAAATAACTTCGTCAATTCTATATACTTTATTTCTGGCTAAATATTATTTTGAGGTAATACATAAAATAGTATTTTACCAGCTACCCTATTTTAATTTAGCTTGAGATTCCTCATTCCGCTTAGCTCCATTCGGAATGAC
>CAZOSY010000445.1:0-1601 GCA_964582565.1 uncultured Bacteroidales bacterium | reverse complement strand
TTTTTAATTATCACTTTGTTAATCTGTTGAATATGTGTAATTTACAAACTTTTTGGATGACTTTATGAATTATTCAGGTTATAAATAATATTTTTTTTAAATTTGCATTTTCCTAAAAAAAGGTAGCTATTTAATATCTGTTTGTAAAGTTGCTGTTTTTTAAATTTATAGTAATTTTAATTAATCAAAAAATCATAATATGGAATATTTTTTTACATCAGAGTCAGTATCAGAAGGGCATCCTGATAAGATAGCAGACCAGATATCAGATGCTTTGTTAGATGAATTTTTACGTTATGACCCTGATTCAAAGATTGCTTGTGAGACACTTGTTACAACAGGATTAGTTGTTTGTGCCGGTGAAGTTAAGACAATGAGTTATATTGACATTGAAAAAGTTGTGAGAGGAGTTATAAAAGATATAGGATATACAAAGTCCGATTATAAATTTGATTCAGAGTCGTGTGGTGTAATTTCTACTATACACGAACAGTCCCCTGATATTAATCAGGGTGTTGTAAGGGAGAGCGAAGAAGATCAGGGAGCAGGTGACCAGGGTATGATGTTTGGTTATGCTTGTAAAGAGACAGATGCTTATATGCCTTTGCCTATAGATTTATCACATATTTTATTGCAGCAGTTAGCAGGCATCAGAAAAGAGGGTGAACAGATGAAATATCTCAGACCTGACTCAAAATCACAGGTTACCGTTAAATATAATGATAAAGGTGAACCACAAATAATAGATACAATTATTATTTCTACTCAACATGACGAATTTATACTTCCAAAAGATTCCTCTTTTAAAGCTGAGAAAGAGGCAGAAAAGGCAATGCATAATAAGATAGAAAATGATGTCAGGAATATTTTGATACCGCGTGTTAAAAAAACACTGCCGGAACGATTGAGTAAATTATTTATAGATGATTGTAAGTTATTTGTAAATCCTACAGGGAAATTTATAATTGGCGGACCTCATGGAGATACGGGTTTAACAGGAAGGAAAATTATTGTTGATACTTATGGTGGACAGGGGTCTCATGGTGGCGGTGCTTTTTCGGGCAAAGATTCATCTAAAGTTGACCGTTCAGCAGCTTATGCAATGCGTTATGTTGCAAAAAATCTTGTTGCAGCAGATGTTGCCGACAAAGTATTAGTACAAGTTGCTTATGCTATTGGTATTGCAAAACCTGTTGGCTTATATATTAATACTTACGGGACATCAAAAGTTAAAGATGCTAATGGCAGAAATCTTACAGATGGTGAGATTGCAGAGAGAGTAAATAAACTTTTTGACTTACGACCTTATGCTATTATTAAAAAATTTGGATTAAAGAATCCTATTTTTCAAAGAGCTTCAAATTATGGACATTTTGGAAGGTCTTACTATATTGAAGAACTTGAAGTTTTTTATAAAAACAAAGATTGTATTACAAAGATAATTGATGGAAAAGAAAGATATTTTAAAAAAGCAGAATTTTTTGCATGGGAAAAATTAGACTATGTTGATATAGTTAAAAAGGAATTTGGAATTTGATGAAGCGTCATTGATTTGGCTTTGCCGTCATTTGGCTTCGCCGTCATTTGTTGTCATTTGGCTT
>CAZOSY010000444.1:0-1611 GCA_964582565.1 uncultured Bacteroidales bacterium | reverse complement strand
AAAAAACTGTTACTTTGTAACTTTATTCAATTAAAATTAATCTAAAACAATATGGAAAAATTAGTTGTTTATAACACTTTAGGCCGGAAAAAAGAATTGTTTAAACCTGTTAATTCTCCAAGTGTAGGAATGTATGTATGTGGTCCAACAGTATATGGTGATGCTCATATAGGACACGCCCGCCCTGCTGTTACTTTTGACCTGATTTTTCGCTACCTGAAACATCTTGGATACAAAGTTAGATATGTAAGAAATATTACTGATGTCGGACATTTAGAAGGCGGCGCTGACACAGGTGAAGATAAAATTGCAAAAAAAGCAAGATTAGAACAATTAGAACCAATGGAAATTGCTCAATATTATTCATATCGGTTTCGTATTAATATGGATCAGTTAAATACTTTGCCACCAAGCATAGAACCATTAGCATCAGGTCATATTATTGAACAAATAGAATTGGTAAAAAAAATATTTGATGCCGGATTTGCTTATATAGTTAATGGCTCTGTTTATTTTGATGTTGAAAAATATAACAAGGTCTATCACTATGGCAAATTATCAGGCAGAAATCTTGACGAATTAAGAGCCAACACCAGAACTTTGCAAATGCAAAGTGAAAAAAAACATAACTTTGATTTTGCTTTGTGGAAAAAAGCTCAGCCGGAACATATTATGCACTGGACTTCCCCTTGGAGTGAAGGATTTCCCGGCTGGCATATAGAATGTTCAGCAATGAGCACTAAATATTTAGGAAAATTTTTTGATATTCATGGCGGAGGAATCGACTTGATATTCCCTCATCACGAATGCGAAATAGCCCAATCACAGTCAGCTAACAAAATCGAACCTGTTAAATACTGGATCCATAATAATATGATTACTATTAACGGTCAAAAAATGAGTAAATCTTTAAATAATTTTATTACTCTAAATGACTTGTTTTCCGGTAAAAATGAATCTTTAGACAAAGCATATAATCCCATGACTGTCCGGTTTTTTATACTGCAAGCTCATTATAGAAGTCCTCTTGACTTCTCAAACCAAGCCCTGCAAGCTGCTGAAAAAGGTATAGAAAAACTATTTAAAGGAATAGATACTTTACAAAAAATAACACCTTCGGCAATTTCTGATTTTGATGTAAAAATATTTAAACAAAAATGCTATGATGCATTAAATGATGACTTTAATAGTCCTATACTTATTGCTACTCTCTTTGATGGAATTAAATTTATTAACTCTGCAAAACAAGGTAAGGGAAAACTTACCGGTGAAGACATTTGCTTATTAAAAGAAATTTATAATGGTTTTGTATTTGATATTCTCGGACTAAAAAAAGAAGAGAATAAAAACAATGAAAAATTTGACGATGTAATGAAAATAATTCTTGAATTAAGAGATAATGCAAGAAAAAATAAAGATTGGTCAACTTCTGATAAAATAAGAGACCAACTTTTAAAACTAAATATAGATATAAAAGATACTAAACAAGGTGCAACATGGGAATTAGAAAAATAATTCTAAAAAAACTAATTAGGCTCTACTGTTATTTTAATGGTTAGAGATCTAATCCTTTATAAAAAAACGATTTAATTTCTAATTTCTAATTAACCT
>CAZOSY010000443.1:0-1618 GCA_964582565.1 uncultured Bacteroidales bacterium | reverse complement strand
AAAATTAACTTTACTGCTGCCGCTGCGACTGCCGCTGCTGCTTTATATTTACAAACCTAAGGTCCTGAGGCGGAGAGGAATCTACTATTATAAGTTTTAATTTTATTTTTAGTCGGACACTAATGTTTAAATATATATATTTGTAAATTATTTTTTTTACAAACCTTTAATATTATATCATTATTTATGGCATCATATACAAAACAAGTTGCACTTGATTATCATTCAAAAGCTCGTCCCGGGAAAATAGAAGTAATTCCTACCAAGCCATATAATTCACAGTTAGACCTTACTTTGGCATATACGCCCGGTGTTGCTGAACCTTGTCTTGAAATAGAAAAAAACCCAGAAGATATTTATAAATATACTGCAAAAGGAAATCTCGTTGCTGTTATTACTGATGGCTCTGCTGTGCTTGGCTTGGGAAACATAGGACCAAAGGCATCCAAACCTGTAATGGAGGGAAAAGGATTGCTTTTTAAAATATTCGCTGATATTGATGTCTTTGATATTGAAGTATCAACAAGAAATATTGATAAATTTGTTGAGACAGTAAAATTGATTTCTACTGGTTTTGGCGGTATTAATTTAGAAGATATAAAAGCACCGGAATGTTTTGAAATAGAGAAAAAATTAAAAAAAGAATTAAATATTCCTTTAATGCACGATGACCAGCACGGCACAGCCATCATAACAGGGGCGGCTTTACTAAACTGTCTTGAAATTGTTGACAAAAAAATAGAAGATATAAAATTAGTAGTAAGCGGAGCAGGTGCAGCAGCTTGTGTTTGTACTGAAATGTATATCAAACTTGGCGTAAATCCACAAAATATCATAATGTGTAATAGTAAAGGTGTCTTAACCAAAGACAGAAAAGATTTAAACGAAGAGAACAGACAATTTGCTACCAACAAAAATATTCATTCTCTTGAACAGGCAATTAAAAATGCTGATATGTTTTTAGGATTATCTGTAGCAGGAGTTTTTAAAAAAAGTATGCTTGCTTCAATGTCTGACAATCCTATTGTCTTTGCTATGGCAAATCCAAATCCTGAAATAACATACGAAGATGCAAAAGCTACAAGAGATGACGTGATAATTGCTACCGGACGCTCTGATTATCCTAATCAGGTAAATAATGTTATGGGATTTCCTTATATATTTAGAGGTGCCTTAGATGTAAGAGCAACATGTATTAATGATGAAATGAAATTAGCTGCTGCTTATGCTTTATCTGAACTGACAAAACAGCCAATTCCCGAATGTGTTAAGAAAGCTTTTAATATTAAGAATTTAGAGTTTGGAAAAAACTATATATTACCTAAACCTTTAGACCCAAGATTAATTTCTTATGTCTCACCAGCTGTTGCTAAAGCCGCTATAAAATCAGGCGTAGCTCGTAAACCTATTAATGATTGGGAAGCATATAAAAATGAATTGGACGAAAGATTAAAAAGAATTAAAAAAATTCCTGTTATAATATAATACCAACCAACATCAAAAGGAATGACAAGGTCATAATTGTTGATTGACTACAAATGAATATTAATGACATGTCTCGTTCTAACCTGAATAATTCACAAATTCATCCAAAAAGTTTGTAAATTACACATATTCA
>CAZOSY010000442.1:0-1631 GCA_964582565.1 uncultured Bacteroidales bacterium | reverse complement strand
TCCAACAGGTTTTTCGCCTAATGGTGATGGAAGAAATGATATTTTATATGTTAAGACCTTTGGTATAAAAGAAATGGAAATAATGCTCTTTAACCGTGAGGGAGGAATGGTCTTTCAAACCAGTGATATGAGCAAGGGCTGGGACGGAACATATAAAGGAATAAAACAAGAAGTTGCAGTATATGTTTATTACTTAACCGGCACTTGTCTTAATGGTGAGAAAATTGAGAAAAAGGGGAACATTACGTTATTGAATTAGTATAATTTAAGATATTAGTTAATTTATTATACTGCAAAAGGGTTAATTTTTTACTTTTATAATTAAACAATTTAACCATTTAAAGTATAGTAAGCATCATAATGCTTTAGGAAGATAAAAAAAAGTATTCTATATATAACATTAAAATTAAAAATATTTACAATGAAAAAAAATTCTTTTATATTATTTTTTACATTATTTTATGCTCTGACTGTTAATTGTCAGGATATTCATTTCTCACAGTTTTATTCATCACCTTTGTTTCTTAATCCTGCATTAACAGGTAGCTCTAGTTGCATGATGAGAGCGGGACTAAACTATCGTAATCAGTGGAAGAGTGTTACAGTTCCATATACTACAGAATCTGCATATATAGATGGTAAGATTATGCCAAAAGTTTTGGGAGATGACTGGTTAGGTCTTGGTGCAATGTTTTACAATGATAATGCCGGAGATGGAAACCTGAAAAGCATAAGAGGGATGGCTTTTGCATCATATAATAAAATTTTAAACAGCAAAAAATCTCTTGTTACAAGCGTTGGTATTGGATTAGGAATGGTAAACAAAAGTGTTAATTATGATAAGTTATTATTTAACAATCAATGGATAGATGGAGTAGGGTGGGACAATTCTTTACCTAATAATGAGTCAATTGCTGATAACTCTATTTCTTATTTTGATATTAATGCAGGTGCAGTAGTAACTTATTCAGAACCCAAATCATCTAAAATAAATTTCCGTTTAGGAATAAGTTTAAGTCATCTTAAAAAACCTAACGAAACATTTTATGGAGATAATAGTGAGTTAAATAAATTGGGAACAAAAACCATTATTCATGGAGAAATGTCATTAAAAGTAAAAGAAAAATTATATATAAGACCAAAATTTATGTTCTCAACACAGAAAGCAGCCCAGGAAATCATCTTTGGAACAAACATATCCGGTAAAATAAATGAGAATGTAGCGTTGTATGGAGGACTATGGACAAGATTGCCAAGAGATATTATTCCTGTTGTAGGATTAGAATATAATAAATTTTTGGTGCTGTTTAGTTATGATATTAATTATTCAAAACTACAGCCGGCATCTAATGGCATGGGTGGTTTGGAAGTGTCTATAAAGAAAGATTTTTTATGTAATTATAAAAGATCTTTTTCAAAAGTAAGAAGAATAGAATGCCCTTCTTTTGAATAATATCTATTTCATTTTATATATAGTTACAGGGCATTTAGGACGACTACAAAACATAATTAAATTTGATAAGTAAAATTTAGAATAAAGGTGAATGGGAAAATATTTGAAAGTTTAAGAGTTGAATTGACCGGTGAATTATTTATACGTGATATTATACTATTACTTTTTAAAATCTTGT
>CAZOSY010000441.1:0-1643 GCA_964582565.1 uncultured Bacteroidales bacterium | reverse complement strand
AAAAATAAAGATATTTAATTTCTGATTTGGTAAAATTATAGAAAACAAAAATTTTATTTGCACTCAATATTATTAATTAGTTTTTGGTTGTTTTATTAAATTACACACCCATTTTTTTAGTTGTTCATTTGTTTTGTTATTTTCAGGAGTTACAACAAATTCTTGTCCTCTTATTGAAGATTGAAAATAATCGTGCTTCCACGGTTCTTTATTATAACTTATTTTTGTTTGTCTAAAAAAATCAGGCAACTTCTTCCATTTTGAACGAGAATAACCATTTTTTGTGAGTACTAAATTTTTATTATACTTCAGGCATGCTGCACCATCTGTATTGGGAAGAAAACTCAGTTTATCATAAGATTCATAAATACAATTTTTTTTAATACAATTTTTTTCTTTGTATTTTTCAATCTTTGCATGTGGATGATATTTAAATTTTGGAGGCAACTTAGATATGTTATCATATATTTTACTTATTTGTAAATATCCATAAATTAAATGTAAATCAGGAGCATCTTTTTTATATCTTAATTGATTATTTACTTTTTCGGTCTGCTTAAACCAACCAAAAAAAAGAAACAAATCACCTTTATTAACTTCTTTATTTTTTAGATGTGATTGTGATATATCTTGTTGTCCAAATAATGGTTTCCATCCATTATTTCTTTTTATTATATACTTTCTAATATCCGGGTCAAGATGACAAGTACAATTATCTTTAATTTTTGTTTTGGGATTTAATTCTTTTATGATTTTAAAGTATGTTTTTCCATCAAAAGTTAAATCAGAAAATTTTATATCGTCATTCCTATATGGAATTGGCAACGATAGCAAAGTGCCATCAGGCATTATTGGACTTGGGATACCTCCGTTAGCACTGTCAAATCCTTTTCTACTTAAAATTATTTTCATAATGTTTGATTTTTTAGTTTTTTAATATTATTAACTCAAATTTAGTAATTCAATCTCTGAATAACAAATAACCTGCTATTGTTTATGTATAGTATTGTGCTTTATTTATTTATTTGTTTTTACCAAATCACTTTCAACAGGAATAATGGTCTCATTATTATCTGAATCATTGTCTGGAATATACTTTAAAACTACAATTCCATTCCCAATATCATTATCTACGATTAGGAATAATGGCTCATCTCCAATTGCATAAATAGTTCTTCTGTCGCTATGTTCTTCTATTTTAAAATTTGTTTCTAAATCTATCTCGTCTTCAACCAATTCCATTCCACAATCTAGACCAATATCTTTTCCGGCTATAAAATTAAGACATTTATCCAGTAACATCATTGTTGGTCTATTAGCAAAAAGATAATTTGCATAAAAAAAAGAATTGCGATTATGAAAATCCTTTCTCCATTCATAAATGAGGTTACAAAAAAGTTGTCCATTGTGGATATTTATTCCATTTTGGTTAAAATCTTTTTTTTTGAACTTATAGATTTGCTCTATCATTTTTTAGTAAATATTTATTATAATCTTTTATCAGGTATCTGTCAGTAGCCAAATCAGGCAACTGCCTGATTATTTCACAGGGTGAATTATCAATTAGTTACTACATTTAATATTTGATGTTCAAAGTTTAAGGTTTAAAGTTCAATTCTTATTTTTTTACAAAATAAAATAAT
>CAZOSY010000440.1:0-1643 GCA_964582565.1 uncultured Bacteroidales bacterium | reverse complement strand
TTTATAATGTTTAATATTACTGCACTATAGGGATATTTATTTCAAATAAAAAATACCAATTAATATATGACACTACCAATTTATAAATAATATCAAAATATATTTGATTTTCTTAAAATATACACTAATTGCCATTAACAACTAAATGACCCTGATGAAATATCTGCCTAAGGCGGATTTTACATGGCAGGTGGCAAAGCCAAATGACTAAAAATATTACGCAAAGTATAGTATCTTTTTGGTTCTTTCTTAATATAAAATTATGATAAATTTAAAAATAAATATTGATAATATTCTTGATTTTATTTCCTTGAAAGAGATAGAAAATTTTCAACCGGAAATAGATAAACATCTTAATGCTTTATATCAAAAAACAGGGAAAGGAAACGATTTTTTATCCTGGATAAATCTGCCATCTAAAATAAATTCTGAATTAATTGAAAAAATTAAATCTGATGCAAAAAAAATAAAAGATAATACAGACATATTTATTTTGATTGGAGTAGGTGGCTCTTATCTTGGAGCAAGAGCTATCATTGAAGCATTAAGCCATAATTTTAATGCCTTACTTTCAAATAAAAAAAGAAGAAATCCATTAATAGTTTATTGCGGTAATAACCTGAGTGGCAATTACTTATCCGACTTAACAGAAATACTTGATAACAGAGATTATTCAATGGTTGTTATTTCTAAATCAGGAACAACAATAGAACCTGCTATTGCTTTTAGAATTTTAAAAAATCATATTGAAAATAAATATGGCAAAAATTTAGCAAAAGAAAGAATTATTATAATCACAGAAAAAGAAAAAGGAAATCTAAAACAATTAGCAAAAAAAGAAAATTATTCAACTTATAGTATTCCCAACGATATAGGTGGCAGATATTCGGTGCTAACCCCTGTTGGATTATTACCTGTTGCAATAGCCGGCTTTGATATTGAAAAATTTATTGACGGTGCCAAAACAATGGAAAAATATCTCGCCTCTGATTATTCTATTTTTAAAAATCCTGCTGCTTTGTATGCTGTAACAAGAAATCTATTGCTAAAAAAAGGAAAAACAATTGAAATAATGACTAATTATCACCCTGAGTTATTGTATTTGACTGAATGGTGGAAACAACTCTTTGGCGAAAGCGAAGGTAAAGAACTAAAAGGTATATTCCCTTCCGGAGCTAACTTTACAACGGACTTGCACTCAATGGGACAATATATACAGGAAGGAACAAGAAACATTTTTGAAACAATACTTTCTGTTGAAGAAAATGATAAGAAAAATTTTAAAATACCTTTTGACAAAGAAAATTTAGATGACTTAAATTATATCGCAGGCAAAAAAATTGATTATATTAACAAAATTACTGAAAAAAGTGTGACCATTGCTCATACAAATGGTAAAGTGCCTGTTATTAAAATATCTGTTCCTGAAATTAATGAATATAATCTTGGACAACTCATTTATTTCTTTGAAATGTCCTGTGCTATAAGTGGTTATATATTAGGTGTTAATCCTTTTAATCAAAATGGTGTAGAAGAGTATAAAAAAAATATGAGAACATTACTTAGAGAATTACGAATTAAGAATTCGTAATTCGTAATTCGTAATTCGTAATTCGTAATTCGTAATTCGTAATTCGTAATTC
>CAZOSY010000439.1:0-1648 GCA_964582565.1 uncultured Bacteroidales bacterium | reverse complement strand
CAAGCAATTGAAGATATGCCTTTCCCTGTTTAAGATATAGTTCATTTTCTTTTAATGGAATATTATTGTTTTTTACAAAAACAGTATCACCAAGTTTATGGTCATAAATGAGAGCTTGCTTAGGATTTATCTTATCATACCTCACACCATACATTTGCTACAAGAGCATTAAATAAAGGAATGAGAATAGAGCGTCTCTAAAGTATTAGATCATACAGATATTAGTATGACTCAGGTTTATGCAAAGATTGTAAACAAAGAACTTGATAAAGCAATGGAGATTATGGATGATTGATTGTTTTTACCAACTCGAGCTTAATCAATGAAACTAGACACATTACACACATTTGCAAATCGCACAAGCCTGCCTACAACCAAAATACGCAAAAGAATGCAATTTATCCTCATAATATTAAAAAAAAACGTACAAAACTATTTTATTATTAAAAGTTTTATATCTTTGCCGCATCTTATTTATTTAGTATGGAAATTAAAGAAAGAATTATTATAGAGTCGTTAAAATTATTTATGCGTTATGGCATTAGGAGCATCACAATGGATACCATTGCCGATAAGCTTGGGGTTTCGAAGCGTACGATTTATGAATTATTTAAAGATAAAGATAGTTTACTTGTGCATTGCTTAATTTCTAAAATGAAAGAAGAAGAAAAAATCACAGATGAACTCTTATGGAAATCGGCTAACATTATTGATGGTTTTCTTTCTCATATAAGAAGAAGCGTAAACATTATAAAATCAATTAATCCATTATTCTTTCATGATATCAAAAAGTATCATTCTGCAGTATTTCAGTATAAAGGCAAAGAACGTGACGAAAAAAGTTACAAGATGACGGTAAAGATGCTTCAACAAGGTAAACAAGAAGGTTATTTTAGAGAACATATTAATGTAGATATTATAGCCATATTAATAAAAGAACAGTTTGAAATTCTCGGAAATGATGAGATATTTCCTCCAGATAAGTATGCTAAGTCTGAACTTTTCGAGAATATAGCGATTAATTTTATTAGAGGAATTTCTACTAGTAAAGGAATTGCAATCATTGACCACTATAAATTTTGATTTTTTTTGAACTATAGAAAACTTAAAATAACTAATTAGTTTTATGAGTACAAATATAAAAACACAAATTATAGAAGGAGGCAAAAAGCAATTTTTTAAGTATGGAGTTAAAAGTGTTACTGTTTATGATATCACTTATGCTTTGTCCATTTCTAAAAAAACGTTTTATCTGCACTTTAAAAATAAAGAGGAATTGGTAAAAATAATTGTAAAAGATTTTATTCAACAAATTCAAACTGTTGAAGAAAAAACTATGGAAAGGCCAGATATAATAGATAAAATATTTACACTCTATTCTTTATCCTTACAACAATTTATGCTCTGCAACATATCCTTCATGTACGATATAAATAAATACCACCCAAAGGCTTATAACAAAATAAAATTATTTCTAAACGGTGAATTTAAAGACTTCCTTATTTTATTAATAAGAGAAGGAAAAGCCGAAGGTGTATTTATTAATGATATTAGTGAAGATGTGATTTTTGCTACCCACCTAAAAATGTTCAACAATATTATTGAAAGAGAGCTGTTTCCCGATAGAATATTGGCCGACCCAATTTAT
>CAZOSY010000438.1:0-1652 GCA_964582565.1 uncultured Bacteroidales bacterium | reverse complement strand
TGCCTATCCAACGGTATAAAATTAAGTTTTATCGTTACAGTCAAGGTTCTATCAAAGAATCTTTTGACTGGAACGAGAAGTCAAAAGTGAGAAAATTTCTTAATGATGAACAATATCATCATATTCTTGGAGAACTCCAAAAACTGCCAAAAGAAATTAACCAACAGATAAATTTAACCAATAAAAAATTAACCATATAACCATATAACCATAAAACCATATAGCCATAAAACAATAGGATGTTTCATAATTAAATTGATATGATACTAGTGTTATGTTAATAATAAAGCAATGATATATATATTAAAAAATTATTAACTTAGCAAAGCCAAATGACAAAGTATATTCACAAATTATATCCTGAAAAATGACATTAATAAGAATTACAAAAAAGTTTGAATTTGAAATGGCTCATGCGTTATTGGGCTATGATGGACCTTGTAAAAATATTCATGGACATTCATACAAATTATATGTTACAATAATTGGCAATAAAATTACAGATGCTAATTCACCAAAAAACGGAATGGTGATAGATTTTTCGCAATTAAAATCAATTGTCAAAAAATCTATTATTGCTAAATTTGACCATTCGTTGGTATTAAATAAAAAAATTACTAATGAAATAATAAAAAACAATAAAAAACCACTTGGAAACTTAATATTATTACCTTATCAGCCAACATGTGAAAATCTTATTATTGATTTTGCTACCAGAATTAAAAAGAAATTACCTGATAATGTAAAACTTTTTTGCCTAAAACTAAAAGAAACAGAATCTTCTTATACTGAATGGTATGCAGAGGATAATAAGTGAAAAAATCGTAATTAATTTTAATCACTTTTTGCTTTTTAATTAAAAAAAATAAAATAACTTTGCAATTTTAATGGTATAATTCTTGTTATTATAATCAATAATTAATAATTAATAATTTTAAAAACTTAAACAAAACATTATGAAAAAAGTAATCTTATCAACACTGATTCTATCAACAATTTTTCTTTTTGCTATTAATAATTCTTATGCACAAAAAAGCAAAAAATCTTTTAAAGGAATAATAACATATAATATTACTTATAAAGGTGATATAGACCCGGCTACACTTGCCCAGCAACCAAAAGAAGTAACTATTAAAATACTTGGTAACAAACAAAAAATGGAAATAATTTCAGTCCCGGCTGTAATTACAACTATCAGAGATGGAGACAAGAAACATTCTATTGTGCTGGTTGATATTATGGGACAAAAATATGCTGTTAAATTAGAACAAAAAGATATTGAAGAAGAATTAGAAGAAAATCCTAAACCAACAATTAATTATCTTGACGAAACAAAAACTATTGCCGGATATACTTGTAAAAAAGCCGAAGTTATAACAAAAGAAGAAGACACGGAAGAAGAAAGTAAACTTGTAGTTTATTATTCGGAAGATATTGGCGTAAGTGCTGATATAAACTATGGAAGTCAATTTAACGGACTAAAAGGTTTCCCTCTTGAATATGTAACTACCAGCAATGATATGGAAATAACATTCTCTGCCGGTAAAATTGAAAAAAAGAAAATCAAAGATACAGAATTTCTAATCCCCAGCGACTTTAAAGAAGTTACACAAGACGAACTACAAGAAATGTTTGGCGGTGGAGAGTAATAT
>CAZOSY010000437.1:0-1654 GCA_964582565.1 uncultured Bacteroidales bacterium | reverse complement strand
ACTGCCACTGCTACTGCCACTGCTACTACCTTATTATTTGTTTGTAGCTTTGCTACGTTAAGAATTTTATCTGCTAATTTTTAACAAATATATATAGTTATTGAATATATGAAATAAATTCTGATTAAATCTATATAAGCGATAAAGTCCTTAATATTTTTTAATCATTTAAATTGATTTCAAAATAAAATTATTCAATTTGGATTAATAGTATTATTTTTTGTTTTTTTGTATTATAAAAATATAAATTAAAGATTAATTATAATGAAAATAAGAATACGGAAAATAATTACCAACATAGGATTTCAGATTATTATTGCTATGATAGCTGGTGTGGCTGTTGGTCTTTTAATGGGACCTAAAGCACATATTTTTGCTCCTTTAGGAACTATTTTTATTCAATTGATAAAAATGCTTGTTATTCCTCTTATTGTATTATCTGTAATTTCAGGTGCAGCATCATTAGGCGCAACAAGGTCAGCTGGGAAAATAGGATTGGCTACATTTTTTTATTATATTGTAACTACTATCTTTGCTGTTGTTATTGGTCTTACATTAGGTGAACTATTTGAACCCGGTATAGGTCTGAATATAGAGAATGTAAGACATCTGTTTTCTGATAAGATTACTACTACTGATATAACTCATCCAGGATTTTGGAATACTATTATTGGTATTATTCCGAGTAATCCTGTTAAAGCTTTATCAGATGGTAATATTCTTCAGATATTGATTTTTTGCTTGTTCTTAGGATTAGGTATATCAAAACTTGAAAAAACAAAAAGCAAAAAACTTATAACAGGATGTAATTATCTCGTAGATGTTCTTATATGGATGATAGGTATTGTTATGTTTACTGCTCCTTTTGGTGTTTTTGGACTTATGGCAGATTCTGTTGGCACTTTTGGATATGATATACTCAAGCTTGTAATAAAACTCTTTATTGTATATATAGTAGCTGTATTATTTCAATATCTAATTATTTATCCTTTAATATTAAGAATTTTTTCAAAAATATCAATAAAGTATTTTTTTGCAAAGATGATAAAAGCTCAGATTGTAGCATTGTCCACAGCTTCATCAATGGTAACATTGCCTGTTAACATGAAGATATGTGAAGAAAAGTTTGAAGTCTCAAAAGATACTTCATCCTTTGTTCTTCCTTTAGGTGCAACAATTAATATGGATGGCAATGCTATTTATTATGCTTTGGTTGCTGTATTTTTTGCTCAAATGTTTGGAATAGAATTAGGCACTGCTCAGTATATTGCTATTATATTGACTGCAACAATTGGTTCTATTGGTCAGGCAGGAGTTCCTGGTCCTACTCTTTTAGTCGTTGCAATATTAATATCTGCTAATATTCCTATTATTGGACTACCTTTACTTTATGCTTTAGATAGATTGTTTGATATGACACGAACTGCTCTGAATATAACAGGCGACGCCACCTGTGCAGTAATTGTTGATGGATTAAATGATAAAAAAACAGTTTAGGGTAAAATATTATTTTGAGGTGCTACATAAAATAATATTTTACCAGCTACCCTATTTTAATTTAGCTTGAGATTCCTCATTCCGCGGAGTTTACACTGAACTCAGTGAATGTGCTCCATTCGGAATGACAATTTTGGTTAATATATTATGGGGAAAG
>CAZOSY010000436.1:0-1674 GCA_964582565.1 uncultured Bacteroidales bacterium | reverse complement strand
TAGTGTCTGTTCATAAAGTCGTCATTTTTCCAAAAAAACGCAAAAATTTTTCCTGTAAAAATTGGGTTTTAAAAAAAAAATCTAATATTTATTTATTTTTTACATAAAATATATTTTTTAGTCGGAATTTTATATTTTTTACTAGTTTTCTAAAAATTTTGACATAGTTATCCCATTGACTATCAAATAAATACAAGATGTTTTTCTAATAACTCTCTTTCATTTTTACTAAAATCAGAGCCGCCATTACCCTAATGTTGTATGCAATAGCGCTCCACAATACTTTGGCTTTAAAATGCTCCCATCCTTTCCAGTTACATATAAACATTTTAAAACCTCTTTTAAAATTGGATATATTTGCTTCTATTCCGCTTCTCCACTTTTTTAGCCTTGTCTCAATATTTTTACTGCTAAATGTATTTTTCAAACTACCTACTATCTTATTAAATACAATATTTTTAATCCCCTTATTTTGGCTGAATTCCATATTCACTTTACTTGCATATCCTCCATCTGTTGCTATGTCTCGCGGAGTTTTTTCATAATTTAAAATCACTCTATCTATTGCAGGCTGATAAAGATTCGTGTCTGACGGATTACCTCTTAAAATATCACAATCTAAAATCAAATTGCTCTTGCCTCCCGCAAAATTTATTTTGTGTCCAAATGAAACTTCCCGACCTCCCTTTACTATTATGTCTGTATGTAATTCATATATGGAAAATAACTTTTCGTCATTAGGAACAGATTCTCCTAAAATTTCTTTCTTTTTTGACATTTCATATACTTGACACATTAATGATAATAATTTTTCTAATGATATTTGTATTAATATAACATCTATTGTATTAATTTTTTTTTTAATGCTATTAGATACCTGATTGATACTTTTGGTAAATGTAATCAGTTGCTTTTTAAAAAGTTTTACTCGTTTATCTTTTGATTTTGTATTGTTTATTTTATAATAAACCTTTTTTGCCGATTTAGTATAATTTCTATAATTCAAATCCTTACATTCTTCATTCAATTTGCTTAATAATCTATGACTTTCTTTTATACAATCCCATATCAACGAATTATTCGTTGGATAATGAATGTTGGTTTTTACCACTGTACTATCTATCCTTAATTTTTTAACATCTTCCAAACCCTCAGCAATAGCTATTTTATTAATTGCTACCAATAGTTTATGAAGATTATCCGGCTGTATCTTTGAGATATATTTATGAAATGTAGTATAGCCATAAGGTTTCCTTTCATCTAATTTGATAAATGTGCTGCATATTCTTGAATCACTTTGAGCATATTCTAATTCCCTATAATCCAAACCTTTCATTTCTTTGAAAATAGCTGCTCTTACTATTTGTTCTACTGTTGGGGTATCATTACGACCAAATTCACTTTCTTTTGTGCCTTTGATTATATCTTCTTTTAAAATATTGTATAATTTGGGATGCTTTTCTAATAAAATATCTACCAAGCCAAATTCAGGATTACGCGACCAATCGGGCTTTTCAAACTTTAGACGAAAATCGTTGAATAATTTCATATTTTTTTTTTATTTTTGTGTTTTTGATTTATTTTGTAAAAGTAAAACATAAATCAATATAAATCACAAAAAATTAATATAAGTTATTAACAATCAATTGTTTATTACTTTATGAACAGACACTA
>CAZOSY010000435.1:0-1674 GCA_964582565.1 uncultured Bacteroidales bacterium | reverse complement strand
TGGCCTTACGGGTTTTTTCTTTGGAGGATACAAAATGAACAAAAATGAAAACGCTACTATTACAACCGTAGCAAAAATTAACAAAACAAACATCTTGGTTATTGAAAATGGTGAAAAACGTATCGCCATCAAACCAATTTGTCAGGCACTTGGAATTGATTTTTCAAGTCAACTTCAACGCATTAAAACTGATGAAATACTCAGTTCAGTTGTGGGAATGATCACCACAACTGGAGCTGATAAAAAACAGTACAAAATGCAAACAATTCCTTTTAAATTTGTATTTGGTTGGTTGTTTAGAATCGACAGCAGAAAAGTAAAGGAAGAAGCTAAAGAACAGGTATTAAAATACCAGTTGGAATGTTACAATGCACTTTACGACCATTTTATCGAGCTTGATGAGTATTTGAAATATCGTACCGAAATGGCAGAAAATAAATGGGACGAAGTGGAAGCTGCCCGCGAAGGTTTTAAATTTGCCAAAAGCACACTCGAAAGCTTAAAAAAAGAGTTTGCCGATGCTCGAGCTTTAACAATTGAAGAGTATCGAGAAATGAAAGCGCAAATGGAAATCCAATTTCCCGAAGCTAAGGAAAAGGAGGTAAGTAATGTGTAGTTTTGTTATACACAACGGTAACGGGAGTTTTCCTGTTACCGTTGAATTAAATCGTAATGCCGAAGAAGCTCTTCATAAATTACTTGAAGTAAACGATATACTGAAAACTTCTCGCGATATATTCTTTTTGTCTAATCAAATTGGATACATGTCGCATCTAATTCACGAAGCTAATCGTAATTCTGATTTAGAACCTTATTATTTTACATCCGAATCTCGTGAAAGTATTTTAATTTTAACAGACTTATACGAATTATTTACAAATCTGAAAGTTAAATATTTAGAGGCATAACAGCCAATATTATATATCCAAAACCCTATCATTTTAAAAAGTGGTAGGGTTTTTTTTTGCAGTACTCCCCTCGTCCTTTTAATTTCCACTCTCCTTTTACAACTTTGCTTCATGGGTGTAATGAAGCGTATATTAGAAAATCAAATGTATGGTGGTCGATCTGCCGGTTTTAATTTTAGTAACGAAAATCCTGAAGTATCATTCGACCGGTCTGGTGTTTTCTCAGGTGTATCCGGTCAGCATTTATTAAAGAAAACAATAAATATAGATGCGTTTAATAACGATGTTCGCTCCTGGGGAAAGAAAGTTGCCGTATTACTTCGTAATAAAGTAAAATCTCTTTTCTCTAAAGGTAAATCTACAATCCGTGTTTATCAGTCCGGTATTCATAAAGGTAAAAAAGAAGGAAAACTTTCCAACTCAATTCGTGCAAAATTTAGGAAAGAACGCGGTGGCGAACAAATCGAAACCATTGGTTTTGGACTCGAACGCCATGGTGTATTTCTTCAAAAAGGTGTTGGACGTGGATATGTTGCCAGTGGTGGCGGTGTAGCTCGTATTGCAAAATCAGAAGATATTAAATCCTATCGAACACAAAAAGACTGGTTTAACAGTACCCTCGAAAATAATATCAAACCATTATCAAATATAATTACAAAGCACACCGGCGATGCTATTGTGCTTAACACTAAACGAATGTTTATACAATGAGTGGAAGATCAGAAAATATTAGGTTTAATGTTTATCTTAATGATAAACAAGCAGG
>CAZOSY010000434.1:0-1687 GCA_964582565.1 uncultured Bacteroidales bacterium | reverse complement strand
TAGTGTCTGTCCATAAAGTAAGTGTTTAGTTCAGAATGTTCGGGTTCGAGGCTTGCGCAGTCTTAAAATCAGAAGTTTATTTTTGTAAATGACTGATTTGAAAGACAAGTGTAACGAAGAAATCGGACATTATGGACAAACACTATCTAGATGCTCGTAAAGTCGTTGAAGGGTTAATAATAATTTGCAAAAATTCGTAATCATTTTAATTTTTAATTACTATGTATATATTTGAAAATAAAATAAGAGTAAGATATTCTGATGTAGATAAAATGGGATATGTATATTATGCTAACTATGGCAAATATTATGAAGTGGGTAGGGTAGAGGCAATGAGAAATATGGGCGTTAGCTATAAATATATGGAAGAAAATGGTGTGATAATGCCTGCATTATCTATGAATATCAAATATGTTAAGCCAGCTTTCTATGATGATATAATTAATATCAAAACTATTATAGACGAACTGCCAAGAAATAAAATGAAATTTAATTATAAATTATATGACGAAAATGAAAATCTGATTAACAGAGGATATACAATACATGCCTTTGTTTCAATGAAGGATAACAAAATAATTCAAATACCCGAATGGTTCTTAAAACCATTAAAAAAATATTTTTAAAATTTAATATTTTTTTTGCTTAAACCAATTTTTTTTATTATATTTACACTTTTTTTACCAACCAATTTTTTTGTATCTTTGTTTTTTTAACTTTAAAAACATAAATGCCGTAGGATGTTATCCAACGGTATAAAACTATGAAAACTAAAATACTTTTAACTCTGATTTTTGCTGTCCTTGTGCAGTTTTCTTTTGCTCAACCATACGAATCACTTTTTGGGAATATCAATACTTCGTGGAAAATAGTTTTTGCAAATTTAGACATTTTAGAAACTGATTCTCTTTATACTGGTAATGATTCTACTATTAACAGTATGGTTTATAAAAAAATATTTCATCCTTATACTGTACCATATAATTTTTTTGGATTGTTACGTGAGGATACTATTGCAGGTAAGGCATGGTTTTATTCGCTTTCTGATACAACTGAAAGATTGATAATGGATTTGAACTTGGTTGTAGGAGACAGTTTTTTAGTATGTGCGAATTGGCTGGTCAATCCTGGATGGAAAATGGTGGACTACGTTTATTATTCATATGGTAGAAAATATATTCGTATAGATTGTTTAACCGAATGGGGTGATAAATTAATTTTCATTGAAGGAATTGGAACAAATGTTGGTATTCAATATTTAAGTCAAAACAATCTTAATATTGCTCCCTATTTGCTTTGTTCATATAAGGATTCTCAATTGATTTATATAAACAATAATCCTAATTTTAATCAATGTGAACTAATAACTTCTATATGGGAAGAAAAAAATCCAGAACAGGCAATTAAAATTACTCCTAATCCTTTTTCTGATTATATTACAATAACAAATATTAATAATCATAACTCTTGTGAATACAAAATTTACAGTCCCATTGGACAATTAATTTATCATAAAAAATGTATTGGTAATCAAACTACACTTAACCTAAAAAATCTTAATCCCGGTATTTATTTTCTTATTATTAACGATAAGAGTGAAATACTGAAGACACAAAAAATTATAAAATATTAAAAAATTTTACTATTTACTCATTTAAACCAGCTGGCGCTCGTTTGTAACGAGTGC
>CAZOSY010000433.1:0-1698 GCA_964582565.1 uncultured Bacteroidales bacterium | reverse complement strand
AAGGTCTCACCATAAGGCATGTATTCTATATGATGGACAATGTTGGCATCAATATCAGAAATCTGAGCAGAAGAGCCAAGATGGTCTTTATGATAGAAATAAATAAATTTTTCGTGTTCATCTAAACCCTGTGCTTCATGCAGCCAGAAATTTATGTCAGGATGTATGTCAACTTGTGCATTAACGTGCAATGTCTCAAAGTCGCGATACATCATTTTAAAATTATTATTATTTTTTTCTTTATAAGAGTTTATGTTATCTATATCAAATATCCTCGTTCAGAGAAGTGTCTTCACTTCGTTGTGTTAATATGTAGCTTCATAGCTACTCCTGTTGTCATATTGCAAAAATAAATGTATCCAACAAGGTAAATTTGACACACTTCGCCGAACTGGGCGTATGTACTTTCTGTTTTTATCATATTATTATTTTAATTGCAAGTTGTATATGGGTTTGCGCATTGATTGTCAGGAGGTAACCAACCAATATATATACCTGATTTATTAGAGTATTTAACTTTTAACCAATTATTTTTGCAGTCCAAAATATTTAAGTAATTATAATCATAATTCTTAATATTAGTTTGAGAAGAAATTTTGTCAGGTTCATTGTATAAAATCGGATAATCAGAAGTAAGTATTCCTAGATTTGTTAATTGTATCCAACCTTTTTGTTTAATTTCACGATTAGGACTATATGCTGAAATTTTTGCCCATTTTTTATTTATTTCATATATAATTATTACAAAATAATTTTCTTTTATTGTATCGTTGTTTAATTCATAGAGAACTTTGGAATTTTTCGAATTATCTGCATATACTTTATGTAAACTATTAGTTATTAATAATATTTCACAATTACACTTTTCTTGTCCATTTATACAACTATGAAACATTATTAGAAAAATTAATGGTATAAAAATAGAAACTCTCATAATTTTATCTATTAAGTATTAAATGATAGCTATTAACATTTTTAAGTGCTTTTTCATAATTATTCCAATCATTAGGAGCTATTAAAAGGCAACCTTCAGATACTCCATGAGTTTTACCATTTTTTTGAAATGTTCCTACCCATCCATCCTTGTTTGGTCTGTGAACAAAAACATTTGTTAAATAACCTGGTTTTCTATTTGGAAATGCAGGATTAAAACTGTTTTTTGCTGGTAATCTTGTTGACCTACTTTCAACAACCCATTCCGAACCATAAGGGCCTTTTCTATCATTTGCACCTAACCTATTTACCGTAAATTCTCCTTCTGCTAATACTCCAAACTTTGATGGGTCAGAGGACATTGTGTAGCCTTCAAAATGTGATATATTTTTATCAGAATCATAAACTGTTACTTGAGATAAAACTGCACCTTTGCCTGATAAACTAACATTTTTGCCATAATCTCCGTGAGTATAACCAGTATAAGTTCCCATTTTTTCATTCTTACTGCCATTAAAAACAACAACCGCTTTTCCTAAATATTTCTCTCCAGTTTTAGTAGTTGCTTTAGAAGTTGCATTTTTATCCCAATATATTTTACCACTGGCACTTTCAACCCAATCATCACTCAACCCACTATAATCAATTTTATTTAATGGATTATTACTGCAATAGGTATATGTCGATTGATGCGGGTATTTATCACTCAACGGGTCCACACTCAGCCACACACTAATCTCCGGTGTATAATACCTTGCTCCATAA
>CAZOSY010000432.1:0-1701 GCA_964582565.1 uncultured Bacteroidales bacterium | reverse complement strand
GGTTTTGTTAACTTTCCTGAATTATTGTGAGTTTTGACATTTTCTTACAATTATATTTGTTAGTGTACCAATGAAAACACATATTATCATGCGGGTTCGAATCCCGCTTCCTTTCCAAACTATTAAGAAGAGAGATGGCGAAAATGGAAATAGACGCGTCAGTGTAGAGTATATGACTGATAGATAAAGGGCAAAATCCACTGTGTCCATAAATAATAATTGAGGTGTGGTCTGAATTAACAGGAGCCGGATTAGAATATTATTATACTCCCCGGCGAAGTAGGAGCCTCTCTGTGCAGGTTCGATTCCTGCTCTCTCTTCTTTATTTATAGGTGTGCCGTAACACCCTGTACTCTTGGTACAGGGATATAAGGCAGGAAGTTAGTAAATAATTTTAAAGATATTTGTATTTGTGTTTAAATAATTGTATATTTGTATCATGTTAAAGGCTTTTAAATACCGAATAACCCCGAATAAAGCACAGTCCGAGTTGCTGAATAAGCATATTGGAAGTTGTCGTTTCGTGTTTAATTTGGCTTTAGAAACTAAACAAATTGCATACGCAGGAAATAAAATTAATTTAAATTGCTTTGACCTTATTAAACAAT
This sequence comes from uncultured Bacteroidales bacterium, assembly GCA_964582565.1. Taxonomy (GTDB): domain Bacteria; phylum Bacteroidota; class Bacteroidia; order Bacteroidales; family CAZZDX01; genus CAZZDX01. Next base: position 1,093 of record CAZOSY010000432.1, on the reverse strand, counting down.
TACCTGACCTTAAAAAAGAATGTGAATGGCTTAAAGAAATTAACAGCCAATCATTACAAGCACCTATACGCAATTTAGACAACGCCTTTACCCGGTTTTTTAAAGGACAAGGTAATTTCCCTAACTTTAAAAAGAAATCAAATGGTGGTAGTTTTAATGTACCGCAAAGTGTTTCTTTAGTTGGTAATAAGTTGATAATACCAAAGTTTAAAAAAGGTATTGAAATTGTTTTACACCGCCCAATTAAAGGTGAAATAAGGCAGGCTACCATTAGTAGAACTCCCACAGAAAAATATTTTGTTTCAATACTTTGCGAAACCGGTGAAGCAATAAAGCCTAAAACACCTATTAAAGAAAATACAACAGTTGGTATTGATTTAGGGATTAAGTCTTTTTTAGTATCTTCTGATGGCAAAATATTTGAAAATCCTAAACATTTACGTAAAGCACAATCAAAATTAAAATACGTACAACGCAAATATTCAAAATATAAAGGCAATCGGACAAAACATCGTTTAACTTTAGCACATGAAAAAGTAACAAATAAACGCAAAGATTTTTTACACAAAACTTCAACGGAACTGATAAGAGAGAACCAATCTATCGCTATTGAAGATTTGAATATAAATGGAATGCTTAAAAACCACAATTTAGCACAAGCGATAACTGATGTAAGCTGGTCGGTTTTTGTTTCAATGCTTGAATACAAGGCAGAATGGTATGGTAAGAACATACTTAAAATAGGTAAGTTTGAGCCATCTTCAAAGACCTGTTCTAATTGTGGATACATCAACAAAGAGTTAACACTAAAAGACCGTGAATGGACTTGTAAGGGTTGTGATTTTGTTCTTGATCGGGACGTTAATGCTTCCATAAATATTAAAAATTTTGCGTTAAAAAATCATTTGTCTGTGGGACGCAGACTTAAAAATCAGAACGAACTGCCTCGGTTACGAGGAGTACTGACTTCTGAAGCCCCGTGTTCTTGACACGGAGTAGTTCATAGTATTTATTTTCTTCTCGAATAACTAACATTATAAAAAAATGGGAAAAATTAAAAATCTGATGATCGACAGAATGAATGCTGAAAAAC
>CAZOSY010000431.1:0-1703 GCA_964582565.1 uncultured Bacteroidales bacterium | reverse complement strand
TCATGTTTATATTTTTTTCAGTTTTTTCTTCTAATTCAAATCCCGGAACAACAGGGCAATTTAAAAAATATTTTTATAAAAGTATAAAAATTTAAATACAATAATAATAATCAAGAGATTATTTTTTATTTGAAAGAAGCGGAGTTACAAACTCCACTTAACAGAGCACGCATCCTTATAACGTGTGCCTTTTTGATGTTTCTGAAAAATTAAAATTACTAATGTTCTTAAGAAATTAATTTGATTTCAAACCCTTATTTAACAAAAATATATCCTGCCCATCCATTTTCTTTAAAATACCCTTTTCGTGAAAGATCTCCAATTTTTATAATATGGCCCGTACTGTCAATCTTGTATGTTTTCTGGGTTTCAAGGCAGTATTGCAAAGTAAAAACATTTTTATCCGGAGCATCTTTAAATTGATAATTCACCGTCTTTATTTGACCGTTTTGAATTATGAAAAACTCTTCCCATAGGTCAACATAATATCCACCAAGCTTTATAAAACCGAGAATTTGACCTTCCTCATTATATGTAATAAGGAATAGCTTCAACATATATTGTTCGCCAGACCTAAAAAAATCCATAGCAATGATGACAGGTATTGTGCCATTATGCTCCGGTAAAACATACACACACCTAAAATTACTTATTGTGTGATCTCCTATTAAATCTTTAGGAAGGAATTTCCTGTACTCATGCTTCAATTCTGGAAACGGGTTTTGCTTATATGTCATAGTCACAGTATCAACACCAACCCGAGATAAATTATAAACAACCTCACGATTAGCCATAAATGGCATATTTTTATATGTAAACTCCTTAATGTAATCCTTAAAAGAATTTTCTTGTATTGCTTCATGTTGTGGAGGCACAGTTCCAAAACATGAAATAATTGTAACTAATAACGATACAAGCATTATTTTCATGGTTATTTATTTTTTCGAACATCTGTCACTACATAAATAAATTTTGGATTGTAGGCTGTTCGACCTCGAAGTTTTCCCGATTTTAATGATAAAGAATTTATTGTGCTAGTTCCAGCAAGAGGGCGGTACGTTCCAGGGTCAAAAAAGCCAAATGACTTTGTAGTTTGAGTTTTTAGATTGGTTTTTCTTGAAGAAAGCGACACCCAATGGTCGCCTATTTCATCACCATTTTTATCTACATGTATCCTAACAGAATTACCTTTGTTAACTTGAGAATTTAGATAATCAACACCTTCAGAAATATTTTCAATATTATTAGCTGTACCACCTAAAGATTCAGCACCAGAAGCTTCAACCATTTTCCCAGCTTGAACAAAACAATTTCCTTCTACTCCATCCTTATTTCCAGAACCATCATGTTTTCTTTGTGATAACCAATCATCTATAGTTAAAACGTTTTCTGTTAGAGATGTTGCTTCATTCTGAGTATAATTAATTGAGACCCCATCCCCAATATTCTGAGTATAATTAGTGCCAATATTAACCCAGTTACCTGATTTATCACGAAATGATGCGTCAGAACTCTTGTTCCACTTAACTGATTTAGAACCATCTTCATTTGTTGTTTCAAACCAATCCTGACCGTCAGGGTCAACTAAAATAACCGGATTTCCTGCACAATACATAAAAGGCGAAGTGCCCGGATATTTATCACTCATCGGGTCCACACTCAGCCACACACTAATCTCCGGTGTATAATACCTTGCTCCATAA
>CAZOSY010000430.1:0-1718 GCA_964582565.1 uncultured Bacteroidales bacterium | reverse complement strand
AATAGTACAAATATACTAAATTAAATCTCACTCCCCCTATTATTTTTTTTGAACCACCTAACCACTTGCTCAATCACATTGTTTGTCTGCAACCACCTGCTCAATTACATCATTTTTTTATAATACCTTTGCATCATATTAAAAAATCATATATCAATGGATGAATAAAACAGAAAGATTAGGTAAGGAAAAAATCAATAAATTACTTATAAAACTCTCTCTGCCTGCAACAGTTGGTATGTTTGCTATGGGACTTTATAATGTAGTAGATGCTATCTTTATAGGACGTGGCGTTGGAGTATTAGGTATTGCAGGAATTACCATTATTATGCCAATTCAAATGTTAATAACAGCTATAGGTATAACCGTAGGAATAGGTGGAGCATCTATTATTTCAAGAAATTTAGGAGCAAAAAATAATGAAAAAGCAAACATAACATTTGGAAACATGATTACCATTACTATTATCATAAGCTTTATTATGTTAATTATAGGATATGTATTCATGAAGCCAGTGCTTTTATTATTTGGTGCAAAAGGAGAAATCATACAATATGCAAAGGACTATCTCTCTGTTATTTTAATAGGAACACCTTTTATAAGCTTTGCCATGATGTCTAATAATGTTATCCGTTCACAAGGAAATGCAAAAGTGGCAATGATTAGTATGCTGATTTCTGCATTGACAAATATTATATTAGACCCTATCTTTATATTTAGCTTTAACATGGGAATTAAAGGAGCTGCTACAGCATCTGTCATATCACAATTTATTACATTTTTTTATATAATACACTTTTTCAGAAAAGGAAATGGTGTAATTAAAATAAAAATGAACAAAAAATATATAAAACCAAAAAAACCAATTGTAAAAGAAATTTTTGCTATTGGAATGTCTTCTTTTGTCAGACAAGGGTCCGGAAGTATTATGACAATAGTATTAAATCATACTCTTATAATATATGGCGGGGAGCTCTCTGTTGCTGTATTTGGAATTGTAATCCGTATATTAAGATTCCTTTTTATACCAATGCTGGGAATTGCCCAAGGATTTTTGCCTGTTTCAGGATTTAATTACGGAGCAAAAAATTATAAAAGAGTAAAAGAAGTATTTAAAAAATCAAATATAGCTACTTTTATTATAGGTCTGACCGGCTTTTCTATCACTATGATTTTTGCCAAACAAATCATATCTTTGTTCACTACTGACCCTGTTTTAATAAAACAAGGTATATATGCTTTAAGAATAATCATACTCGCAATACCTATTGTAGGATTTAATATTATCGGCTCATCTTACTATCAGGCATCAGGCAAAGCTCTGCCTGCATTATTCTTATCCTTACTAAGACCAATAATACTAATTATACCATTAGTATTAATAATACCTGTATTATTTGGACTTAATGGGATATGGTATTCATTCCCTATAGCTGATATTATTTCTGTATTAATTGTCTCTGTAATAATAATCCCTGAACTAAAACATCTTAAAAAATTAGAAAAAGAAAAATAAAAGACTAGGTAATAAGACCAATGGTTTGAAATTAAAACTTATAATCTCATAATATTTAGGAACAACTTTATCTGAATTTTTAAATTTAGTCGGTCAGTAGTGAAATATTATACCTGAATAATTCATAAACTAAAAAAATCAGATTTTTTAAAAATTTGGAGATACAAAAATAATAAATGCCGTAGGATGCCTATCCAACGGT
>CAZOSY010000429.1:0-1719 GCA_964582565.1 uncultured Bacteroidales bacterium | reverse complement strand
CTTATAAAGGAAAAATTGAAAATAATACAAACATGATGTATCGCGACTTTGAGACATTGCACGTTAATGCAGAAGTTGACATACATCCTGACATACATTTCTGGCTGCATGAAGCACAGGATTTAGATAAACACGAAAAATTTATTTATTTCTATCACAAAGACCACCTCGGTTCTTCCACCCAAATTACCGACCTCAATGCTGACGTTATCCACCACATAGAATATATGCCTTATGGTGAAAACTTCTTCGAAATGCGTGATACATGGCAAACCCCTTATAAGTTCAACGGCAAAGAACTCGACAACGAAACAGGTTTGTACTACTATGGGGCTAGATACTATACACCGGAAATTAGCGTGTGGCTGAGTGTCGATCCGATGGCTGATAAACGACCTAATTTATCCCCTTACAATTATTGCCAGAATAATCCGGTAATACTAATTGATCCGACAGGGGCTTTGGATGAGCTTGTTATTACTGGTCCCGAAGCTGATGCTGCAACAAAGCAGTTGCAAAAATCAACTAATTTAACGTTAACGAGAGATCCTAAAACAAAAATAGTTACAGCAACTGGAAATCCGATTACTGCTGATGATCAAAAATTACTTGATGTAATAAACAGTACAGATGTTACTGTCACTGTTACAGCTAATAATTCTGGCGGTAATTCTGGAGGGGCATTTATGGGAAATGTTGTATCAAAGTCCACCGAATCTGCCGAAATATCTACAAATAATAAACCTTTTAAATCTTCTCAATTTCAATATGAAAAAACAATGGTAAATGCAAAACAGACAGTGAATCCTTGGAAATTAAAAATGATAGATCTTTTTTATGGTGGAAAACCCGGACAATCAATGCTTCACGAAGTTACAGAAGCATTTCAGGGTGGTTTAATATCCATGAAAACAGGTATTTCTGCTTTACCAGCGATAAAAGGTAATAGCACATATAATATTTATTTGGGGGCTCATAATAGAGCTACTAGACAGCCTGGTGACGGGTTAGTTGATCCTCAAATATTTAACAATATTAAAAGTTCAATTAATTCAATAAAAGAAAACCCATTTACAAAAAATATTTTTAAATAAAGCTTAATTTATTATGAAAAATAAAATGGTTTACTTTCTGGCATTGCTATCTAGCATAATGTTTATATGCAATTCAGCATTTTCCACTAATTATAATGATTTATACAGCATTGATACTACTGCTAAAGAGTATAAAATATTGAAAATTGAGCGTGTTAAAAAAGCTTATATTATTAAAGTGTGCAATGAAAAAGATAGTACATGGTATGCAGTAGTTTCTTTAAAAGGAAAAGCAAAAAAATGTTCTAAGATTAAAGTTGGGAAAAGTTATAAAATGAGTTTGACTCCATATTTTAATGAAGATATGTTTCCTGATCATGCTATATGTTTTCGTGTTATAATTGGAGGAATTACAATCCCAGTAAAGTCTGAGGGATGGGCAGGAAACGTGTATACTACACCCAATTTGAAGGGTTTATACTATATAAGTCTGTAATAAGGCTATTTACTAAATAACAGAAAAAACTTTAGTGTTGGGGCTTTTTTCTTTTACAGAGCCGCCACATTTTTCTGAAAGAAGTCTTTAAATTTCTTTTTGGTGAGCATTGTTTCAATGATATTGAAAATAGTATTTTTATCCTTTTCCTCTAACTCTTGAATAAGTCCAGGTTGACATACATCCTGA
>CAZOSY010000428.1:0-1722 GCA_964582565.1 uncultured Bacteroidales bacterium | reverse complement strand
AAACTTTAAACTTGATATATTATAATTATTAACATTTTTTTAAGACAAATAACATATAAAAAAATTACTATCTGTATGTTTTTCTTTTTTTATATCTGCTTGTGTCATTATTCCTTTTATTAGATCTCTTTGCTACATTCATATCTAAAATATCCTTAGTTTCATTAAGTTTATCATTTTCATTCATCTTTAATTTACCATCTGATAATATTGAAAGATGATTCATAATTACTTCATCATCTACAGAATCACAATTCCAGTTTATATATATTTTTTTTAAATGATTAGTCAATGTTTTTACTAAAGCATCTTTTTCTTTTCCCTCTTTATAATCTATAGCTTTTTTAATAATTGACTGAATATTATTACCATAATAACGAAATCTAATATTTTTATTTGAATATGAAATCTTATTCTTTTTATCATATAATATAGCATTTTTTGATGGAACAGGATATGGAGCATCAACATCTAATTTAAAATCAGAAATAATAAAAAGATGATTCCACAATTTATGACTAAAATCACCTACTTCATTAAGATTAACATTTGGATTTAATCTTCCCATAATATTTACAATTAATTTTGCCATTTTGGTTCTATTCTCTCTATCTTTGATGGAAATTGCATATTCTATCATCTTTTGAATATTCCTTCCATATTCAAAAATTTTTAACTTCGGACGTGTTGTGTTATATTCCATAAATTTTGGTTTAATTTAAATTAATATAAAAAAAATATTTATTTATTGATAATACTATACTTTAAATACGATAATTAAATTGTTATTTATAGTTATTAACGATTTATACTAAAAAGTAAATAATTAAAAAGAAATGCTCATCACACCATTAACAACGTGGTAAAACTTTACATTTAATAACTAATAACTTGATGATAATAAATTATGATTAACGGTAAATAATGTGTATAATAGTTATCTTTTTGGCTATGAAGCGTGGCAAATTTTGAAACAACTAATTTTCAATATACTATAATGTTTATATAGTGTTCCAATATTCAAGTTAACTACTTCACCTGCCATGCTTTATGATCCTTTGTTATGCGCTGGGCTTTATTGTCAATTCTGTTTTTCGTTTTCTAAAATATTCAAGAATTTCAACTTTAGTCATCTTTGATAACTTTTTGCTCAATATATCACGCTGTTGTCTCATGAATTTTACAGCATCAAATTGTTTTTCTGTTTTTTTTTCAGTCGTTTTCATATTTTTTAAATTCTCGTGGTGAACGTATCTCTAATTGTCGATAACCATTTTTAATGTTAATTGAGTTGTAACCTCTAATTCGTTGAACATTTACAATATGTTTAAAATTCCAACTTACTAGAAAGTCTGCTCGGTTTATTGTTGCTAAAGCGATGTGTAAACAGTCAGCATAACTTATCTGTCCTACAACTTTTTCTGCAATGTATTCGGTTGCTAAATTAACTGCTTCGTTTGTAATGTCAAGATATTCTGTATTTTCTGTTTTAAGTCCATTTACTAACTGTTTTACTTTTTCTGGTGCATTTTCAAGTTCATCTTGTGTGATGGTTGAAAAAAGAATAATAAATTCATCGTTCTGGAATCTATCAAACAAAGGGATAGTATGTTCTGAAAATTCTTTGTCAAAACAACCACCAAAGACAGATGTGTCAATATAAATTCGTTGTTTCATGTTTCAAAATTACATAATAATTTAGTTGAAATCAATATAATTTAG
>CAZOSY010000427.1:0-1728 GCA_964582565.1 uncultured Bacteroidales bacterium | reverse complement strand
GGTCAATTAGGTTAATTAGAAATTAGAAATTAAATCGTTTTTTTATAAAGGATTATATCTCTACCCATTAAAATAACAGTAGAACCATATTTATTATTAGATTATACTGATATGGAACGTATTTGTATATAAAATTATGTAACATAATTTTTATAAGTATCCCATTTTGTCAGCTAAAAACGTAAGCAATAATGATAGTGAAAAAGATATAACAGGAGCAATAATCCATGTTATAAAAAATTTATTTACTTCTGTTCTTTTAAAAATGTTTTTAAATCCAAGTTTAGCAACTCCTATTCCTAATATTGCAGCAACATTTAATTGAACCAAAGAAGTAGGAATTCCTTTGGTTAATGATGCAACCAATAATAAACTTGCTGATACAAAAGCGATAATAGCTGCTTCAATTTTACCAAATAAAATTATTTCTTTCCCTGTATTTTGAACAATCTTATGTCCAAAGATAGAACTTCCAATTCCAAAACATGGTGCAACTATTAATGTTGCTAAAGTTATAACCAATATATAATTTTCATTTGAAGATATGTTTAATCTATTAATTGTCATAGTTGAAATAGGTCCTACTGCATTTGCGACATTATTTGCTCCTATTGAAAAAGCTACATATAATGACATAACAAGTATTAGTCCTTTTAAAATATAACTATCATTAATTTTTTTAGAGATAGTATATCCTTTTTTTCTAAACGGTTTGTATATATATTTACCAATAAGAAAACAAATAATAAATGAAATTACCGGTAATATAAACCATGTTGGAATAATCTCATAGAACAATTTTTGAGAGTTCAAGGTATTAAAATACATTGCAGGTGCAACAACAGACAAGACCGTTGCCTGACTGGTAGATTGTGGTATTCCTAATAAATTTGTGATAAGCAGTGTTATAGCCACAGAAGACAGTATTATTGATACAATTAAAGGACTCATCATTTCCGGAGATAGCAGACCTTTCCCAATTGTTGTTGTCGTCTCTTTCCCTGCAATAATCGCTCCCAGAAAGACCATAATTCCGAATAATCCGGGAATTAAATTTCTACGTATTATATTTGCACCATAAGCTGCTGAAAATGATGGTGCAGTTCCGCTTCCGCCCATATTAATTGCTAAAAACATAGCAATTATAAAAGGTATTAATAATAGTGAAATCATACTTAAAATATTTTGGTTAACTAGTATTTTTTTACATTAGTGTCCGACTAAAAATGAAATTAGAATTTATAATAGTAGATTCCTCACTCCGTTCGGAATGACAACTTCATTATGTTGGGAAGGTGGTGGTAAGGACGCGTAAAACGCGTCCTTACCACCACCCTGAACTCTAAATAACACTGTCATTCCGAATTTATTTCGGAATCTGATTATCAAGTTATTATAGATTCTGAAACAAGTTCAGAATGACAAAAAGTATTGTTTTCGTGCAGACACTAACTAATATTTTTTTATGCTAAGAATTTATAAAAAAAATAACTTGTTTGTGTATTTTAGGCAAATATATATAATATTAATGTTAATACTCACAAACATAAATCATTATGTATCAATCTGCTACAAGCGGACAATAAATTTTACCAAATAGATGTCTGCCTTTTGTTTGTGAACAAACTAATACAAAATCATTTTTTCTGCCCATATATACTGAACCATTTTTCGGTTCAAAGAAAATATTAGGGGGACAATAGGTTTTATTGTAACCGTTCATAGCTT
>CAZOSY010000426.1:0-1742 GCA_964582565.1 uncultured Bacteroidales bacterium | reverse complement strand
AAAATTTTTCGCAATGAAAGTACAAAAAATATCAAATAACGTAAGCCCTTTTTTAGGAATATTCTTAAATCCTTGCGGATTTAAGGGTAAAATGGAATTATCGTTTTTTTTCCGTAATAATATTATTTTGCAAATCATAAAATCCTAATTATCAGTATTTTGATTAACGAGTTTACAGTGGGGTTGCTTTTTTACGATAGTCAATTTTACGTTAGTATATTTTTTATAATTTCTAATTGCTCTAATTTTACCCCGTTAAATAATGCGAAGCATTATTTAATTTGAACCTAATCAAAATTTCATACGCCTAAGGCGGATATTTCACAGGGGTAAAATTGTTAATTTTTGCTATTTTGTTTTTTGTGTTTTTTATACTCACCCCTAACCCCTCTCTACTCGTAGAGAGGGGAACCAAAAGGGGAGAGTAAAAAAAACATCACTCAATTTTTTGTTCTAATATTAAGGTTTAAGTTCTAAAATTTTAGAATTGAAACAAAAAACCCGTAATGGAAAGATTTATATAAAACTCTATAATAAAAAATAGCATGAAAATAATTTCTGTTGTTGGAGCCCGTCCTAATTTTATGAAAATTGCTCCTTTTATCAAAGCAATCAAGGAATTTAACAGGCAACCAGCAACCAGTAACCAGCAACTCCTTACCCATCTTCTTGTCCATACAGGACAGCACTATGACGATAGTATGTCAAAATCCTTTTTTAAGGAACTCAATATCCCTAAACCTGATATTAATCTTGAAATAGGTTCGGGAACACACGCACAACAAGTTGGTCAAACAATGATTGCCTTTGAAAAAGTGTTAAAAAAACATAAACCTGACTGGGTAGTTGTAGTCGGAGATGTTAATGCCACACTTGCCTGTTCTGTTACAGCAAAAAAAGAACATATAAAATGTTGTCATATAGAAGCAGGACTTCGTTCTGATGATTTGGATATGCCCGAAGAAATTAATCGTCTTGTTACTGACCGACTTAGTGATTTATTATTAACTCCGGACAGAATTTCTATTGAAAATTTAAAAAAAGAAGGTGTGTCTGAAAAAAAAATAAAATTTGTCGGTAACATAATGATAGACACTTTGGACGCTAATCGCAAAAAGGCATCTAAAATATCAATAGATGAAATAATCAGTAATAATTTAATTGACGGACAATCTCCCATTCTCTCTTTCTCCCCTTCTCAATACGCTCTCATGACTCTTCACCGTCCTTCTAATGTTGATAAAAAAGAAATCCTTGAACCTTTTATCAATTTCTTAATCAAAGAAGTTGCTCACGATATGCCTTTAATATGGACTATGCACCCAAGAACTAAAAAACAATTAGAATCATTTGATCTCTTACCAAAAATACTAAAAAATAAAAATATTTTCCTTCTCAATCCTTTGGAATATCATGATATGCTCAAACTTAATATGCAGGCAAAAATAATGCTAACTGATAGTGGCGGATTACAGGAAGAATGCACGATATTGGGAACTCCTTGCTTAACACTTCGCTGGAACACAGAAAGACCAATAACATTAACAAAAAATGGCGGAGCAAGTGTTTTAGTTGGAAACAATGTTAAACTTATCAGAAAAGAATACAAAAAAATGTTGGCAAAAAATATTAAGCCAAAACGACCTGAACTTTGGGACGGACATACAGCTGAAAGATGTTTAAAGGCAATTATGAATTATGAATTATGAATTATGAATTATGAATTACGAATTATGAATTAT
>CAZOSY010000425.1:0-1750 GCA_964582565.1 uncultured Bacteroidales bacterium | reverse complement strand
TATACAAGTCAATCCATTTAGTATCTTATTTATAATATTCGTGTATTTTTTGGCAAAATATTTTATATAGAACTTTTTTATGATTTCTAATTGATCTAATTGCTCTAATTTAAACCCGTTAAATAATGCGAAGCATTAAAATCTACGATTTTATTTCACGGGGTGAACCTAATCAAAATCTCATTCGCCTTATGCCCTTATAAACTTATTTTTTAAGCACTATCCTAAAAGTGGTTCCTTTATTTAATATGGAATTTTTAACAAAAATTTTACCGGAGTGATAATTTTGAATTATCCTTTCAGACAAAGATAACCCTAATCCCCAGCCCCTTGATTTACTGGTATATCCGGGATTGAAAATGGTCTTATATTTTGATTTAGGAACGCCTTTGCCTGTATCACTGACATCAATATACAAAATTTTATCTTTTTCAATAATATTAATATTGATTTTTCCTTTACCGCTCATTGCATCAACAGCATTTTTACATAAATTTTCAATTACCCACTCAAACAAATGAGTATTTAACGGGACCAAAAGTTCATTGTCTTCCGGCAAATTAATGATATAATTAATTCTTTTAGATGTGCGGGATTTAAGATATTCTATTGAGTTATAAAGAACTTTAACAATATTTTCATTTCTAAGCTTTGGCTCGGACCCGATTTTTGAAAAACGTTCTGTTATCACTTCAAGCCGTTTAACGTCTTTCTCCATTTCCTGTGTTGTTTTTTTATCAACACCTTTTAACTTTAACAATTCAACCCAGGCAATTAATGAAGAAAGAGGCGTGCCAAGTTGATGAGCTGTCTCTTTTGCCATACCTGTCCATACCTGACTCTGTTCCGAGCTTCTTGCTGTGCTAAACAAAAGATAAGCTACTAACATAAAAATCCCAATAATTAAAAACTGTATATATGGATAATATCTTAATTGCTTTAAAACATACGAACTTTTGTAGAAAATGTAACTTTTACCATAATTTGCTAATTCAATATCTATTGGCTTATTTTGATAAGACATATCAGATATTGTTTTTTTTATATATGAAGCTTCTTTTATCTTTAAAGAATCAATATTTCCAAAAGCAATGACTTTTGTCTTTGTGCTGTCTGTTATAATTACAGGCACAGACGCAGAATTTCTGACAACACCGGATATAAAAGATTTGATAAGATTATTAAGCACATCACGCAACTCTATAAGAAGTTTTGAGTCCTTATAATAAAGATAAATTTTTAAATTGCCATAATAATTAATAATTATAGGTTCATAAACAGAAAACTCTTTTTTTAAATCACCTTGTAATATTTTTACAGTATCTGTACTAAAATCAACATTTTTTGTTGCTGTAATGTTATCATCTTTATCTGTTAAAATAACAGGTATTGTTGTGTTATCAGAAATTATTTTAGTATAAAAAGTCAGGTCTTCGGAATAATTTGCTGTTATCAGCATTTTGTTTGCATCAGCCCAAAGTTTAATCCTTTTACGTTCCTGAGATTCTAATTTTTTAAATAACTCTTCGGTATATTTAACAAGATTTGCCTTTTTTTGTATAGCATCAGCCCAAAGTTGTACCTTTTTACGCTCTTCTTTTGCGATTTTTTTTACCAGTATATTAGTAAACCATAAAGATATACATACTATAATGATAGCAGACAAAATAAGCCAACGTTTCCACCTTTTTTTACGAATATATATGTTCAATTTTATATTTTTTTAATAAGACAAACTTACATAAAAATC
>CAZOSY010000424.1:0-1769 GCA_964582565.1 uncultured Bacteroidales bacterium | reverse complement strand
ATATGGGAAACGAAAAATTTTGATATATCAGTTTATTATTTTATTTTTAAGTGCTTTTATCCATCCATATTTATGCGTTTTTGTTCTTGCTTTTACATTGATACTCCTGATAAAATTTTGTTTTATTAATAAAATTATTTCATTAATAAAATTTTTTGCAATTAGCTTTATATCATTATTTGTAACTTTTCTTTTATGGTTTGTAATTGGATATATTGATTTTGGAAATAAATTAGATTATGGTTTGTATGGATATGGATATGGCATATTTTCAATGAACCTGAACTCTTTGATTAATCCTGCTAATTCATCAGTTAACCCTTTAATATCATATCCACATTCTGTTATTCCAGAATTACCTGTTTTATGCAGAGAACAAGGATTTGAAGGATATAACTATTTAGGGCTTGGAATGATTATTTTGGCAATATATATGTTCATATCTTTAATAGTAAAATATAAAAAAAAATGTATAAAAAAATTTAGGAAATATGTTAGTTCAAAAAAAAGTATAATACCATTACTTGTAATTTCTTTAATATTTACTGTCTATGCTATAAGTAATAAAATAGCTTTTAATGATAAAATAATAATACAATATGGATTGCCTGATTTTTGTAAAAATTTATTCTCTGCTTTTCAATCAAGCGGACGTTTTTTCTGGCCCGTATATTACCTGCTCATCTTTACTGTTTTATTTATTGTAACAAATAAAAATAAAAATAAAACTATATCAACTATTATAATTATTGCTGCTTTTGTAATTCAAATTATTGATATTAGTCCTTTAATTAACAAATGGAATATTGAAAATGCTGAATACAGACCTCCAATAAAAGAAAAAGTATGGAATAAAATTTTTCAGGATTTTGATAAAATTGCGTTTTATCCGGCTTTATCCCAAAATTATAATCATATAGATGATTATGTCCATTTTGCATATTTGGCAGCAAATAATAAAAAACCTATTGACGTTGGATATGTTGCAAGAACAAATTATAATAAAATCAATAATTATCTTGAAACTTTTGAGAAAAATATTGATAATGAAAATATTGACCAAAAAACTGTTTATGTTACAATACCACAATATTTTGATAGATTTTCTTCTCTTATTGATAAAAATAAAATGCTTTATACTTATTTGGATGGATATTATGTAATGTTTTCAAAAAAAAGTAATTATATTCCTCCGCAAGGATTCTGTCATAAAAAAGTATCACTTGAAACATTAACACAGTTTATAAACAAAAATGAGCATAACATTTTAATTATATCAGTTAAAGATGAAGCTACGAATAAATTAAGCATGGAATTTAAAGATTATATGAAAAATTTAAACTCAAATATTAATAATCTGTTATATAGGGGCTCTTATATTTCTGTAATAGCAAATAAAAAGTTAATACTTGAAAAAATAAATAATACTGACTCTGTTCAGATAAATATATCAGCAAATTCAAAAATTAAAGGAATAAAAATAGTAAAACCGATTTCAATCATCTCAGCAGGATGTTTGGTCGGAAATTTTTCATCAATAAAAATAGATAACAAAGAATTATCTAAAAATAGAAGAGGACTAAATATTGTTGTCCTTGATAATAAATTTAATGTCTTAGAAACAGTTAATTTTGATACTTTTAAAAACATTTATTTGAATAATTTTTAATGAAAAAAAAACAAATATTTATATTCTTATCTGTAATTATAGCTATGCTAATTATAGCTTTTTTGTTTAAATCAAACATAAAACAATTTTTTGGTATTCT
>CAZOSY010000423.1:0-1793 GCA_964582565.1 uncultured Bacteroidales bacterium | reverse complement strand
TTTCAGGAGATATTTTATGACTTTTTTCATAATTTACCAAACTTCTATTCCATTTAGGAGTAGTTTCGTCAATATTAGCTTCCCCAGATAATTCTTGAACATTAATTTCTGATTTGACAGGATTAATATCAAGTTTTTTTGTTTCTGCAACTGATTTTTCAATTGCTACCTTTTTGTGCTGTGCATTAACTGTAATAAATGCCAACACTAACAACATTGCTGCTGTTGTTTTAAATAATTTTTTTTTCATCATTAAATAATTTATGTTGCCATTGTCCCTCTGACAGTTAATTATTAGATTTAAAAGAAGCGTGGAACAGAAACTCATCCTGTTCACATGGTATCGCCAAACACCTACGACCAAAAATAAGTACTGTCCACGCCATTTGGCATGAACATTAAACTTATCTCTCGTGGTCGTATAAAAATTTGGCGATTTCTGTGAACCAAGAAAAAAGCTAACGCTCTTTTGTTTTTATGTTATTTTCAACATATTTTCATTTTTCAAAATTAGTAAATATTTTAATTCATTACGCTTTTTCACATCCATTTAAATAAACATACACATCTGAGACATAACCATTCCGATATGCCGTTACTTTATCAAACCATTCTCCTGATGTGCTTTCAAGAACTAATTCATTTTTATCTTTTGTTACAATTTCAACCCAAGCATGACCATTTCTATTATGCCAACCAATAACAACTCTTATGCTATTCTTTTTGAATTTTGCCATTAATAAAGATGCTAATAAAAATGACATATCTTCACAGTCTCCATATCCATTTTGTAATGTTTCAGATGGATAAGACCAACAGTCACTATATCCGCATGAAATTTTATCTCGAATATATTCAATATTTTCATTTACATATTCTAAATATTGATTGAAATTATCTGATGCAATATAATTTGCTACTGAAATAATATCTTCATTTTGAGGAGTTAGAAACTCATTATATGGTGTTCGGTTATGTTTTGGGCAATTCATAATTCTATGTTTTAATTATTAATTCGTTTCAGTCAGATTAGCACCACCCTGAGCGGTGGCAAAAATAGCTCTTTTGGCAAACGAAGGGTCAGCTTGTGGGCAGGGTTTGCCGAATGTGCTATTTTCGGGTCGGCATTTTTTCATATTTCGCTTCAATTTTACCATTCTATTTCGTTTTTTCTAATGCAGGGTAACGATTGTGTAACCACCATAATGGTGGTTATTTTTTAATTAGTTATCCCTTCAATTATTTGTTAAGAACCTGATAATCATTACAAAATCCATCCCCAACGGTTTTTCCTTACGCTTTCTGCCTTTTTTCATATTAATTGCTCTTTTTTTAAACCCCATCATTGATATTATGCAAATATATGAAATAATTTTATTACACATATATATAAAAAAAGTTTTTTTTCAGGAGAAATATACAATAAATTTTAAAAATCCAAACTATCCAACGGACTTTTTATTTGATCAAATCCCTTAGTTGTGATGTGTGTATATATCTCTGTTGTTTTACTGCTTGCGTGTCCTAACAATTCCTGTATCATCTTAATATCATAACCTGCTTCGTGTAAATGCGTTGCATAAGAGTATCTTAATAAATGCACACCACCTTCTAATTTAAGGTGGGTTCTAAAAATTAATTTCGTTGAGAACACCGCTAAAGCGTTTTAGTTCAACTTTTGTGTATGTGTATTGTTCTTATCCTACCAAATCGGAAGTATAAGAACAATTGTTTATAATTTTTTTAAATGTTTGATATATAATTAAATAAATGGCTAAATACTATTTTATGTA
>CAZOSY010000422.1:0-1799 GCA_964582565.1 uncultured Bacteroidales bacterium | reverse complement strand
TAATTTTATTTTGGAAAGATGTCTGTTATTTTCCCCAGTTATCTCTGTCTAAACTTCTGTATTGTATAGCTTCTGCAAGATGTTCTGATTTTATATCATTGCTGTTGTCAAGGTCTGCAATAGTTCTGGATACTTTGAGGATTCTGTCATAAGCTCTTGCAGAAAGTCCTAATTTTTCCATAGCATTTTTAAACAATGTTTTTCCTGAATCATCTATTTTGCAAAATTCTCTTAACAATTTGGTTGACATTTGAGCATTGCAATAAATTCCTTTTATTTCTTTATATCTGTTCTCTTGTATATGTCTTGCTGTAATAACTCTTTCTCTGATTTTTTCACTTTTTTCAGATTGCTGACTATTAGATAATTCTTTAAAAGGAACAGGTATGACTTCTATGTGTATATCTATTCTGTCATATAAAGGTCCTGAAATTCTATTCAGATATCTTTGGATAGCACCAGGAATACATGTACATTCTTTATCCGGATGATTATAATATCCGCAAGGACAAGGATTCATAGCAGCTACAAGCATAAAACTTGCAGGATATCTAACTGTAAATTTTGCCCTTGATATTATAATATATCTATCTTCAAGCGGTTGTCGTAATACTTCAAGGACACCTCTTTTAAATTCAGGCAGTTCGTCTAAAAATAATACTCCATTATGAGATAAAGAAATTTCGCCTGGCTGTGGAAAACTTCCGCCACCTACTAAGGCAACATCGCTAATAGTATGATGAGGCGAACGAAAAGGACGAATAGAAATCAGTGAAGAATTTTCATTTGTTTTGCCTGCAATAGAATGAATTTTTGTTGTCTCCAGAGCTTCATAAAGATTTAAAGGAGGTAATATTGATGGCAATCGTTTGGCAAGCATTGTCTTTCCTGCTCCCGGCGGACCAATCATAAGAGCATTATGACCTCCTGAAGCTGCTATTTCTAAAGCCCTCTTTATATTGTCCTGACCTTTTACATCTGAAAAATCAAATTCATAATTGTTTAAACATGAATAAAACTCTTTTCTTGTATCAATTATAGTTGGATTTAAAATAATTTTATCATCAAAAAAGTCAATCACTTCTTTAATATTTTCTACGCCATAAATTTTAAGATTCTCTACTACTGCGGCTTCTTTCGCATTTTGTTTTGGTAAAATAAAACCTTCAAATCCTTGCTTTTTAGCTTCAATGGCTATGGGTAAAGCCCCTTTTATAGGTTGTAAACTTCCGTCAAGTGAAAGTTCTCCCATGATTATATAATTTCCTGTTTTTTCTTTTTTGATTTGTTCAGAAGCAGCTAATATGCCAATAGCAATAGGAAGATCATAAGCAGATCCTTCTTTACGAATATCTGCAGGAGCCATATTTATAACAATTTGTTTGCCAGGAATCTTATATCCGTTATTTTTTAAAGAAGCATCTATCCTTTGGTGGCTTTCCTTTACTGCATTATCAGGTAGCCCAACCAAGAAAAACTGAATACCTTTATCTATATTAACCTCAATAGTAATAACAATTGCATCAATACCATGAATGGCACTACCGTATATCTTAACAAGCATAAATATAGTTTAATATTAATTTGTAATAAAATACAAAAATATTTAAAATTTTCATAAATTTAAAATATTTATATATCTTTATTTTTTTATTTATGAGTGTAATCTAAAAACTAATAGTTATTATTTTTTTTTACCGCAAAGTTATTGCCCGATTTTTACCTGACAGACATAATAAACTTTACGACAGGTTCAATAGACCTACGACGCAAATCAAAATTGTCCGTAAAGTGAACAT
>CAZOSY010000421.1:0-1811 GCA_964582565.1 uncultured Bacteroidales bacterium | reverse complement strand
TGAAGTTACGATAGATTTTGCAATTATTTTTACTAATTCTATTAATAAATCTGTTATTTCAAATATTATTCAGATACTTTTTTCTTTATTTTTTATTTTTATATAACGAGGGCAAGTAATTTGCTCCTGCTGATTTTCCTGAACGAACCAATTGTCCTGATAAATGATTCCCTGCTTTTGAATTGGGCATTTCATTTACAATTTTAATTATCAAAACTGAAAATTTTATCAATCGTTCTTCCCCGCCTGCCACCTATAATCCTAAACATTGGCGGGAAGGTAAATCATATTTGTTCATACTTAACTTCTTAAATCATTATTCGTTAATCTGTATTCAATATTCAATTTTTCATTCTTCTTTTTTTTTAACTTGAAAATAACAAAGCACTAAGTCCCAAGTACAAAGCACAACAGATAATGACTTTTTAATTAACCCTGTGAACGGGTACTAATTTTTTTTATAATTTATAAATTATAGTGATATCCTATTCCAATGATATAAGAATTTACAGGACTATTTACATTAAATTGTTTTTGGAGCATATAAAAGATGTTTAAATTATTTTTTTTATTAATTTTATAATCAGCTCCCAGTGCATAGCGTATTTTATCAAATTTGTTTCCTTCAGGATTATCTAATTGATAGAATGATTCGCAATAAAATAATGGTGTTATAGGATTTTTTTTAATATTATATTTTAAAGACAGTTTGTTTCTGAGATAGTCTTTTGGAATAGAGCCGTATTCCTCTGAATAAGAGCTAACATATTTTGTTTTGTATTGAGTTCTAAAAGCTAAGGCAAAACGGTTTATTTTATTTTTTAGAATTACACTGGCATAAAAACAATGACGATTGACATAATAATCTTCAATCTTTCGTCTTTTTTCAAAACGATAGGAAGCAGAAATTCTAATGTTTTTATTTATTTTATAAGATAATCCTAATTCAGAATAGATTTTTTTTGTATCAGATATGTTTTCATTAAATCTAAATTCCTGTTCAAAAGATGTTTTTAGGTTTTCAGTGATGTTTTTTTCAACTTGTATTCCTGTCCATAGTTCCATATCTTCTTCCTGTGCATAAATTACTGATGAACAGGCAATTATAAGCATTATTAATACCTTTTGTTTAAATAGATGAATTAGCTGTTTTTTCATTTTTTGTTTTGTTATAATTATTCAGTTTTATATTTTTTAGGATATTCAAAGAATATTAATTTTCCGGTATTTTTTTTAATCATATTCCATTCAGAAATATTAAAACTAATGGCTATAACTCCGCAAGTAGGCATTTTATCAAAATATTTATATGTAAGATAGTTTGCTAATATAGTAGAACTGGGATTATGTCCTACGAGCATAACACTTTGCAAAGAGTCGTCCAAGTGCTCAATAATATCAATGATATCTGATATACTTGCATAGTAGATGGTTTTGTCAGTAATAATTTTTTTTTCTTTATCAGAATGAAATATTTCCTGTGCTAATATATTTGCAGTAGTTCTGGCTCTGTTTGCAGAACTTGACAAAATAATATCCGGTTTTACATTTTTAGAAGCAAGTATTTTCCCGATAATATGAGCATCATTAACACCACTTTTTTTTAACGGACGGTCAAAATCAGATAATGAAGCATCTGCCCAGCTTGATTTTGCATGACGAACAACATATAATATTTTGGTGGTTTTACTGTTATTATATTGTTTAGAATTATTGACTTTATTATTATTACATCCGGTATTCATAAAGAAGCATATTATACATATATAAAATAACAATTTCTTAAATGATTTATTAATTTTCAATTTTTG
>CAZOSY010000420.1:0-1815 GCA_964582565.1 uncultured Bacteroidales bacterium | reverse complement strand
GTTAATCAATATTCGATATTCAATTTTTCATTCTTCTCTTTTTTTAACTTGAATATAACTCACCGCTATATTCCTTGTCTCTTTATCAGTTAATATATAATCATTATATGTTGGCTTTGCAATAAAGCTTACTGTGTGCATACACTTTTCAATAATATCTGACATTTCAAGAAAACCAATTTTATCTTTTAAAAAAGCACCTACAACAATTTCATTAGCAGCATTCATAATACAAGGCATATTGCCTCCTTTATTTAATGATTCAAATGCTAAATCAAGACTAGGAAAACTTTTTGTGTCTGGCATCTCAAAAGTCAAATTTGGATAGTCCAAAAAATCAAAACGCGGATAATCGGATTTTAATCTCTTAGGATAAGAAAGAGCATACTGAATGGGTATTCTCATATCAGGCAGTCCCATTTGAGCTTTCATAGAGCCATCATGAAACTGAACAATAGAATGAACTACTGATTGCGGATGTATCACAACATCAATTTGATTATGCTTTAATCCAAATAACCACTTTGCTTCTATCACTTCAAAACCTTTGTTAATCATAGTTGCAGAATCTATTGTTATCTTATCTCCCATACTCCAGTTAGGATGTTTTAGAGCTTGCTCTTTTTTTACTTTACAAAGAAATTCTCTTGTCTTACCTCTAAAAGGTCCTCCGGAACCAGTAAGATAAATTTTTTCAACAGCATTATCAAATTCTCCCGCAAGACATTGAAAAATAGCTGAATGTTCAGAATCTATCGGATAAATATTAACTCCTTTTTCTTTTGCTAATCCTGTTATTAACTCACCTGCAACAACTAAGCTCTCTTTATTGGCAAGAGCAATCTCTTTCCCTGATTTAACAGCATTTATAACAGGACACAATCCTGCAAATCCGACAATAGCAATAAGCACCTTATCTATTGAGTCCATTTCAACTATCTGACTTATTGCATCTACACCTGCATATACTTTAACACCAAATTTGTGAAATAAAGCTTTGGAAACTTTGTCATAAAATTTGTCATTGCCAATGACAACAGCATTAGGTCTATACTTAACAGCTTGCTCTATAAGTAAATCAGCATTATTTTGAGCTGTAAGAACTTCTATTTCAAACTCTTCGGTATGCCGGCTTATAACTTCCAAAGATTGTTTTCCTATTGACCCTGTTGACCCTAATATTGCTATATGTTTCTTCAATATGTTTTATTATTTATGTTTATTTTATTAAAAACTGCCTGAAACGGACAAATTTATATAAAAAATCCTAGATATTTTATTAATGGCTTAAAATAATTCTATAATAAGATATTTTAAATTTTGTTCTTTTAAACTTTGAAAAAGTTGATATTATAATCAGAAACGCCATGTCATATTAGTCAGTCGTCTGACCAATTATATCTGTTGTTAATAAAAATTTTAAATTATGAAAAAACAAAGGAAAAATTTTATGGTTTTAACAATTTTTTTTTCTTAATTATTACTTTGCAAGCTCAGACACCGTTAACACAGGCAGTTGATTTTAATGTTACAGATACAGACGGCAAGTAGCATAGTTTATTTTCATATTTGAATTCAGGATATTATGTATGTATTGATTTTTTTATGCAACTTGTAGTGCTTGTCAGGCAACAGCTCCAAAAGTTAGTTATGCTTATGAATATTTTGGATGCAATACCGGAGACATAATTTTTTTGGGAATTAATAATGGCGACACAGATGCAGAAGTAATTGCTTTTAAAAATAATTATGGTACAACATATCCATCAGCGAGTGGGGCAAAAGAATGTAGTAACTCAGTTGTTAACAGTTAGT
>CAZOSY010000419.1:0-1819 GCA_964582565.1 uncultured Bacteroidales bacterium | reverse complement strand
ATTTCAGCTAAAAACAGAAAAGCAAAATATGAAACCATTGTTGCGAATTTTGATGCTAATTATCCAAGTGAAAACGAAAAGGAAAAAGGTAAAGAGCAGAAAAATGATTACAACATAATTATTACAACAGAAGTACTGGCAGAAGGTGTAAACCTGCATCGTTCAAATGTAGTTATCCACTACGATACACCTTGGAACTCAACAAAAATGATACAACGGATTGGTCGTGTAAACAGAATTGGAACCAAAGCTTCTAAAATTTACAATTACGTATTTTATCCATCAGCACAGGGAGATTCTCAAATTAAGCTCAACAAAACTGCTTTTATGAAAATACAAGCGTTTCATACTGCTTTTGGCGAAGACAATCAGGTTTTTTCAACGGATGAAATTTTGGACGAAGTAAAACTCTTTAGCGGAACATACAAGGAAGAAGATGATGAACGGCTTAAATACCTGCATTTTCTACGGGATTTCAGAAAGCAAAACCGTAAATGGTTTAACGATATAAAAAAAATTCATTTAAAATCAAGAACAGGAAGAAATTCTGAAAAAATAAAAAGAGCAGAATTGCAAGGCGGCACAACAGCTTTTTTAAAAACCGATAAAAAATTTGAGTTTTATTGGGTTAATAATGATTGTCAAACAAAGGAAATAACACCTGTTGAATCTTTCAAAATTTTTGAAGCAAATAAAAATGAAAAAAGAACTGATTTGATTGAAAATCACCACAAACATGTTAAAATGGCAGTAGAGCATTTTGAAACATTTGAACATAAACAGATACAATCACAAACTGACCCCGAAGCATTAGGCGGTGTAGCTCAAAGAGCAAAAAAATTCCTGTCAGAGATTATCAAGCATACGGTTTTAACTGAAAAACAAAAAGAAAATATTCGAAAAATAGTTGTGCTTATTGATATTGGAAAATATACAAACTTGCCATCAGATGTTGACAAACTCCAAAAACGTAAATTAAACCTAAGCAATAACATTTTTGAACTGGATAAAATTGCAAAAAACTATAATGTAGATTTATCAGATGCGCAAAAAGGTATAAAAGGAAAAGTAAATAAACCTGTAATTATTATTTCAGAATCATTTAAATAATTATGAACTAAAGTTTCGGACTTGCTAAGTTGTTGTTAATCAACGAAAAAATATTTCAGTTCCGATAAATACGGAATTTACAATCGGGCGCCTGACCGAAACTATAAAATATGTTATAAAATTACAAGCCCTAAAAGGGCGTAATCAATAACACAGGGCAATAGCCCTGTGAATAAACAATAACAAATGACCTAAGCCCTGAAAGGGCATAATCAAAATAAATCAACCATGGGACAATCACTTGTAAAGCAGTACACTCATATCATATTCAGCACCAAATATCAGAAACCACTTATCATTGACTCTGTGGAGGAGGAACTTTACAGATATATCGGTGGAATATGTAAAAACATGGAATGTTATCCTGTAAAAATTGGCGATTACAGGAATCATGTGCATATCCTTTGCCTACTCTCTAAAAAAATTGCATTGATGAAGTTGTTGGAAAAAGTAAAATCTCATTCATCCCAGTGGCTTAAAACAATAGATAAACGTATAAAAAATTTTTACTGGCAGAATGGATATGGTGCATTTTCAGTTAATCCAACACAAGTTAATAGAGTAAAGGCTTACATAGAAAACCAGCACATTCATCACAGGAAAAAGACCTTTCAGGAAGAATATTTAGAGTTCCTGAAGGAGTATAACATAGAATATGATGAAAGATACTTATGGGATTGAGATTACACCCTTTCAGGGCTTAGCGTGG
>CAZOSY010000418.1:0-1828 GCA_964582565.1 uncultured Bacteroidales bacterium | reverse complement strand
AAATATTACTTGAATTAAAATAATGCCTGATATTATTCAATTATTACCTGATTCTGTTGCAAATCAGATTGCTGCCGGTGAAGTGATTCAGCGACCTGCTTCTGTTGTTAAAGAGTTATTGGAAAACGCTGTTGATGCCGGTGCTGATGAAATTAAACTTTTTATTAAAGATGCCGGCAGAACACTAATTCAGGTTATTGACAATGGATGCGGTATGTCTGATACTGATGCACGGCTTTGTTTTGAACGTCATGCCACATCAAAAATACAAAAGGCAAAAGATTTATTTAATATCAAGACAATGGGATTTCGCGGTGAAGCTCTTGCCTCTATTGCAGCAATAACATACGTACAACTAAAAACAAAAAAAACAGAAGAAGAATTAGGAACCTGTGTTACCATTGAAGGTGCTAATGTTAAAAGTCAGGAATCTGTAATTTGTCCTAACGGAACTTCTGTATCTGTAAAAAATATCTTTTTTAATGTGCCTGCACGAAGAAACTTCCTGAAATCAAATCTTGTTGAAACAAAACATATTATTGAAGAATTTCAAAGAATAGCACTTGCATATCCAAAGATATCATTCTTAATGTTTAATAATGACAATGAAACATACAATCTGTTAAAAAATTCCAGTCTAAAACAAAGAATCTCTGCTATTTTTAGTAAAAATTATAATCAACGTCTTATACCTGTTGAACAAGAAACACATTTTATCAATATATCAGGATTTATAGGGAAACCTGAATTTGCAAAAAAGACACGCGGGGAACAGTATTTCTTTGTCAACAATCGTTTTATTAAACATCCTTACTTAAATCATGCTGTAAACCATGCCTTTGAAGAGATGTTGCCTTCTTCTGCCTTCCCTTCCTATTTCATATTCTTTGATGTTGACCCAAAAACAATTGATATAAATATACATCCTACAAAGACCGAAATAAAATTTCAGGATGATAAAATCGTTTATGCTGTCTTACAATCAACAGTAAAAAAATCACTGGCTAAATTTAATATTACACCAAGTATAGATTTTAATATAGAAACAGGTTTTGATATCCCCTATTCAGAAAGGAATAAACCTGTAAGACCTCCACAAATTAAAATTAATCCTGATTACAATCCTTTTGACAACCCCAGAGCAATACCTTTTCATAAATTACAAACGTCATTAGAAAAATCAAACAAAGAAAACTGGACTAAATTATTTACTCCTAATGTTCAGGATAGCCCAAATCTCTTAAACGATATACCTGAGACGGACAAAAATATATTACAAATAGATAATCGCTATATACTGACTAATATTAAATCAGGACTAATAATTATTGACCAGCAAAGAGCTCACGAACGAATACTTTATGAACATTTTATTGATTTGCTTGAAAACAAAATAACTGCCTCACAACAGCAATTATTTCCACAAACTATTGAATTTTCGGCAAGTGATGCACAACTAATAAAAGAACTAAAAAATGATATAGAAACCCTTGGATTTAAAATAAATAACTCAAGATTAAACTCTTTTGTAATAAATGGAATACCAGCAGATATATCAAAAATAGATGTAAAAAAACTTTTGGAAACAGTATTAGAAAACTATAAAAAAAATCTAACAAACATTGATTTAGACAAAAAAACCAATCTGGCACAATCAATGGCAAAAAATATATCAGTAAAAATAGGGAGAGCCCTTAAAAAAGAAGAGATGAATGCTTTAACAGATAAATTGTTTGCATGTAAAATTCCTTATTCGTCTATATCAGGAAAACCAATATTTTTTATAATAACTTTTGATGAAATTGAAAAAAAATTCAAATAATATTAA
>CAZOSY010000417.1:0-1834 GCA_964582565.1 uncultured Bacteroidales bacterium | reverse complement strand
ATGATATAGTTGGCGGAGGAATAATTGTTTGAAAGAGTAAAATATAATGAATATCTCCGCATACTTGTTGATAAAAACATTCTTAAAACACCAGGTCGCGGAGAATATATTATTTGTGATAAAATGTTATGGGAATATCTACAGAGAAAATAACAGAAATCATAAATAACAGATACTTTTGTCATTTTGAAACACTAGGAAAAAATTTATGCAATTTGAAGAGATAATAAAGCAGAACGAAGGCAGAAGATTGGAATTTAAAGAAAAACTTCCTATCAGCTCTGATATATTAAAGACTGTAATAGCTTTTGCTAACGATGCAGGAGGGGAGCTTTATATTGGTATTCAGGATAAAACCAAAGAACCTGTGGGCATTCAGGAAACAGAATTATTTAATATTGAAGAAAAAATATGCAATATTATTTTTGATCATTGCTATCCGAATATTATACCTGATATTTCTTTTTTACGATATAAAGATAAAAATATAGTAAAAGTTAAAATCTATAGAGGAAGCAATTATCCTTATTATATAAAAAACAAAGGAAAATTATCAGGAACTTATATCAGGGTTGGCCCGACAAACCGTTTGGCAAACGAAGAAATAATTGCAGAACTGGAACGGCAGAAACGAAATGTTTCTTTTGATTCGGAAATAATTCATGATATTACGTTAAATGAGATAGATATTTCTTTATTCAGGAATTTATTTTTTGAAAAAACCAAAGAAAATATAAATGTGAATACCCTGAAAAAATTAAGACTTGCCTCTGAATTTCAGAAAGATTTAAAACCATCTAATGCATTATTGTTATTTTCCGACAGTGATGTAAAAAGACGTTATTTCCCTTATGCAAAGGTAGAATGTGCCAGATTTAAAGGAACAACGCCCAAAGTTTTTATTGACCAACGTTCAATAAACGGAAATATAGCATTACAAACAGAAGAAGCATACAAATTTGTACTGAAAAATATATCTAGAAACGCACATATTGAAGGAGTTTACCGCCAGGAACGCTGGGAATATCCTGTGGAGGCAGTTCGGGAAACAATCAGAAACGCAATAGTGCACAGGGATTATTCATTAACAGGTAAGGACATTAAAATAGCCATATATGATGATATGGTTGAAATAACAAGCCCGGGTAAATTATTGCCTTCTGTTGACTTTGATGATATGCAAGCAGGACAGTCGGATATAAGAAATAAAGTTATTGCTCCTGTATTTAAAAAACTTGGATTGATAGAACAATGGGGTAACGGGTTAAAACTGATTGCAGATGCATTAAAAGAATACCCAGAAATTGAGCTAAAATGGTCTGAACCGGGATTATCTTTTCAGGTGCAATTTGTTAAGAAAGAATATAAGCTACAGCCAGAGTCTATTGAGGACAAAACCAACTTAGTGCCAGAAAGGCACCAAGTCGGCACTAAGTCGGCACTAAGTCAGCAACAAGTTGAAATACTTACTTATTGTAAAATTCAAAAGCCGTTAGTTAGTATTTTAGAAAAATTTAATTGGAAAGACCGCACTAAGTTTAAACGAAAATATATTAATCAATTATTACAGGAAAGTTTCATGGCAATGACAATCCCTGAAAAACCCAATAGCTCAAAACAAAAATATTATACTACTGAAAAAGGTAAAGAATTTTTAGAAAATATCTAAACAATCATTAAATGAAAACTCTAAGAAAATTCAGTAAAACCATTTACCTTGTGAAATATGACAGATACTAATGTAAAAATTAAAATAATATCAAAAGATGAATATAAATATAGGGGAGTTCTAATAATTGGTTTTGTATATGAAAGTGAGCGAAAAATATCAGTA
>CAZOSY010000416.1:0-1840 GCA_964582565.1 uncultured Bacteroidales bacterium | reverse complement strand
TTATAGATTCTGAAACAAGTTCAGAATGACAAAAAGTATTGTTTTCGTGCAAACATTATATATATCAATAATTAATATACACTACCTTTTTTTTGATAGTGATAATAAAAAGGTTAAATATTATTTCACGGGGCAAACTAATTACAAAAACATGAAATTAGAAATTGAAGATTGGAACGCCAAACGTCAAACTTTAAAATTTAAATGATGAATAATAATAAAACACACGTTTATTTACCTCTGATTTTCTCCTTGGTTTTGATTACAGGAATTATTTTAGGGATAATACTTGCTAATCCGTCTAAGACAGATAAAAATTTTTTAAATAATATTTTTTCCTTTAAATTAAATTCTTATAAATCAAATAACAGGATAAAAGATGTTATAAATTATGTAGAGCGAGTTTATGTTGATTCTGTAAGTAAAGAACAATTGTCAGAATATGCTATAAACGGAATGCTTCAAAATCTTGACCCACATTCATGTTATATCCCTGCATCAGAATTTAATAAAGTAAACGACCCTTTATTAGGCAATTTTGAAGGTATAGGAATAAAATTCAGAATACAAAAAGATACTGTAACAGTGTTAAATGTTATTCATGGAGGACCTTCAGAAAAAAATGGTATCAAACCGGGAGATAGAATAGTTAAAATTGAAGGAGAAAATGTTGCAGGCATAAAAATTACTAATGAAAAAGTGATAAAAAAATTAAAAGGTAAAAAAGGGACCAAAGCTAATATAAATATTTCCCGTATAGGCATATCAAAATTAATGGACTTTACTATTACAAGAGATGTAATTAATACAAATAGTATTGATGTTGCTTATATGGTAACAAGCAATATAGGTTATATTAAAATAAGCAAATTTTCAGCTACAACTTATGATGAATTTTTATCTGATTTATTGAAATTAAAATCTAAAGGGCTAAAAAAATTAATAATTGATATTAGAGGAAATGGAGGCGGATATTTAAACATAGCAACTCAACTCGCTGATGAGTTTTTAACAGATAAAAAATTAATTGTCTATACTCAGGGAAGAAATAGTCCGAAAAAATATTTCTATGCCAGTGATAAAGGTGATTTTAAAAAAAATGAATTAGTTGTTTTAATTGATGAGTTGTCAGCTTCGGCTAGTGAAATTTTAGCAGGAGCTATACAGGATAATGACAGGGGATTGATAATAGGAAGAAGGTCTTTTGGAAAAGGTTTAGTGCAAGAACAGATAGAATTTTCTGATGGTTCTGCAATGCGTTTGACAACAGCAAGATATTATACGCCATTAGGCAGATGTATTCAAAGACCTTATAAAAATGGCACAAAAGAATATTATAATGATTTTTATAAAAAACTTTTTTATGATGAGTTAGGTAATATTGATAGCACTAATTTAAATGATTCTTTAAAATATACAACTCCCAAAGGTAAAATAGTATATGGTGGTGGTGGAATTATGCCTGATATATATGTCCCTTTTGATATTGAAGGAGATTCAAAATATTTAGAAAAATTAATCAGTAAAGGATTGATTTATCAATTTGCTTTTGATTATGCTGATAAAAACAGAGATAAATTAAACCACTTTAAGACATATAAAGATTATAAAGAAAATTTTGTTATAACTAATTCTATTATTCATAATTTTATCAATTATGCTAACAAAAATGAAGTAGAAAAGGATGAAAAAGGACTATATATATCAAAAAATGTTATTAAGATTAGATTAAAAGCATATATTGGACGTGATATACTTGATGATAAAGGTTTTTATCCTGTTATTAATGAGATTGATAAAACATTTTTAAAAGCTGTTGAAGTATTAAGTAAGGAAAAAT
>CAZOSY010000415.1:0-1840 GCA_964582565.1 uncultured Bacteroidales bacterium | reverse complement strand
TTATGGAGCAAGGTATTATACACCGGATTTGAGTGTTTGGTTGAGTGTGGACCCGTTAAGTGATAAAAGACCTAACCAATCTCCATTTATGTATTGTAGTGGTAATCCGGTGATATTAACTGATCCTACTGGTGCTTTAGACGAAGTATTCATAACTGGACCTGATGCCGAAAATGCTACTGCGGAATTACAGAAATCTTCATCTTTGGGAATTACAAGAGATGCAAATACCGGTAAACTTTCTGCCACTGGTAAGGCTAAAACAGATGCTGACAAAATTTTATTAGAAGCTATACAATCAAAAACAGTAGTGGTTAATTTGGAAACAAAAAGTGAATCTACATATAACTCAAAAGATGGTTCAAAAGGCTGGCCATTAGTTCCTGGTGGTTTTGAAGGCAGTGAAGTTAAAGATGGTAAAACTATTGCAACTCAATATATTAATTTTGGCGCAACTCAGAATATAGCAAGTATTGTAGGTGAACAAACTAGTGAAACTATTACACATGAGATAAACGAAGCTTATATTGGCGGTAGGGATTATCCTGGTGGTGATTATAATAGTGCCTATCAACAATCACATACTAAAGCTGCTAATGCAGATAGAGTAAAGGCAAATATTGAATTCAATAAAAACACAAAATCAGATCCCAATAATATTATTATGCAAGGTCGTCAAACAGGTAGCTCTACTTGGATTGATATAATTAAAATTCCAAAGTAATGAAAAAAGAAATAGTTATACTAGCGATATTGTCATTATTTATATCTTGCAACTTGAAAAGTCAAGATACAATCATGAAAGTAAATAATTTAGAAATAATTTCATCGGACAGTTTAGCTTTGAAGAAATATAATTGGTCAAAGTATGTTGTTAACAACAAAGATACAATAATTGTTTTGAGCGATAAAAAACTGATTTATAATTGTATAAAGAGACCTGTTATTAAACTGGAAAAGATTAATTCAATTAGTGATGATATTGGATATCGGTTTTATTTTAACGACCTATATATAGATGGAATATTGTATTTCCCGAAAGAAATTAATGTTTATTTATATGGTTGTTCCGGAGACAATGAGTTTATTTCTAAATTTGAAGAAAAAAAACTTCCTATTTATTTAGATACGGAAGATTATAACGTATATAATTTATTTGACAATAAGGCAATAATAGAATGTAGTGATTTGGAAATTCTACATGAAAGCTGTAAAAATCACTCTGTGTTTAAGTATGGTTATATTCTTGCAAGTAATGAGATGTATAACCTCCTGTTGTATTATCAGGATGTTTCTGAAGATACTCTTTATTATAAGTTAGTGACATTAAATTCTAAAAACGAAATTATATCTTCAATTAATATTATGGAGTATTGTGGGGATGGCACAACTGTGAATGGAAGAATACTAAATAATTTTGATATTTATACTGTTCAGAGAGAAATACTTTCTGAATCTGTTGATGAGAATAATAAAATAAAGGTTAAAGAAATTGAAACCAAATACCTAATAGAAAAAAATGGTGAAATAAAACAAGTTTCAAGAACATCACCTCTAATTAAATATTATAAAGTAGGAAGTCAAGGTGAATTTATTCCAACTCAATAACCAAACTTGTCCTCATTTGAGCGACAGCATTAACGAAGATGTATAAAATATAGTGAACGCCCAGTTCAGCGAAGCGTGTCAAGTAACTAAAAATATGTGTTTGGCGAAGTGTTACGCTTCGTCATAAGTAAATAGTTAAATATTCAAAATATATATTTATTTTTGTAATATAACAATAGGAAGACCCAACAGGACTCCAGCAATTTTCTTATGGTAAAATGGGTGAAATTAC
>CAZOSY010000414.1:0-1856 GCA_964582565.1 uncultured Bacteroidales bacterium | reverse complement strand
ACAGGGTAAACTTGTTTCAGAATCTATTGATATTATTGAAATTAGAGATTCCGAAATAACCCTGAAACGAGTTCAGGATGACGTTATTCGGAATGACATAATTTTGTCTTTTTGGAGTAGGCTTATTATTAATTTATGGACTGACATTTTTTCCGGCATAAAATCTGTCTTGTTAATATATGCTTTTTTACTTTAATATCAACCATTTCTTAATATAATTTTTTCCATTTATTTCTATTTTTATAATATACATTCCTACCGGTAAATCATAAATAAAATCTCTTATTTTTATATGATGCTCTCCCATAGAAAAATATATATTGTCTGTCAAAGTATATCTTTTACCGGTTATATCTGTAAAAGACACACTTACTTTGTTGTTGTTTTTAAGATAAAAAGAAAGTATTGCATTTTTTATGTTGCCGGGATTGGGATAAATGTCAATATTTTCTACTGCATTTTGTTCGTCAATATCAGTAGCAACAAATAACGAATGATATATTGTATCTGCAAAACATAAATTTGAAGCAACAAGCATTATATTTTTTGTTCCTCCTGTTGCATACTTATACAAAGGATTCTTTTGTGTACTGGTATCTGTATTGATAATATCACCAAAATCCCAGAAATATTGCATTGCATTTTGAGAAAGATTAACAAAACGAATGGTATCAGAAACAGATGGATTTAATATGTCAATCCAGAAGTCGGCACTAACAGGAAAATACACTTCAACAAGAACCGAAGCCATTTCCCAGCAATTAGATGTATCACTTATATATACACTATAAACTCTTGAAGTATCCGGATTAATTGAGATGCTGGGAGTTGTATCACCTGTTGACCACAGGTAAGAAGATTCGCCCTGAACTGAAAGTGTCATGGTATCACCTATACAAATTCCCGTATCATTTGTTATGGATATATTAAAATCCTGACAATAGTAACATGAGCCGTCATCAACATTTGCAATTGGATTAAAATTTTGTGCATTTGTGTCAGTACAACCATTAATCATATCAGGACTTTTGATAATTTCTACATATTCTACAGTATCTATTGCATTGGTATGGACTGTTACAACAGGACCTTGCACATTTGGTACAAAAAACTGATAATCATACAATGTATCAAGCGTTGCAGAGTAAAATGCACTGGCAACAAAAATAGAATCATATTTATAGGTAATTTTTTTTACCCGTATTGTATTGCTGAAATAATTAAAAGGCGTTTGTAAGTCGCCGGAAGCATCTACATTGATAATTTTAACTTCTGTAAATATTACATCCAATACACCATCATGTATATAAATTTTTGAAATTTCTGTTTCATTATGGCCATAAGTATAATCGGTTGATAGCAATGTATCAGTATAAGCAGAGTTATTAAAGCCATACAAAGTATCCCATCCGCTGCCAAAATCACCGATAAGCACAGTGCCTATGCCCCAGTATGCTGATGTATCACTAGAAAAATATTTATATGTTAAAACATTGCCAGGCGTAAAAGTTGACACACTTGCCAAAGGATATAATGAATAGAATGAAGAAACAACAGGATTGAGATAATTTAATGTGTCGGAAATCCATATAAGAGCACTGGAAAAATCAAAGTTCTGTCCGGTACCGCTGTTTCCTATAGAAGAATAAAAACAATAATAATGTTCATAAGAAGTATTTGCCTGTGGAAAATTAGATTCGCTTAGCGACCATTGAGCAGAGAGTGTTAATGTATGGAGGAAAAAATATAAACATAAGAAAAAACTTTTAAAATACATAGTTTTTACTAATTTAATATGCAAATTTAAAATTGTTTTTTAAATTTGCATCATATTTTTATTGAAATTTTAAAATTAA
>CAZOSY010000413.1:0-1860 GCA_964582565.1 uncultured Bacteroidales bacterium | reverse complement strand
AATTTAACCATTTTAAGTATATAGCCATAAAACAATAGAATGTTTCACAATTAAATTGATATTATGATACTATATAAATCTCAAATGTTATATATTTTCAAACATCAAACTTTATAAACTGATAATGAAAGAAATTATACTGTCTGCACCAGCTACAACTGGTAATGTGGGACCCGGCTATGATATATTTGCTTTAACATTAGAAAAACCTCATGACCAAATAAAAATTACTCTTAACGACTCTGATAAAATAAATATTAAAATCATTGGTGATACACAAAACATCCCTACAGATATACATAAAAACACAGCCGGACTTGCCATTTTAGAACTTATGAGAAGAAAAAATATCAATCAGGGGATGAATATACAAATAACAAAAAAAATGCCGTCCGGATGTGGATTGGGAACAACAGGAGCATCGGCTTCTGCTTGTATCTATGGATTAAATAAACTCCTAAACCTTGATCTTTCAAATAATGAAATGATAGATATTGCACGTAGGGGCGAAATTGCGTCAGGTGGCTCTCCACACGCTGATAATGTTGCCGCAGCATTACTTGGTGGATTTGTGTTAATAAAAAATTATGACCCCATTGATGTCATAAAACTAAAAATGCCTGTATTCCCAATAGTTCTTGCTGTAATCCAAAAAAGTCAACGAACAACAAGAGGACTTATAACTTATGATATTGGACAAGAGAAATTAAAAAAACAAATGGCACTTTGCTCAAATATGATTAACGCAATTCATAATAAAAATGTTAAAGAATTTGGAAAGGCATTAAGCACTGATTATATCGCAGAGCCAGTTCGTGCATCTGCAATACCTGAATATTACAAAATAAAAGAAAAAATTTTGAATGCCGGAGCTTTTGGATATAATATCAGCGGCGGTGGCTCTTCTGTGTTTGCTGTATGTCAGGAAAATAATTTTGATAAAATAGCTGAAATTATGGAAAAGGAATTTTCTAAAAATCCTAATTTTATAAAAATTGTTAAAACAAAAACTAATAACTCAGGAATTAGAATAATATAAATTAGTTGCAAGTTGCAAGTTGCCAGTTGTAAGTTGTAAGTTGCCAGTTTCAGCCCTAAAAATTTTCAACCTTAATTTTTAAGCTATGAATAAATATTAATAACATTTTTTTTATTGTAATATTTTTAATTTACATAAAATAGTTTCATCTTTGCATTTTTATTATAAATGATAAATAATAATTTTAAAAAAATATGCCAGCAAGAATTAGATTACAAAGATTTGGAAGGAAAAAAAGACCTTTTTTTCATATTGTTATTGCAGATAGCCGTGCACCACGTGACGGAAAAATTATTGAAAAAATTGGAACTTATAACTCTCTTACTATCCCGGCAACAATTGATCTGGACTTTGATAAAGCCTTGAAATGGCTTAACAAAGGAGCTCAACCTTCTGATACTGTAAGAGCTATATTATCATACAAAGGAATTTTGTATAAAAATCATCTTAATAAAGGAATAAAAAAAGGTGCTTTAACAGAAGAACAAGCTGAAGCTAAATTTAAAAAATGGTTGATTGAAAAAGAATCAAAAATAAATAGTGTAGCTTCTGAAAATAAATTAAAAATAGAAAATATTGAGAAAAAACGTTTAGAAGCTGAAAAAATAATTAATGAACAAAGATATTCGGCCATTGCTAAAAAAATAGAAAAAGAAAATTTAAAAAAAGAAGAGATTGAAGTTGAAGATAAAGTTGCAGATAAAACCGAAGTTAAAACCGAAGTTGAAAGTAAAGAACAACAAGAACCTGTTAAAACAGAAGACATAAAAACAGAACAACCTAAAGCAGAAAAACAAGAACCTGTTAAAACAGAAGATATA
>CAZOSY010000412.1:0-1871 GCA_964582565.1 uncultured Bacteroidales bacterium | reverse complement strand
AAGTTGGTCGTTTTTGTGACTGAATTAAATGAAGTGCCATTCCGAACCACCGGGCGACATCCTCGATTTTATGTTCTGATGATGCAACAAATTGAGCATCTTCAGGGTTCATACCTATTTCTTTTATATCAAGCCCACCTTCTAAAAATGCAACATCATTAATATTATTTAGGTTATTAGTATTATCATTATTTCCGTATTTCTTTTTCCAAGATTTTTTTAACCGAGTTTGAACATCTTCATTTACAGTTTTTGGTGATGTTAATGCTATTCGTTTTGCACCACCGGATGAAAAGATATTACCACCATATTTTTGAATTGCAAGAGAAGTTCCAATACTTTCGCGGGCAACGGTAAGAACTGATTTTCCTTTTATCCCATCAAAACTTAATCCTTTGATATGTAAAACATCATTTGCCGGAAATGGTAATTTATAACCATTAATTTTGTAAAATAATTGATTATGATAAATAAATGGTTCGACATCGTTTGGCTCGGAAATAAGTTGTAATTCGATAGGTCGGTTTGCACCATTGCGTTTTATTAGTGAGTATGAATTTCCTCTTAATACTGCTTGTGCTTGTGCTGATTGTCTAAATGTAAATGATCCCATCATTGAGTTTGGCTCTTTATGAATGAGATAGTGGACAGGATGTTTTTTTGCTATTGTTTTGTTTCCATTTATGTCTTGTATAACATTTAATGGAACCATTGCCAGGGAATTTGATAAAATACGAACGCAAGCCCACACGGCTGAAAATGTTAAAGCTGTATCCGGTGTAACATTCATTCCTGAGAATGACTCGCCACCAAAAACTTTTAATAACCATTCCTTTGGGTTTTTTATTGATGAAACTTCACCGGAACGGCGTTCAATATTAATTAATTCCTTACCTAAAATTGATAACTTCACATTTCGAAATCTTAATAATTTATTTGTTGTAAATTAAAAGTGACTTCAAAAATATGATGAGATTTTTAAATATAAATGGGACATTATGCCGTTTATTTATATAACGGCATAATGTCCCGGATGGTTTTGTTGGTTTGAGAAGGTTTTATTTATTGATATAATTTAATTAAATTAACAATCATATCTGATTCTCTATAACTTCGATGATGGTGTTTTTTCCAATGATCTACTTTTGTATAATTTTTAGTTAATTTAGGATATTTTAAATCTGGATTTAATTTTATTATATTTTTTATATCTAATAATGCTTTTTGCCGTTCCTTTATCGCATATTTAAAAATTAGTGTTCTTTCATAATTATCTAATCTCTCAATAAAATATATATTTTCGACTAAATGTCTATAATATTCGAATACTTGTTTAGTATTGAACATTCTTTTTTGATAACTTTCAGCAAATTCAATTACATCTTCGGGTGTATGAATTTCTTTTTTTGTGATTTTGTTAAATTTATTAAGTTTTAATTGATCTTGAAAACAAATTTCATAATATTCTTTCGCTGTCATAATAATTTTATTTAAAGGTTAATAATTTTTATAATCTTAATATCCCTGTGAAATTATAATAGTTTTATAACTATACAATCAGTCCCTTTTGGAAAATCTTTTACTGGAAATCGCAATACCTGACCCTTAAAACCAGAAGGCATATTTAATATCAACGGTTTTTTAAATTTAGTACGATCTTTATCTACATCCATTTTCATTTCTGTTTTTCTTATTTCCATTTTTAAAAGTATTGTGTTTAACAAGCAGTTATAAAACTTACTTGTTAATCTATTAATAAATTTAAAACGTTCTACATCGACACGTTTCATGTCGCCATTTATTGTCATTGTTTCTATTTATCACGGACCCGCTGCATTTTATTCTCATTTTTTATGTTCCGGTTTTTTACG
>CAZOSY010000411.1:0-1873 GCA_964582565.1 uncultured Bacteroidales bacterium | reverse complement strand
AAATTTACCCCAAAATAATAGATTATACTGCCACTGCCACTGCCACTGCCACTGCCACTGCTGCTATTTTATTATTTGTTTGTAGCTTTGCTACGTTAAGACTTTATTATAATATTTCTTTTTTGTAAATATAAACTTATATTTTTTTATGAGACGATTTATTTTTTTAATAATATTAGGAACATTTATTTGTTCTTATGCTTCTCCGCAGTCCTCAGTACAAATAGCTTTATTAAAATATGATGGCGGAGGCGACTGGTATGCTAATTTAGAAACATCTTTACCTAATCTGATTAAATTTTGTAATAAAAATCTAAATACCAGTATTAATGAAGAGCAAGCTATTGTTGATGTCGGAAGTCCGGATATTTTTAACTACCCGTTTATCCATATAATCGGTCATGGTAATGTTGATTTTTCTAAACAACAGGCAAATAATCTGAGAAATTATCTTATCTCAGGTGGCTTTCTCCATATTGACGATAATTATGGACTAAACAAATATGTTCGTCCACAGATGAAAAAAGTATTTCCTGAATTAAATTTTGTTGAACTTCCTTTTAGCCATAAAATATATCACCAAAAATATAATTTTAATAATGGCTTACCTAAAATACATGAACATGACGGAAAACCAGCTCAGGGCTTTGGTTTGATTTATCAAGGCAGATTAGTATGTTTTTATACTTATGAATGCGACCTTGGTGATGGCTGGGAGGACTATTCTATACACAAAGATACTGAAGATACTCGTTTAAAAGCATTAAAAATGGGAGCAAATATTATTCAATATATTTTTAGTCAATAGCAAAATTTAGCTTACTCTTAAAAAATATAACAACATGAATTTGGGTAAATAATTAATCCGTCAGTTATGGATAAAATAAAACTACACATTTGTGTTTTTATATATAGAATTTGTAATTTCAGCAAAATTATATAAAAATTAAGGAGTTTTATGTATGATTTTTTGTTATTTATATTATTTTTTTAATTAATCTTTAAAATTTATAATAAAAATTTAAAAACATATTTAATTGATTTACAAATAGTTACATTTTAATTAATAAATAACATTAAAAATAAAATTATTTTTATGGATAATAATTTGGATTGTATAATATAAAAAATATATCTTTGTAGTTTCAAAATTTATTTTATTTAATTAACCTTAAAATTTTTAATAATGATGAAAATAATAAGTTTAAAAACTTTGGCAGTTATTTGTTCAACTTTTTTAATTATAAATTTCTCTTATTCACAGAATAACGAAGATTTAAAATCAGATAAGAGTTTAGCTGTAGCAAGCAAAATGAGAGGTAAATGGGTATTTTGTAATTCAGAACCTATAAATAAATATGAAATTGTTTATGAGATTGCTTCAATATTGCCAATACCGGAGACAGAAGATTATAGTCTTACGTATGCAATGAATTATATATTAGAAATGGCTGCCCAGGCTTATGCTTCAGCAAAGATGGAATATGATGGAATAATAGCAATTGAAGGGTCAAATAAAGATGTTGCAATAAAATTTAAAAAAGTAGATGAAAATGTTAAATATTGTCATGCCCACAGAATTGGTGGTAAGTTTATATTTTCATTATGTGAACCTGTAAATAAATACGATGTTGTTTTTCAAATAAAAGCAAAACAAATATTAGGTAAAAGTATAAACGATAAAGTTTTGAAAAAAGCAAATAAAAAAATGAGAAGAAAGAAAAAAAATTATGATGCACTTCTTGTTGGCAATAGAAATGAACATGTTGCTGTTAAATTTAAATAAAAATTTTAGTAATTCGTTTTAAGCGAACAAAAATAGATTTTATAAAGAGAGTTCATCTGCCTCAGGCAGATGAACTCTCTTTTTTTT
>CAZOSY010000410.1:0-1883 GCA_964582565.1 uncultured Bacteroidales bacterium | reverse complement strand
TGTCTCAAACTCGCGATACATCATGTTTATATTTTTTTCAATTTTTTCGTCTAATCCAAATTCCGGAACAACAGGATAATTTATATCCACAGTGTTATGAGCCATGCCGCCACCGATTTTGCTTATAACACGTTCGTCTTCTATGTAATAGTGTTTGGTATAACTTTTAGGGGTCATTACCATATAAGGACTTGTGTAAAGGGTAAAATTGTTTAAATCAAAGAAGTTAAACTGTTGTTGTCCGTTGATAAGCATAACCTGATTGGCACCCTGTAATTTAAGAGTACGTTCTCCTGCGGCATCGTAAAGGTAACTGCTTAGATATGGTATTATTTTGTCTAACTCTTTCATTATTTGATTTGTATTGGCAAAGTTAAACATTTTTTAATATCTGGACATCAGGACGTTTTTTACCAATTGTTTAAAAACGTGCCGTGGATTTATAAAGCAGACTATCTTATCATTGACCTAAATGAATCAAGTTCCCATTTGTTATGTTTTTTATCTTTAGTAAAAACAAAAAAGAAAAAAACCTTCTCCCCATTACTTACATACCATTCCGCATACAAAAAAGCATGTCCTTTTTGGTCAAACATAATATTGTTAAAAATAATACGAGCATTCTTATCATTTCTCCTAAAATTAATATATTCAGAATCATTTTCAGAATCTGGATATTTCCAATAAAAAATTTCTTTTTTTAATTTATAACTATTATTTAAAAGATAGTCTTTGCAAGCAAAAGTATTAATAGTCGTATCATTTGAAAACCGTTCTAAATAGATGTCGCGTGAATTTAATTTTTGCATCCATTCTTTGTCAGATTCTTGACAAAACCAAGCACAAACTAATTTATAAGGTATACTATCATTAAATTTTATATAATTATAGTCGTAAATATAAATATTAAGTGGGCTTATAATTTTACTAATCTGAGTTTCTTTCTTGGGCTTTACTAAGTAATTGATAGCGAGAATATATATATCACAATTGTTATCATCTTGCTTTACATACAATTTTTTATTGCATGAAATAAATAAACAAGACAAAAATGAAAGGAGTATAATTTTAGTTTTCATTCTGTTGAATTTTTTAATAATTCTCTCCCTAAACTTTTAATATCAATATTTTCAGGAATCTTTCCGTAACCTGCTTGTGGATATTTAATCATTTCAGGTCCTGTTTTTTTAACGTTAATCACTCCACTGTTGGGTTTTGTTAGCGATTCAATGTCAACTCCAAATCCAAAAAGTGGCAGATCTGAACCTCTATGGCTTGTCGGTGATTTTTTAAATGTTTGAGTGCCTTCAGGTTGATTTAGACTAGGATCTCCCGTACTTATACCATTATTAGTTCTTTTATCACCTATATGAGAATACTCATCTAAAATGACCATCGCAGCACCAAAAGCCTGCGTATTTATGTCAATATTTTCGTTTGTGAGATTTTTAATTATATCACTACCAAAAGAAAAAATTTCTCCACTACCTGCAAATGCAGCACCACCAGGAGCAAGTTCTATTTGAGGCCCTTGATTATATGCCAGATCTTTAAGAATATCTTCTCTTTTTAAACCTGTTGTGTTCATTAAAGCTTGCATAGCATTTTCATTGTTTCCAACCAAAGACCCAATGTTTTGTAAAATTGCGTCAAATCTTTGTTGCCCTTGTTCAGAAATATTACTTTGTACATAATCAGCAGCAGAAGGTGGCTTTATTGCAGCCATCCCATCAGGGTCAATAAGTATGACTGGAT
Organism: uncultured Bacteroidales bacterium; assembly: GCA_964582565.1. Taxonomy (GTDB): domain Bacteria; phylum Bacteroidota; class Bacteroidia; order Bacteroidales; family CAZZDX01; genus CAZZDX01. Next base: position 128 of record CAZOSY010000410.1, on the reverse strand, counting down.
TATTAGCACAATAAGCAAAAGGCGAAAGATTAGGATACTTATCACTCATCATATCCACACTCAACCAAACACTCAAATCCGGTGTATAATATCTTGCTCCATAATAATACAGTCCTGTTTCTTCATCT
>CAZOSY010000409.1:0-1920 GCA_964582565.1 uncultured Bacteroidales bacterium | reverse complement strand
CCATCCGGATCCACATAAACAAGTGGATTATTTAGGCAATAAGAATACCTGTTATAGCATTGCGGGTTTGAAGGGTCTTGAATATAATTGTCAGGTGAGAGCATACGACCTACTACAGGGTCATACATACGGCCGTTCATGTTTATAAGAGCAAACTCAGGCAGCATTTCATGTCCTGTATAGCCACGGTAAAACTTGTTTAATGGCAATGCACCTGTGTATGTCCATGTATCTGGGTTTCGTACTCTGCCCCAGGCATCATAGTTTGTCTCTTCTTCTACATTGCCGTATTTATCTGTGAGCATTAGTATTGAGCCAAGGTAATCGGTTATGGTATAATATAATTCTTCTGTGCCATCTTCTATTATGTATGATTTTGTGAATGTAATGTTTTTTGATACCATTATTAAGAAATTATAAGTGTTTTTATGCCCAGTACTTATATGGCTATACTTATTTGACATGATCTTTAATTACTACAATACTCTAAAGGTTTATATTTTAAAATATTATTCTGTATATTTTGATAATAACCAATAAAACAGTTGCTGTTATTTTGTTTTAACGAATTTTTCTTATAAAAAGTTGATTTAAATTTTACCTTAAAATAGCTACTATCTAAACTTACTCCCTCATTCCAACTACTAGAGATTAGATTTAATTCAGAAATAGTAATAAAACAACTATCATACTTTATACTATCAATTACAAAATGTATGTTATTAGTATCCTTACTAATAATTAAATCCAAATTATCAATATAAATTAAGTAGCCTTTATTTTCTAAACAAATTGAATCACTTGTATAAATTAGTAATAAATTGGAAAATAATTTTACATTTATTTGCCCAATATATGCATAAATTTTAAAATAATCCTCAAATGTAATATTGGTTATTTCTTTTTTATCATTTAAATACATTTTACTGTTAAAAATATACTTCTTAACATCACAAGAAATAAAAAGAAAAAGAAAAATAACTATAATTATTTTTATTATATTTTTATATTTTACCACCATCTTCTAAAGGCTCTTTGATACATGTTATTATAAATAGAATATCCAATACGATTGGCATGAGGTATCTTTATAGATGCTGTACCTGATATTGGCAACATTCCGCCTAAATTACCTTTTGAAATATTCAAATAGCCTGTTGCTCTTATATCTGCATTTAGTCCTAAAGCATATTCACCTTGAAAGTCATATAAACCTACATCTGCTTTTAATATCTCAAGTTCAATTTCTGAATCAAAGGAAAACCCTTGTTCATTTAATTTTTCAAAAATGCTTGTGGCATTCTCTTTTATCTTATTTTTCATTACTCTAAATCCCCACTTTGGAGCGGTTAATGATGCAACATCCATTGTAACAGGTACAATCATTCCTGGATTTATTCCATACGTCATATCTTCAAATATAGGTCTTCCTGAAAATATATTTCCTCCCATTTCATAGGCTGTTGACCTAATCATATGTTTAACCGTATGGTGCATTGGGAAGTTCTTCGTTGCTAAAGGTGATATATCAACTAAACCAGATGCCATGCCACCTCCAAATCCATATAAAGCAGATTGACCAGCTTGCCCTAAATCAATTGAACCAGTATAATACGCTTGACCAGCTATATCACCAGCAAATGAACCAACAGCACCACCTATTGCATTACCTGCAACTGTGGCCGATCCTTGGCTTGCTCCAGCTTCTACAAGCATTCCAGAAGCAGCCCCTGCAGTATTATAAATTAACCATGATGTACCTGCTGCTATACCTCCGCTAGCCAATGCATCTATACCCCAATCACCAGTAGTAATACCATACGAAACATACCCAACTACAAAACCCAGTCCTGCAACAATTGCATCATCAATTCCAAACCAATAACCACTTGGGTCAGTATACACCAGTGGATTATTCAA
>CAZOSY010000408.1:0-1938 GCA_964582565.1 uncultured Bacteroidales bacterium | reverse complement strand
AATTTTAGCTCGTAGAGCTTAAATTATTGTAGTACATTTATTTATGTGAATATTTTACATCGTAGATGTTATATTATATATCCCCTACGGGGAATAATTTTTTTTATGCATTTTGTTCTACAATAATTTATCTGCTACGCAGAATTTTTTTAGTATCTTATTTATAATATTTGTGTATTTTTTGGCAGAATATTTTATAATGACCAATTAGACATTGGGTAATTGGTCATTTTTTAGGTCAATTAAAAATTAGAAATTAGGTCAATTTAACGTATAACCTGTTTGGCTCTGGCTTGTTCAGGTTAGGAATTAATCAGGTTAGAATTATTTGTATTTTTGTAATATTTAATACTTTTTAGATTGTTCTAAATCAGGCAGTTGCCTGATCATAGTTTTTTAATTTATAGAAGTCCCCTTAATAATAAATCTGTAATCCAACAGAGCATCTTTACCTGCATAGTTAACGCCTATTCGTGTTTTAGCTATAATATTTTTTTTATTAATTTTTATTTTTTTGTCTTCAAGCCATATTATATTTCCTGTCAAATTCAATGCAGAATGTTCACATTTTATCCCAAGAGCTTTTGCTAATTTTCCCGGTCCATTGGTAAAATTTTCTGATATTTTGGTTTTATTTGTTCTTTTTAGCATTATATCAATTCCATCTGTTGGTTTGATAGCTCGTATAAGTATTGCATCAGGAATATTTTTTTTATTTGTTACAACATTAAATAAAGGATACATTCCATAGCAAAGATATACATAAGAGACCCCGCCTTTATGAAACATTATTTCTGTTCTTTTTGTTCTTCTGTTATTATAAGCATGAGATGCTTTATCTTTTGCACCGGCATAAGCTTCTGTTTCAGTAATAATACCTCCTGTTATTATATCTCCATCAATTTTAGTATATAAATATTTGCCTAATAAATTTTTTGCAATAAGCACAACATCATCACATAAATAGAATGATTTATCAATTTTTGACATAATTACAATATTTTTTAATAATTTCAGCAGCGTGTGCTGACCCTAATTCATCTGCTTTTTTTAAGTCCTCACATGCTTGTTTTTTCATATTTATTTGCAGTTTTGAGATTCCCAAATTATAATATGCATCAGCATTGTCAGCATCTGTTTTTATAATTTTATTAAAATCGTTTATTGCTCCTTTATAATTTTTTAAAATGCCTTTGGCTACTCCTCTGTTCAGATATGCTGACAAATAATTAGAATCCAGTTCTATAGCTTTGTTATAGTCATTTATAGCTTGTTTATATTTTTTTAAATCAGATTTAGCATTTCCGCGGTCAACATAAGCATTAATATAATCAGGTTTTAGTTTGATAGCTTTATCATAGTCATCAATAGCTTCATAAGTGTTGTAAGCTTTAGCTTTGGCAATTGCGCAAGCCCAATAGGCAAAAGACCTTGAAGGATATTTTTTTATAACATCTGAAAATAACGTTATTCCGTTCTTCCATACTTTGTTTCTGTTGTATGTTGTATATGAAAAAAAAATAATATAAACTATAAGCACAATATACAGATAAGATTTTGTTTTTATTGCTTTACGCGAATTTTTTTTACTGTTTATAAGAGTAAAATATTGTCCTATTATAAAAAACAATCCTATATATGGAATATAAGTATATCTTTCTGCTGTGATAGCACGTCCAACAGGGATTATCTGTAATACTAAGGAGATAGTTATCAAAAAAAACATTAATCCAAAAATCAGGTCTTTTTTCAACTTATTTGTCTTATTGATTTTTAATATTAAAAATATTATTAATAAAATAATAACAGTAGCAATATAATATTCAACAGGTAACAGACCGTTTGTTTTAACAGGATAATAATGTAATGCAGATAAATTAAAAGGTAAAAACATTTTTACTATATAAAATATTATAGCATAACTTACAATAAAAATTC
>CAZOSY010000407.1:0-1945 GCA_964582565.1 uncultured Bacteroidales bacterium | reverse complement strand
CCTAAGGCGGATTTCACATGGCAGGATTTGTGCTTTATGCTTGGAACTTTAAACTTTGAACTAAATATAAACTTATGAAAAAATTAATATCAATATTTTTAGCTGTGTTTTATATCAGCGTTTCTGCTCAGGACTATAAAGAATACATAAAAAATGTTCCCGGACAAGATAAATATCCCGAAGCATCAGCAATTAATGTAATCACAAAAGTTGATATAACATTAAACAAAGATGGCTCTTTTGAAGAACATATATTTTACATTAAAAAAATCTTAAATTACAAAGGGAAAAACAAATATTCTGATGTTAAAATTGATTATAACGCTAATTTTTCAACAATTGATTTAGGAAAATGTTTTACTGTAAGAGATAACAAAAAAATTCGTTTACCAAAAGAAGCAATTCATAATAATGAAACATATATGACAACATTTTCGCCTGAATATATTAATCAACGTCAGGAAGTTATCAATTTCCCGGCAATAGAGTCAGGTGATTTTGTCGTGCTTAATTACACTCTGAAAAGCAAACAAAGAGAGTATTTTTCAGGATATGAACACATGATGGAAGAAAATCCTTATTTAGAAAAAAACCTGACAATAAGAACGCCTAAAAATGTTAAATTAAAATACCTTTATGATAATGAGAAGATAACATTTAACAAAAAAGAAGAAAAAAATCAAATTGTATATTCATGGAAAATTAAAAATGCTCCTTTAATTAAAGATGAAAAAAATAAGCCCTCTTATTTTATTATTGGAAGTCCTGTATATTACTCAACAGCAGATAACTGGGATCATGCTTCAAAAATTCTGTTCAATGATTTTAATTCTATTAATTATAACACAAACGAAGTTAAAGATTTAGCCAAAAAAATTATATCAGGTATAAATGATAATAATTCCAAACTCTTATCTATTTATAATTATATCAACAAAAATTTTGTATTTAAAATCTCAATGACTGATGACAAATTTATTCCTGAGCCAGCAGAAAAAATCTTAAAACAAAAATATGGAAGCAATAAAGAATTAACTGCTTTATTTCTTGCACTCGCAAAAGAATCAGGTGTTAATTCATGTAAGCCAGTATTTATTTTAAACGGCAACAGCCAATATTTAAAACAGATGAGAGAAATACCATGTAAGAATTTTATTTCAGACATTGCTATTTATAATGATGGGAAATTAATATCATTTAGTCAAAAAGATTATCCTTATGGCTTTGCCAATACGGAAAAAACATACCTTATTGTTGAAGACAAAACATCGCAAGTTGTTGAATATAAGTATAATAAAGACATACTAATTAACAAAACCGTTAATATCAAACTAAATGACGACTTTTCATCTGATGTTTCTTTTGAAACAGAATATGCAGGCAGAAAAGATTATCAGCTAAGACAGGAATTTAAAGATCAGACAGAAAAAAGAAGAAAAATATGGTTTACCAGTAATATTAAAGATAAATCAATTACAGTAAATAAAGAACCTGAATTTATTAATATTCAGGACTTGAACAAGCCCTTAGAAATAAAATTTAATGCCTCTATTGCTAATTATTACACAAAACAAGATAATTATATTTATTTTAAACTTCCTGAACCTGAACAAGTTAATTTAACAATGACAGGAAAAACGAGAGAAAATCCTTATCAAATATATAACAATATTTTTATTAAAGAAACATATATTATTAATAATTTGCCAAAAGATTATAAGGTAATCAAGCCAAAAAATGATATTAACGAAACATATAAAGACGAAAAGACGGAAATAAAATTTAGTGTTAGTTCAAAACTAACCAGTGATAAATTGGTTATAATCAGAGAAATTCATATTCCTCAGGCAATTATTTCCAAAGACAATTATCCGAAATTTTACAAATTTATCAGCAATATTCAAAAGCCAATGAATATTATGATTTTTCTTAAAAAATAAATTAT
>CAZOSY010000406.1:0-1969 GCA_964582565.1 uncultured Bacteroidales bacterium | reverse complement strand
CAAGCCTCGAACCCGAACATTCTGAACTAAACACTTACTTTATGGACAGACACTATATAATCAATTGTTTAACAGTTCTTTGGCTGTTTGTGTTGCAGTTTTGGAATTTCCAAGCATTTCGGAGATTTCGTTAATACGTTCGCTGTTATTAAGTTTTTTTATTACAGAATTTGTAACATTGTCAAAAGATTTTTTATAAATCAAATAATGAATATCGCCTCTAGCTGCTATTTGTGGAAGATGAGTAATTACAATTAGTTGCATTTGTTTTGACATTCTTGTTAAAATATCAGCAACTTTATTTGCAATATTACCGCCGGATATACCAATATCAATTTCGTCAAATATTATTGTTGGCAACAGATTATGCTGAGATATTAATGATTTTATGCTGAGCATTAATCTTGACAATTCGCCTCCTGAAGCAACTTTTGAGAGTTCTCTCGGTTCATTACCCTTGTTTGCATTAAACAAAAATTTTACTTTGTCTGTTCCATTGTAAGAAAAATCATTTAATATGGTATGCTGAATTTTTATCTGAGCATCAGGCATACCTAACAAGGATAATATATTTGTTATTTCTTTTTGTATAAGAAGTATAGATTTTGTCCTGTCAGAGGATATTTTTTTTGCAAGTTGAGTTAATATTTTATTTTGTTCTGATATTTTACTTTTTAATTTATTGATATTATTATCAAAAGAGGAAATTTTTTGAAGATTATCAGATAATGATTCTTTTATTTTTATTAGTTCTTTAACAGTATTTACATTATGTTTTTGCTGTAAATGATATATTACATTTAATTTGTTGTTAAGAAGTTCTATACGTTCAGGGTCATAAATGATATGTTGTTCTAAATGCTGTATTTCGTTTGAAATATCTTTGAGTTCAATATAGCAACTATTTAGTCGCTCATATATTTCTTTAATATTACCTGTATAATCTGCAATATTTTTTATTAAAGAATTTGTTTCAGCGAGTTGATTTGTAAGGCAATTATCATCATTATTTAAAGATAAAGATGCCTGATAAAGATTTTTTTTAATGTTTTCTGCATTATTTAACACTTGCAATTCATCTTCTGTTTCTTTTTGTTCATTTTCATCGTTAAGATTTGCATTTTCTAATTCTTCAAAAAGAAATTCATAATAATCTTTATTGGCCTTTGATTGTTTTTCTTTTTCAATTAGCTCATTTACAGTTGATTGCAGTTGTTTGTATTTGTTAAATGCTAAAAAATATTGTTTTAAAACAGAATTATGTTTTGAGTAGTTGTCAATGACAGCAAGTTGAAAGTTTGAATCATTAAGAGTAATAGTTTCTTTTTGTGAATGTATATCTATGAGTTTGTTACCGAGTTCTTTTAAGATATTGAGTGTTGCAGGAGTATCATTTATAAAAGCTCTTGATTTTCCGTTTTTATTTATTTCTCTTCTAATAATAGTGTTTTCTTCAAATTCAAGTTCATTATATTTAAAGAAATCATTTAATTCATAGTTTTTAATAAAGAAAGTTCCTTCAATGATACATTTTTTATTTTTATTTAAAAGTACTTTTGTATCAGCTCTTTGTCCTAATATAAGAGATATAGCGCCTAATAGTATAGATTTTCCTGCTCCTGTTTCTCCTGTTATAACAGAGAATCCTTTTTGAAAATCTATTTCCAGTTCATTTATTAAGATATAGTTTTTTATTGTTAGATTAGTAAGCATACAGGGTTATATTTATGTCAAATGTTTTTAGTTTCAAGTTCAAAACACGAAGCCTGGCCTTTGAGATTTACTTTCAGGTAAATATTTAAGAGGGTTCAAAACTCATAATTCATAATTTCCCAGTTTCCTGTTTTCAATTTTATTCTAGAAAATCTAAAACAACTCTTATAATTTTTAATATCATATACAGACACTACATAATTAGTAACCATTCACAGTATATTTTCTATAATTAGTTATTAGTTTATACAACTTT
>CAZOSY010000405.1:0-1973 GCA_964582565.1 uncultured Bacteroidales bacterium | reverse complement strand
AAATTATAAAGACAAAAAATTATGACTGATAATAATTCTTTACCACAGCCAAAAGATATACCTTGGCAATTAATGTGTGTAAGCAAAGATATGCTTGACCCAAAATTTTGTAACAAAAAATTTCCTTTTCCATGGCGTTCTTCAATAGCTATTTCAGCATATGAACCACCCGAATCTGAATTGCCTATCCCGTTTTGTGCCGGGAAAATTACTTATTTAAAAGTAACTGTTTCCATTACAGGTTATCAGCCAACTGATAGAGAAATTAAAGAGGGATTTACAGAATTTGGTAACACTCCTGTTGAGGTTGGACTTGATGAAATTTTTGAAACTTATTTTGGTTGTTATGGAGTTTTGTTAAATATAGCTGTCTTCCCTAATTCATCCGCAGTTTGGAAAGTAGAAGATTTTCCCAAAATTATTGCATTTGAGCCACAAAACAGAGAATTAATTCAAGCTGCTACAGAATCCGGCGAACTACTTACATCTTCAAAAAATGATACAACTACTACAAACTCTTTTACCAATACAAATTCAGTAAGTACAGGTATAAACGGAAAGGGTAGTATTAAAGGGAAGATAAAAGATTTGTCATGGGAAGCAGAGTTAGGACTTACACATAAATGGGGCAACACGACAGAAGATAAAGAAACTGTTTCTGCTAATACTTCACAGGAAAGAAGTGAAAAACAGTCAACAAGTACGCAAATCCAGCAACTTTACAATTTACTAAGTGCTTATCATTTAGGAACAAACAGAGCTTTGTTTTTAATGCTTCCAAGACCTCATATCTTACAACCTACAAACAGAAGAACATTTGTGCAGGGAATAAGGTCAATAGAAGGTGTACAGGAATTTTTTCTTATTGCAGCTCGTCCCAAAACTATGGAAGGTATAAGTGTTGAAGCTCGTTTAGATACAGGACATTTTCCCGAAGATTTGGAAATACAGGAACCTCCTTTAAATTATAAAGAATCATTTGCAGAATTTACTGTACATAAACATGCTGATAGTGGATTTAAGCCAGAACAGACATCTCTAACAACAATTTTTACTGTTCCAAATGGAGAATGGTATATTGACAGAAGAACTGCTCCAACACCTCCTTTTCCAAAAGGTGACCCAGGACACACTGGAATTACACAAACTGATATTGGTTCTAATTCGCAAGGTTCTCCAATTAATTATAACTACCTGGCAATTAGTGATACTCAAGTTAAAATTGATGGTTATATAAAAGGGGCTGGATGGACAGGATCTGGTGCTATATTTAATAAGAAATATAAGGTATGGCTTAGATCAATTAATCCGATACCATCTGACATTGATACTGTAGCAAATATTGCAGACCTGTTTGTTACATCCAGAAATCTTTGTTGTTGTTTTTATTCAGCAGATACATGTTTAATAGAAGGTCCTGTGCCACCTACTCCGCCACCTTTTATTTCTGATACAACTTATACAAAGATTGTTGAGCAAAGAGAACTGGAAATATCCGAATATCTTCTTAGTGACCCAATAATAAATGAATCTCTTGAACCTGCTGTTAAAGCCCTAATGAGAAAATTAAAAGGTGTTATGATTTCGTCACGGGATAAAAGATATTCACACTTTGAAGATGGAATAAACTTTCTTGAATCAGATTTTTTTGTTCACCATATTTTACAATATTTTTCTAAAGAAGTTAAAAATAAACACTTAATTGAAATCCCTGAGTTGGACGAAAAAGTAAAAGATGCTTTTGGTCGTGAAGCAACAGTTGAAGATGCTCTAAAAGTAAATCTTGAGAAGTTTATTATCAAGACCCACTTAGAATGCAAAGAAGCCATTGAACAAAGAAAAATTATTATTAATCAAATTAAAATATAAATATCTGATAAAAAATAAAAATTTAATTTAATAACCTAAAACTATTTAATTATGAAAAATAAAAAATTACTTTTTGCTTCATTATTTATAATAAGCATTTTATT
>CAZOSY010000404.1:0-1988 GCA_964582565.1 uncultured Bacteroidales bacterium | reverse complement strand
CGTTATAAGCAACTCAAGTAAACAGTGAACAATTGAATGGTATAAGGCAAAATTATTTTTTCTTTGAAAAGAAAGCAAGGAAATGTGCTAATAAAAGTAACGAAAAAAGACAGGAAAAAATCAATATAACCAAAGACAAAAGATTAAATGAATGAGATTTTGAAACAAAGTAATAAACTGACCAAGATAAGACAGTCAATATTATCGATAAAATCAAACAATAACGACAAGTGCCAAGTTTTTGAATGTCAATTATTTGTCCACAGCATTTTTTTTCGTTCATAACATTTTTTATTAATTTGCAAATTTTTCATTTATGACAAAAATAAAGAAAAATCTCGTATTTAAAGTTTTTCAGGATTATTTTTCAGGATGTGTTACAAATTATTTTTAGAAATAATTTTAGGATTGAATAATAATATTACTTATCTTTGAACGATTATTAAATATAAAGCATAAATTTTTATATATGATTATCTGCACAATATTACTTTTGCCCTATTACATTATTCAACAAATATTAATTCCAATTATTCAACAAATTATTACTACTGTATGTAGTTGGGTTAGTACAATCATAACAACCATTAATACAGTTTTAAACCAAATATGTGGCTGGCTACCATGGCCTTTTAATAAACTATGTAAATGGGTAACAACTGTAATAACTGTGATTCAAACAATATGGAATTACATTTGTAATACTATCATTCAGACAATAATAACGATTATAACGTATATAATTGCTCTTCTCATTTATATTATCAGGATTATTTGCATTATCATCAATGTCATTATAGGTATTCCTAGTTTTCTTCTTTGTTTATTAAGATTAAGCCCTCCAAAAAAACTAAGAATTTGCATAAAGGTCTTAACTGATGAAAGGGGAAATACCAGAGTAATGCCAGAAGCTATAAGAAGAAGTATTGAAAGAACTATTCGGTCTTATGCAGAATGTAATATTGAAGTTATTATTCTTGGTATTGAATATATTGTTAAACCTGAATACCTTACAACTACAAACTGCTCGTGGTATTGTATGTTTTGTTCTTGGCATACTTGGTTTTCGCAAACAGCTTGCTGGTGTTGCAATCAGGTAACCGTATTTTTTGTAGATGATATTATTGATGCTGATGGTTGTTCTTACCCAGGAGATAATTGGTGCAGGGTTGACGATGGTGCTAATTTTGATGATACAATTATGGCACACGAAATTGGTCATTTATTAGGTCTTTTAGGACATAGTAGCGATCCAAATAATTTAATGCATGGTCAATTTAGTCCAACTTCAAATATTTTAACATCATTTCAATGTTGTTTAATAAGACAATCACCTTTTGTTACATACTTTTAAAATTGTATTTAAATGAAATTATTAACTCAAATAACCTTAATTATTATGGTACTTGGAATAACATTATGCGGGTGTCGCAAGCCTAAATACAAGGCTTGTTTCACTGTAGATAAAACTACCGCAAATATTGGCGACACACTGATATTTACAGACTGTTCAGACTATGATGGAAGCACTACAACTGCCTTTTGGTCGTTTGGTGATGGTACTAAGTTATATAATAAAGCACACGAAATTGCAAGGCATGTATATAATGAATCTGGCGAATATGAAGTAAGGCTAAATATTGGAGAAAAAGAAAATAGTAGCGAACAAAGAAAAAGTATTATTATACAATAGCTGGTCTGAGGCTATTAAAGCATTGTGCCTCTTAAATTTCATATTATCATTAATTCGTTGTGTAATCCCATGATTTGGAAACTGTATGACTTTTAACTTAAGAAAGAGTATGCTTATAACATGCTGTTGCTATAAGGGGCTGGGGAAGTTTTTCATTGACAATGGAATAGGTATTTGAAAGTTTTGTATCTTTGCGGATAGTACGGTGGGTAAAACCGCCCCCATATAGCAAACAGCTATACCGTTAGGCTTCATGCAAAAAAGACACTGCAAATATTGGTATTTGTACCATAAT
>CAZOSY010000403.1:0-1991 GCA_964582565.1 uncultured Bacteroidales bacterium | reverse complement strand
AATCTTTAATTAAACAGATAAATGAATAAAAATACAGTATTAGGGCTATTATTAATATTTGGTATTTTAATATTATACAGTATTTATATTTCACCTTCCAAAGAAGAGATAGAAGCTAAAAAAAGAATGCAGGATTCAATAGCATTAGTCAGGCAGGGAAAAATTAATGATTCTATTGTAAAAAATCAGAAAAAAATAAGTGAAATAAAAGTTAAAGATACCACAGCAAGACATATTTCTCATACACCTGATATAACTAAAAATAATGACTCTGTTAATGTTGTTCTTGATAAAAGCGAATTAGGTGTTTTTGCAGGTTCTGCTGAAGGGAAAAATAGCTTTTATATATTAGAGAATGAACTTGTTAAAGTTAAAATTTCTAAAAAAGGAGGAAAGATTTGTTCTGTCCAATTAAAAAAATATAAGACCAGTAATGCCAGTCCTTTGATATTGTCTGATGAGGATTCAACAAAATTCGGAATTGTCTTCTTTGCAAATAACAAAACAATATCAACAAATAATTTATATTTCAGTCCTTTTTGGTTTGATAACAGATTAAAAGAAAAAGATTCTTTATCAGTTAAAGGTGATGATTCTCTAAGTTTTGCTATGCGACTTTATCCTGATAACTCATCATATAAAAAAGATAAATACATTGAATTTCTTTATACTTTAAAAGGAAATAGCTATTTGTTGGGATATAAGATAAATTTTGTAGGAATGCAAGATATTATGGCCTCAAATACAGATTATCTAACTTTGGAATGGAAATCAAAACTGTTAAGCCAGGAAAAAAGTTTGAAAAATGAATTAGCTACTACTAACATTTTTTATAAATATTACAAAGAAGACGTTGATAATCTTTCTTCAAGAAAAGATGACAAAGATTTTTTAAAAACAAAAATCAAATGGATTTCTTTTAAGCAACAATTTTTTTCATCAGTATTAATATCTGATAATAGTTTTTTAGATGCAGAAATAGAAACCAAGACAGATGAATCTTCTGATAGCTCTCTTAAAACAATGTCTGCAAAAATCAGTATTCCATATTTACAATCTTTTGATTATACTGTTTCAACGAGATTTTATTTTGGACCTAATAAATATAAAATTTTAAAAAAAATAGACCTTGACTTAGAGCGAATGATTCCTCTTGGCTGGGGATTTTTTCTTATGGCATGGATAAACAGATTTGCTGTTATACCTGTATTTAACTTTCTTGAGGGCTTTAATATTAACTATGGAATTATAATTTTAATATTAACAATTCTTTTAAAAACAGTATTGTTTCCTATTGCATATAAAACGTATATGTCGTCAGCAAAAATGCGTGTTCTTAAGCCGGAGATAGATGTTATCAGTGCAAAATTTCCTAAAAAAGAGGATGCAATGAAAAAGCAACAGGCAACAATGGCTTTATACAAAAAAGCAGGAGTAAATCCAATGGCAGGTTGTGTGCCTATGTTGTTACAATTTCCTATTCTTATTGCTTTGTTTCGCTTCTTCCCTGCTGCTATTGAACTGCGCCAGCAAGGTTTTTTATGGGCTGATGATTTGTCTTCTTATGATTCTGTTTTAAATTTAGGATTTAATATTCCTTTTTATGGAGACCATGTGAGTTTATTTACCTTACTGATGACAGTTTCTACTATCTTTTATACCAAAATAAATAATCAACAGATGGGAGCCAGCAGCACTCAGATGCCTGGTATGAAAATGATGATGTATCTTATGCCGGTTATGTTTTTAGGAATTTTTAACAACTATGCTTCTGGTTTAAGTTATTATTATTTTTTAGCCAATATAATAACTTTTGCACAAATGTATGTTATAAGAAAATTCTTTGTTGATGAAGATAAAATTCGCCGTCAGATTCAAATGCGTAAAATGAAACCGGGAACAACTAAAAAATCCAACTTTCAGAAACGTCTGGAAGAAATGGCTAAACAAAAAGGATATAATCCAAAAAGGAAATAATACCAAACCGCTAT
>CAZOSY010000402.1:0-1997 GCA_964582565.1 uncultured Bacteroidales bacterium | reverse complement strand
ATCTTTGCAAAATAATAATCCAAGTTATCATAAACAACCTTGTGAAACTTGACAAAAAATAATTAATTTTTTAGGGTAAGCTTTCAATATTTTTTGCAACTATATTAGATATTTTAATTTACAGGTATGTAACTCAGGAGGCGGAGCTGTGTTAAAATTATTTTTTATCTATAATTTCATTTTTTTTAACATTAATTTTTTATCTTTGGGTATTATTAATTTATTAACAATGCAATTATAATTTTTTATCAGTATATATTATGTAACTGAGGAAGCGGAGCTGTGTTAAATCACAGGTTTTATATGATAAAAATAATTACAGAAAATACAATACATCGTGATAAAAAAAGAGTAAAACTTGTTTTTGATTACGATAAAACAATAATAAAAAAAATAAGACAAATACATAATTGCAAGTGGAGTGCAACTATGAAATGTTGGCATATTCCTTACAGGGAAAATTATATTGATTTCCTTAATAAACAATTTAATGGAGGAATAGAATTTGTTGAGAAGCAAAGAGCAAAAACCCAATTTTCACAGGACAAGAAGAATATACCAAACAAGATTGAATTAAAACAAGAGGTAAAAGAAATAACTAATAAAAATAAAGTTAAATATAACAAATATGACGTTATATTAGAAATTGTTAATAATACAACCATAAAACTCAAGTTTCCATTTAGTAAAGAGCATATTTCTAAATTAAAGACTATGCCATATTGTTACTGGGATAGCAAGGGTAAGTATTGGACAATACCTTATACGGAAAACATAAAGGACGAAATAGTATATTATTTTAAATCTTATAATTTTAAGATTGTTTATAAACAAATAAAGCAAAATAAACCAATAAAAAAAATAAAACGTAACTATAAAATTGTTAAAAAATGTCCTGAAGAATATATTGAAAAATTAAAATTAAAGCGTTATAGTGAAAATACTAAAAAAGTTTATGTTCCATTGTTTGAAGATTTTATAAATTATTTCAAAACAAAATCATTAGATGATATTAGTGAAGAGGATATTAAAAATTACTTGCTTTATTTAGTTGGTAAAAGAAAGGTTTCTGCATCATATCAAAATCAAGCAATAAATTCTATTAAGTTTTATTATGAAAAAGTATTGGGCGGTGTAAGAACATTTTATAATATTGACAGACCATTTATGCCTAAAACATTACCTACGGTGCTTAGCGAGGCAGAAATTTTAAGAATAGTAAAATCTATTACTAATATAAAACACAAATCTATTATTTTATTGATATATTCGGCGGGACTTAGAATAAGTGAATTAATAAATTTAAAAATATCAGATATAGATAGCGAGAGAATGATTATTTCAATAAAAGGGGCTAAAGGAAAAAAAGACAGAATAAGTTTACTTTCCAAAAAAGTGTTATTAATTTTAAGAGAGTATTTTAAACAATATAAACCTAAAAAGTGGTTCTTTGAGGGACAAAAAGGGGAAGAATATAGTACAACAAGTATTCAAAAAATTTTTAAAGTTGCATGTCAAAAGGCAAATATTATAAAAAAAGTAACTGTTCATACTTTACGACACAGTTTTGCAACACATTTACTGGAAAGAGGTACAGATTTAAGATATATACAAGAACTCTTAGGACATGGTTCAAGTAAAACAACTGAAATTTATACTCATATTACAAGAAAAGGAATGGATAAAGTAAAAAGCCCGTTAGACAATTTGAATATTTAAAAAAATAGATATTAGAATATTGATAATAAGGATATTAGAATGCCAAATTGAAATAAACGGAATTTTCACAAAAAATATTTTAATTTAATGTATTTATTGCTAAATTTGTTACTGAAATTTATAGCAAATTTAGTTTAATTTATTTATTAGCAATAAAAATAAAGAAGATATAATGTTGGTAATCAGTAGATTTGGATCAGATTTTGAAATAAACGGAAGTCAAATATTAACCTAAAGATATAAGCGAAATATACCCAATAGGGTTTACACAATCGTTA
>CAZOSY010000401.1:0-2006 GCA_964582565.1 uncultured Bacteroidales bacterium | reverse complement strand
AAGGACAGAGTAAGAATAGTAATACAACTATTTTTATTCTGTCCTTTTTTATTTTTTATTAATAAACAGTTTAAACAGAAAGATAAAGAAGGGTAAGAAAATATTAAAAATCAAAAGATTGGGAGGTGTAAATTTAAATAAAATAATAAGATGATACGGATAGTGATTAAAAAAGAATGGAATTGGTTTATTTAAAGAAAAACTTTCAAATAAAGAGATAGGAGATATAAATTTTGAAAAGAAAATATTATTTTGTAATTTTATTCTTGGTATTAGCTATATTTTTATCGGGTTGTAGCGGTGGGGGGATAGTAACTCCAGATCCTAACGAAACAGGTGGAGACTTTTATCTTTGTGAGAATCTACTTAAGGGATTTTACACTGCTCTTAGCAATCAAAATTTTGCTCTAGCCCTCTCGTATTGTAAATCTGGTGGAATTAATTTTAATTATGTTAACAATTTATGGAATTCGGCACTGCAATATCCAACAATGTATATAACTTATCAAGTTTTTAATATTTGTAATTTTTCCTATTTAGGGGAATATGTACGTTTTAATTATGATAAATCTTGGACAGTACACGATATCTATGGAGTAACGTATAGCACAAGTTATAGCTATGGAAGTTTAATGATATTCGAAAAAGTAAATGGGGAATGGAAACTGGCTTGATTTAACTAAAAAAAGTATTTTTAAGCAGTTATATAAAAATAGAAAGTTAAAAAGCTTAAATATAGGAGTATATCCAGAACCTCCAAAGGAATGATAATTTCGGGGGGATTCTAGGGGTATTAAGAAAAAAATTAAGGAGGTATTTAAGAAAATGAAAAGGAAATATTTTTTAGTAGTTTTATTTTTAATATTAGCTATATTTTTATCCGGGTGTAGTGGTGGGGGAATAGTAACTCCTGCTAATGATGAAGCTGCAGTAAAAAGTGTTGTTAATGAATATTTTTTAGCTATCAATGATCAGAAATGGAGTAAGGCAAAAGGTTATTGTGTTTATGGATCGGATCGATACTACAAAACATGTGGTTTAGAAGATGGAATTAATGTCCTCTATCAATATGCAAACATTGTAACTATAACTTGCTTTGTAACTATTTCTAATGTATCCATAAACGGCAGTTATGCCACTGTTTATGGAAGTGGGACAATAGTTATAACTGCTGATTATTATTCTGAAAGTGAAAGTGCCTCAACTACTTACTATTTACAGAAGGTCGGTAATTCCTGGAAGATTTACGCTCCTTAATATTGCAAAAGTAGAAGGTATTTTGGCCTATTCTGAAGTGAGTTTGATTATATGAAAACTTATAAAGGTTAAGTTTTATCAGGGGGGGGTAAAATGACGGGGAACAATGATTATAATATTACCTACCTGGAAGCCTGTAAGACATTAAAGAAAAGTAAGCGGACAGTTTCCAGGTATATTAAAAATGGACTGATAACTCCGGAACAACTCAATAAAAAACCATTTCAATTATTTTCCGATTTCCTCAATTCTTTAGTAAATAATTAAAAATGAGAGTTATGGCAACTACCGATAATGAGACTGTCAAAAAAGTTAAATATATTCTAGAATTTAACAAAGATTAATATCTGATAAAAAAAATAGTAATTATAAAAAGGTAATCTTATGGCTTGATTCAAGCCATAATTCTATTTATTCTAAAAAGAAATAAGTTTTTTTATTGGGAGTAAATTTGTAAAGGAAAAATAATTTTGACATTGGTTGACCCTGGTTATATTATAATCAGTAGTAAGTAATAATAATTAATGGAGGGTTAACTATGGATAACCAGTTGATGGCCTCTGAAGAAATTCCTGCTACTGAAATAATAAGCCATTGGGACCGGGAAAAAGCCTGGAGCATTTTTAAATTTTTAGATGTCAATGAAGAAACCAGAAAAGACTATCAATACCGGATAGGCCATTTTCTTAATTTTATTAGTGATAAAAGATTGAACCAGAATAGTTTTCTAGAATATAAAAACTATTTAA
>CAZOSY010000400.1:0-2007 GCA_964582565.1 uncultured Bacteroidales bacterium | reverse complement strand
ATATTTAGAAACGATTTTACCTAAATTTTTAAATTTAGTCGGACAATAGTGATTTAAACCATTCAAATATCTAATGGCTTGTATATTAATCTTTTAAATTATGTTAATTAGTAAAAGCATAAAAACATACATAAAATATATAAGCATAATTTTATTTGTCTTTATATTATTTTTTATTCCTTTATTATCAACTTGCCAGTCATCTAAATCTGCAGAAAAAGCAATAAAGAAAAGTGAAAGATTAGAAGAGAAAAAAGAATGGGAAGCTGAAAAAACATATCAAAAAGCAATTAAGCGGCATGCAAAAAGTCAGACCTCTGAAACAAGGAAAAGAATGAAAAAAAATGAAAAACATTCTGAACAACTTAACAATCACAAACAAAAATCATGGTTTAAAAAATGGTTAAA
Organism: uncultured Bacteroidales bacterium; assembly: GCA_964582565.1. Lineage (GTDB taxonomy): Bacteria > Bacteroidota > Bacteroidia > Bacteroidales > CAZZDX01 > CAZZDX01. The sequence continues at coordinate 1,599 of CAZOSY010000400.1, read as the reverse complement.
AAATTTTTAAATAAAAAAAACTAACTCACAGGCATACTTGTTTGATAAGGGAATTATGTTAAAAAAACGGACTGAGTTTTGCTATAAAACATAACTTGTTTACAAGCCATCAGTCAGTGGATTTCTTTAACCGGAGATAAACATTTTCCATTTAATATTTACAATCATCTCCGTCAGCTGACGGATTGGCTGTGAACGGTTACATTAATATTTTTAATATAAACCTCACTAGCTACTCAAATTAAAAAAGAACGACAAATAAAGATATTGTTTTTATAATTATTTTATTAAATTAGCAGATAAATTTTAACTGAAAACAAATTCAATATATTTTTTAATACCTTTACCCCGTTGGATATTTCCTACGGGGTGAATAATTACCAAATATGAACAAAATTTATATCTATTTTTTAATACTGTCATTATTTTCTGTTAACATAGTTTTAGGACAAGCAGAAGATGAAAATCAATTAAGTTCGGATTCTTTATTAACAAAATCCGACTCTTTGTTAACAGAAGAGGAAATACATTTTAGAGATTCTATAACTGAAATTAATATGCAGGCACGGATAATAAAAGAATCTCAGGAAAATTATAATATTGGGATACAAAAATTTGCTCAAAAAGAATATTACGAAGCCATTGATTATTTTGGTAAAGCTATACAAATAAGACCTGATTTTATAAAAGCTATTTTTAACCGCGGATGTGCTGAACTTTATGTTAAAAATTATAATCAGGCATACAAAGATTTTGATAAAATTATCAAATTAGACAGCACGTTTATAAAAGCATATTATAAAAGAGCTGAAACAGCCACAAATATGGAAAACTATAAACAATCTGAAAAACTTTATGAGCAAATTATATCTAAAGAACCTGATAATTATAAACATTATTATGATTTGGGAGATATAAAATTTTTGCTTAAAAAATATAAACAGGCTATCAAAATGTTTGATAAGGCAATAGAACTAAAAAATAATTTTGCAAAAGCTTATAATGACAGAGCAAGTTGTAAACGCAAACTCGGAGATTATGAGGAAGCTGTAAAAGATTATGAAAAAGCTATTAGTATTGAGCCGGACCTGGCTTTTGTATATAATAATTTAGGAAGCACTAAAAACAAATTAAAAGATTATGATGGCGCTATAAAAGCATTTAACAAAGCCAACATTATAGACCCTGACTATTACGTAGCATACAATAACAGAGGCAGCGTTTACTTAAAACAAGGACAATATATGAAAGCTATTGTAGAATTTAATCAGGCTATTAAACTTAATCATGAATATTACTTATCGTATAATAACAGAGGCATTGCACGACATAAAATGAAAGAATACAGTAAGGCAATAAATGATTTTAACAAAGCTATAGAATTAAACTCAAAATATAGTACTGCTTATATTAACAGAGGTATATCAAAAGAAATGAACAGAGACCCGGAAGGAGCTTGCTCTGACTGGGAAAAAGCAAGTGAACTTGGAGATAAATTAGGAAAAAAATATTTTAACAATCAATGCGAATAGCATAATATATTTAAGCCAAAAGCCAAAAGCCAAAAGCCAAAAATCAAAAGCCAAAAGCCAAAAGCCA
>CAZOSY010000399.1:0-2010 GCA_964582565.1 uncultured Bacteroidales bacterium | reverse complement strand
ACAGAAAAGACATATATAAAAATTTGTAAATTCTCAAAATAAAAAAATTTGCAATCATTAAAAAAGTTGTATATTTATACCGTTGGATAATATCCTACGGCATTTACAATTTTAAACAAAAAAAAATTAAAAAAATTTAGATATTATGAAAAAAGCAAATCTGTTAATATTATTTTCGGCTATATCAATTATAATAAGTATAAGCTCTTGCAAAAATAATTCCTTAAAAGACAGAACAATTATCACTGACCACATCCAGTATGATGTCCTGATAGATAATCCTGATGCAGGTCATGACTGGTGGAGACAAAATATAGAAGTATCTAAACACGATAAACTTATAAATACAATTATTAGAACTGCTTTATCAGGAAATGTAAAAATATATGATATTAATAATAACCCTATAACTGTTGAACAACTTAAAAAAAGTTTTATTACTATTGACTCTGTTACGTTTCAAAGAACCAAACCACCTTATGAATATTTTGATACAATTATAGAGAAAAAATTAGATATAATAAGAGAAATTAATAAGATACGATTTAATGAAAAATGGTATATTAATAAAAAAAGTTTTCAAACAATAAAAAAAGTTACAGCAATATGTCCTATGATTAATGACAGACCATTATTTTGGATAAAATTTGATAATAATACCACCGGTAAAAGTAAAAAAACTTTGATAACCGAACGTATCCAGTATAATGTTTTTATTAAAAATCTTGATACAACTACTAATGACTGGTGGATAAATAATATATCATCTCCTAAACGGAAAGCATTTGTTGATACGCTCATAAGTGCTGTTCTTTCACAAAGGATAAAAGCTTACGATTATTCCAATGATCAACTATCTTTAAAAGATGTTAATAACATCCTGACTCTTATGACTGACTCTATTACATTGCAAAGTACCAAACCTCCTTATGAATGTTATGATACTGTTATAGTGCAACAAATTAACACAAAAGATATTATAAGAGTAAAATTTGTTGAAAAATGGTATATAGATAAAAAAACATTGGAAATTGAAAAAGATGTTCTTGGTATAGCTCTTTCTTTCCCAAGTTATAACGATGGCAGATTAATGGGATATAGAGTTCTCTTCTGGATATACTTTGACAAAAAATATCTTATAAATTTAAAAAATCAAAAATTTTTATACTGATATTGTTTTATGACCTTGACAAGTATAAAAAATAATTATTAACTAAACTAATTATGGAGGAATTACTATGAAAAATGTATTTTATATCATCTTATTAACAGCAATTTTATTTTGTTGTAGCCCAAAAAACCAAACAGAGCCAAAATTATCTGTAGCAGCAGATAAAATGAATGTTTTATATATAGGGGTTGACAATCCTCTTACTCTTGCTATTTCTGATATTCCTAACGAAAATATTAGAGTAACTATTAGCCAAGGAAGTATAAAAAAAAATGAAAGTAAAGGAAAATATATTGCCAGAGTTAATAATCCTGGAATTGCAAGCATAGAAGTATTTTCTAAAAAAAATAAGGGGAAAACCAAAAAATTAGGAACGACTAATTTTAGAGTAAAAAAAATTCCTAATCCATATGCTACTATTTTTAACAGGAATGGGGGTGAAATAAAAAAAGAAGTTCTGCTTAAACAAAAAGAAATAAAAGCGGTTTTACCAACAGTTTTTGATTTAGGAAAATTCATTGTTACTGAATATTCTTTTGTAACATATATAGGAGCCGATTTAATTGAAACAAAAGTAAGAGGTAACAGATTATCAGATAAGATAAAATTAATGATAAAACACACAAAAAGAGATAATGAAGTGTATTTTGAAAAAATTAAAGCCAAAGGACCTGATGATGTAGTTATAAAACTCCCCACATTAGTTTTTGAAATTAAATAGATTTCTTAAAAAAGAATATACATTGGGATAAAATAATTAGACAGGAATATTAAACATAACATATAAAGTAAATATTAAAGAGAAAATAATTTTATTTTATAGTGCAGGATACAGAGGA
>CAZOSY010000398.1:0-2010 GCA_964582565.1 uncultured Bacteroidales bacterium | reverse complement strand
TTTACCTAAATTTTTAAATTTAGTCGGACAATAGTGAATTATTTTGTATTTTTGATTTATTTTGTAAAATTAAAACATAAATCAACAAAGAACAATACAATTTATTAACAATCAATTGTTTATTGCTTTATAAACAGATGCTGAATGGCAATACCAAAAATATATACAAAAAATGAAAATAAAAATTGTAAGCAAATCAAAGCATTTACTTCCTGAATATAGTACATCTTCATCAGCAGGTATGGATTTGAGAGCAAATATTTCTCAACCAGTAATTCTTAAACCTTTGGAAAGGACTTTGGTTCCTACCGGATTGTTTATTGAGTTGCCTGTTGGCTATGAGGCACAGATTCGTCCAAGGAGCGGATTGGCTTTTAAAAAAGGTATAACAGTTCTTAATTCTCCGGGGACTATTGATTCGGATTATCGCGGAGAAATAAAGGTAATACTTATAAATTTTTCTAACCAAGATTTTGTAATTAATGATAATGACAGGATAGCACAAATGATTATTTCTTCGTATGAACATATTGAATGGAAAGAGGTTGAAAATCTTATAGAAAGTGAAAGAGGTTCAGGAGGATTTGGTCATACAGGGGAAAGATAAAATTATCTACAGGGTTAATCCAACGGGATAAAATTAGCCGAAGGTGATCTCAACGAAGATAATTTTTAGAACCCACCTTAATTTTATAGATAATAAATTATGTGTTAAAAATTTTATATATATGATAGTAGTAACAGGAGCAGCAGGTTTTATAGCCAGTTGTTTGGTGAACAAACTGAACAACAAAGGAATTAATCAAATTATAATTGTTGATGATTTTTCAAATAACTTGAAAAATAAAAACATCAAAAATAAATCTTATGTTGAAAAAGTTGAAAGAAATGTGTTTTTTAAATGGCTTAAAGAAAATCATAAAAAAGTAGATTTTATTTTCCATCTCGGTGCAAGGACAGATACAACAGAATTTGATAAATCAGTATTTGATAAATTAAATCTGAATTATACCAAGCAGATGTGGAATACATGTGTTGAGTATGATTTGCCATTGGTTTATGCTTCTTCTGCCGCCACTTATGGTAATGGTGAGTATGGTTATAACGATAGTCATGATATAATATACAAACTTAATCCGCTTAATTTATATGGAGAGTCAAAAAATGAATTTGATAAATGGGCTTTAAAGCAAAAAAAACAACCTTATTTCTGGGCTGGATTAAAATTTTTTAATGTATATGGTCCTAATGAATATCATAAAGCAAGAATGGCTTCTGTGGTCTTTCATGCTTATAATCAAATAAAAAATACAGGAAAAGTAAAACTTTTTCGTTCACATAATCCTGAATTTGAAGACGGAAAACAGCTACGGGATTTTGTTTATGTAAAAGATGTAATAAATGTTTGTTATTTTTTTATGCTACACAAAAAAAATTCCGGACTTTATAATATAGGCACAGGAAAAGCAAGTACCTTTTTGGACTTGGCAAAAGCAACTTTTAAAGCCGTTAATAAAAAAGAAAATATTTGTTTTATAGATACTCCTTTGGATATCAGAGATAAATACCAGTATTTTACTGAAGCCAATATTAAAAAACTTCGTTCTATTGGTTATAATATACCTTTTTATTCATTAGAAAATGGCATTCAGGATTATATTCAGGGATATTTGATGGAAGATGGCTATTATTAAGGGTTCAAAGAAAATAATAGGGGGAGTGAGATTTAATTTAGTATATTTGTACTATTGAAAAAGAGACGATATTAAAATATTTTGTAACCATTCATCACCCAGTATTGCAGAACTGAAAGATAAAAGATATTTATTTTAAAAGACAAAAGCCAAAAGCCAAAAGCCAAAAATTAAAAAGCAAAAGGTAAAAAACTAAACAAAACTTCGGTCAGGCGCCCGACTGATATGAAGGTCGTCATGTTTACGGACAACTATTTCGTTCAGGGACATCAGTAGGAGCAAATTATGAGGAATCTCAATCCGCTGAAAGCAAAAA
>CAZOSY010000397.1:0-2028 GCA_964582565.1 uncultured Bacteroidales bacterium | reverse complement strand
AAATAATATGTGCGGAATAACAGGAATAATAAGATTTAATTCAAATTGTAAAAAAAGTGAAATCAAGCAAATGACTGATTCCATTGCCCATCGTGGACCTGATGGACAAGGATTCTTTATAAAAGATAATATAGCTCTTGGTCATAGAAGATTGTCAATCATTGACTTAAAAACAGGAACACAACCTATGTGTAATGAAGATAAGACAATTTGGATTACTCTTAATGGCGAGATATATAATTATTTGGAACTAAGAAAAATCCTGAAACAAAAAGGACATATATTCAAAACGCAATCAGATACAGAAGTTGTCATTCATTCTTACGAACAATGGGGCAAGGATTGTGTAAATCATCTTAGAGGAATGTTTGCCTTTGGAATAGCTGACACAAAAAAAAGACAACTGTTTATAGCACGCGATTATATTGGGATAAAACCTTTGGTATATTATATTGGAAAAGATTGCTTTGCCTTTGCCTCTGAAATACAAGCTTTACAGCAAATAAATAATATAAAAAAAGATATAGATATACAAGCTATTGACCAATATCTACGGCTACAATATATTCCTGCACCAAAGACCGTTTTTAAACAAATAAAAAAACTTCCTGCTGCTCACAGAATGACAATTAACTTTGATGGTAAAATTTGTGAACCTGAAAAATACTGGAACTTATCATTTAAGCCGGATAATAATAAAAAAGAAAATGAATGGATAGAAGAACTGGACTTTATACTTAAAGATTCTGTAAAAGCTCATTTGTCCTCTGATGTGCCTTTTGGTGCTTTCCTATCCGGTGGTGTTGACTCAAGTGCCACCGTTGCCTATATGGCACAAATACTTAATAATCCTGTAAAGACCTTTTCTATTGGATTTGAAGAAGAAAATTATAATGAACTAAAATATGCTGAGATTGTAGCAAAACGTTGGAAAACAGAACATTATACTGAAATTGTAAAACCAAATGCTTTGGAAATATTACCACAGATAGTTAAACATTACGGAGAACCTTTTGGCGACAGTTCTGCTATACCAACATATTATGTTAGTAAATTAGCACGGCAAAATGTTAAAATGGTCCTGTCAGGCGATGGCGGTGATGAATTGTTTGCCGGTTATATTTCTTATTTATGCTGGAATAAATATTTAAGAAAAGATAAGATAAAAAACCCTAAACAGTTATTATACCAAATAGCACACAAAATACTTCCTGATAAATATCCTTATACAGGCAAACATGAGCCAAATCTAAATAACTGGTTATATTTTATTAATTATATGAATAATGACTTACGAACCAATCTCTGGCGTAAAGAATATAAACATATAACTAATCTGCCTCTTGATGCTTGTGAAAAACCTTATGAACAAACCAAAAACTATACAAATATACATAAAGTGCAATATATGGATTTAAATACTTATCTGCCTTATGTAATACTTACAAAAGTAGATATTGTAAGTATGATGCACGGATTAGAAGTAAGAACGCCTTTTATAGATAAAAAAGTAATTGAATTTGCCTTGACAATACCTGAAAATTTTGTTTTTGGAAAAACAAAACATAATGACTGGCAGGGAAAATTGTTGTTAAAAAAACTTATGGGAAAATATTATTCAAAAGATTTTTTGTATCGTAAAAAAATGGGCTTTGGTGTTCCTATTAAAAAATGGTTCGGACAAAACGGAGAACTTTATGACCAAGTCAATGACAGATTATTAAGCAAGAATTCAAAACTTAATGATTTTTTTGAACCATCAGTAATAAAAAATGTTATTGATAAAAAATTTACAGGACCAACTTGGCTATTGCTTTTCCTTGAAGAATGGCTGAGACAAAATCCAACAAAATGATTGTTTAGGCATTATAAAGAAATATCCTGAATATTTATACTCGCTATTTTTTAATCAATTAAAGCAATTAAAAATTGTCCTTTTGAGATGTGTAATTACAGAACTTTATTTTATTTTGTAAAAAAAATCACTATTGTCCGACTAAATTTAAAAATTTAGGTAAAATCGTTTCT
>CAZOSY010000396.1:0-2035 GCA_964582565.1 uncultured Bacteroidales bacterium | reverse complement strand
TAATTCATAATTCGTAATTCGTAATTCGTAATTCATAATTCGTAATTCGTAATTCATATTAAAAGTATCCTACTTTTTTTCTGTCTTCCATAGCAGCATCAGAACGTTTATCATCAGATCTGCCTCCTCGTTCTGTTATCCTTGTTGTAGATATTTCTTTTATTATCTCTTCTATTGTGCCGGCATTTGATAAACTGGCTCCTGTGCAGGTTGTATCTCCTATAGTTCTAAATCTGACTCTCATTTTTTCAACTTTCTCTCCTTCATTTAATTTAATAAAGTTTGTTTTTGCAAGTAATACGCCATCTCTATTTATACATTCTCTATCATGAGAAAAATACAGACATGGCATTTCAACATTTTCGTGCAAAATATATTGCCATATATTTAGTTCTGTCCAGTTGCTAAGAGGGAATACTCTAAAATGTTCTCCTGTTTTTTTCTTTCCGTTAAATAAGTTCCATAGTTCCGGTCTTTGGTTTTTTGGGTCCCATTGTCCAAACTCATCTCTATGTGAAAAAAATCTTTCTTTTGCACGGGCTTTTTCTTCATCTCTTCTGGCTCCACCCATTGCAACATCAAATTTATGCTCTTCAATTGCGTCTAATAAAGTAGTTGTCTGTAATACATTTCTGCTTGGATTATGTCCTGTCTCTTCCACAACTCTTCCTTTATCAATAGAATCTTGCACATAAGCTACTATTAGCTTAATATCAAGTTTTTTTACAAGATTATCTCTAAATTTAATTGTCTCTACAAAATTATGCCCTGTATCTATATGAAGTATTGGGAAAGGTAAATTTGCAGGATAAAAAGCTTTACGGGCTAAGTGAAGCATAGTTATAGAATCTTTACCACCTGAAAATAACAACACAGGTCTTTCAAACTGAGCTGCCAGTTCGCGAATAATAAAAATTGATTCAGATTCTAATTCTTTTAAATGATTTAAGTTGTAAGATACCATCTGTGTTCAAATTTAATTTTGGGTAAAATCTGTCTTAACAAATATTTAGACGTCTTTTCTATATTCCAAAGGTCTGTTCTTATTTCTATATCAGGATTTTCAGGTGCTTCATAAACAGAATCTATTCCTGTAAAATTTTTTATTAATCCTTGTCTTGCTTTTTTATACAGACCTTTTACATCTCTTTTTTCACAAATTTCTATAGGACAATTAACAAATACTTCAATAAAATTTTTTTTTCCTATAATTGATTTGGCTATTTCTCTTGTTTCTTTTGTAGGTGTTATAAAGCTACAAAGCACAATAATGCCGCTATCTAAAAAAAGTTTGGCAACCTCTGCAATTCTTCTGATATTTTCTTTTCTGTCTTCTAAAGAGAAGCCAATGTCTTTGTTAATACCTTTTCTTATAACATCACCATCAAAAATTTTTGTAAAATATCCTCTTTTTAATATTTCTTTTTCAAGAGATGTAGCAGTTGTTGTCTTTCCTGCTCCTGACAATCCTGTGAACCATATAACCTTTGAGTTTTGTTTTACTAAAAATCTTTTTCTGTTTCTTCTTATAAAACTATTAAAATCAGATAAAATACGTTTGCCTCTTTTCTCTATCTTTATTATTTTCATAAATTTTTTTATATTTTAAATTGCAAAAGTATAAAAAACAGGAATATTAAAAATATAATATGTATTAAAATTTAGAGAGTAAGTTTTTTTGTATTTTTATTTAGTCCTCTTTTTCAATAATAATAAGGACTAACAAAAATATTTTTTTTTTTTAACTTTTTTGAAAAAACACTTGACTTTTAATAAAAAATGTTTGTCTTTGTAAAATAATAATCCAAGTTATCATAAACAACCTTATGAACTAGCGAAGCGATTTCACTGAAAGTAAACTTGACAATTAACACTATTTTTGAAATAAAAAAAAGACATTTTAATTATTTTTAGGAAAATATTTTTTTCTTATCTAAAAAATACATATCTTTGCATTCTAAAATTGAAACTTAATCTTTTAAAAAAATTATGACAATAAAAAATTATTCAAATTATTCAAGTGTGTCTGTACACA
>CAZOSY010000395.1:0-2036 GCA_964582565.1 uncultured Bacteroidales bacterium | reverse complement strand
AATTTTATACTGCTACTATTACTGCATATTTAGTTCTATGTTCTGTTTTCTATCATAGGAACAAAGATAAAAGTTCCGTGTTCTTTTTTTTCATATTTTGTGTCAGATGTTTTAAGTATAGTTGTCATTATTTGAATATTCATATCTCCGACAGGGATAACAAGGATACCATTGATTTTAAGTTGTTTAATAAGAGGGTCAGAAATATAAGAAGCGCCCGCGGTTACAATTATTTTATCAAACGGAGCATAAGCAGGTAATCCTTTATATCCATCGCCATAGAACATTTTAGGATTATAGCCGATAGTTGGCAAAATTTTTTTGGTCTTTTGATATAAAGATTTTTGTCTTTCTATTGTAAAAACCCTGGCTCCCATTTCCAACAATATGCATGCCTGATATCCTGAGCCGGTGCCTATTTCAAGCACTTTATCTCCTTTTTTTACTTTTAATAGTTGTGTTTGAAAAGCAACAGTATAAGGTTGTGAGATTGTTTGTCCTGACCCAATAGGGAAAGGTTTGTCCTGATAAGCAAATTCAAGGAAAGAAGAATCCAGAAAAAAATGTCGGGGAATTTTATTAATTGCATTTAATATTCTTTGATCACTAATACCTTTTTTTTTAATTTCATTAGCTAAATTTTTTCTTAATCCTTTATGTTTGTATGAATCTATCATTTTTTAGATTGTTATAATTTTTCTGTAGTGTATATTAATTATTGATATAGCTCTAATCTTTTGGGCTAAAGCCCTGTTTTTAAGGGTATTTTCAGTTACCACAGCATTAATGCTGGGGTAAGTCAAAGCATACTAATATAGGGACTTTAGCCCAAAACACAATGATTAACAGACACTACCTAATTTTTCATAATAAATTAAAACATTTAAAAAGTTTAAAATAATAATTACAATTGTATCAATAAAAAGTTATTATTTTGCAAAAATAATAATTTAATATAGAAAGGATTAATTTTTAAAAAATAAGATATGCTAAAAATAGGAGTTCTTGGGGCTGGACATCTTGGAAAGATACATATCAGATGTATTAAAAAGATAGACAAGTTTAAATTAGCAGGGTTTTATGACCCTGATTTAAGTATAGTTAGACAAACAGAAGAAGAATTAGGCATAAAAAGGTTTGGGTCTATTTCAGAGTTGATAGACTCGGTTGATGTTGTTGATATAGTAACGCCTACAGTTTCTCATTTTGAGTGTGCCTCAGAGGCATTAAGAAAGTCAAAGCATATTTTTATAGAAAAGCCAATGGTAAATACATTGCAGGAGGCAAAAGATTTGATAAAATTAGCTAATGAGGCAAATACAAAAGTACAGGTGGGACATGTTGAGAGATTTAATCCTGCTTTTGTTGCTTCTAAGCATTTTATTTCCAACCCTATGTTTATTGAGATGCACAGGTTGGCACAGTTTAATCCGAGAGGAACAGATGTCCCTGTAATTCTTGATTTGATGATTCACGATATAGATATTGTGTTAAGTGTAGTTAAGTCCAACATAAAAAAGATTAGTGCGAGTGGCGTTGCTCTTGTAAGTGATACTTTGGATATAGCCAATGCAAGGATTGAATTTGATAATGGATGCGTTGCAAATTTAACTTCAAGTAGGGTATCAATGAAAAATATGCGTAAATCAAGATTTTTTCAGCCAGGAGCATATATTTCTGTTGATTTTCTTAAAAAGAAGTCAGAGATTATTCAGATAAAAAATGTTGGGAAAAAAGATATAAATCCTTTGTCAATGACAGTTGATTTAGGTAAGAAAGGGTTGAAACAAGTTGTTTTTAAAAATCCGGAGAGTAAACCTACAAATGCGATACAGACAGAACTTGAGAGTTTTAATGATGCTATAACAAATGATATTAGCCCGTTAGTTTCTATTGTTGATGGATTTAAAGCCCTTGAAGTTGCATATAAAATTATAGATAAAATAAAAATTTGATATGAAAAAATAACGTTTATTATGATTATAGGGGAGTTCTAATAATTGGTTTTGTATATGAAAGTGAGCGAAAAATATCAG
>CAZOSY010000394.1:0-2043 GCA_964582565.1 uncultured Bacteroidales bacterium | reverse complement strand
GCTTTTCTTCATTATAAGCAGGGACAACTACTGCTATGGTTTTGTTGTTAAGCATATTTTTTTTATTCCTCAGGTTTAATTTTTATACAATAAATATCCATATCAATATTATTAAGCGATAATATTTTTTTTGCTTTATTTTTTTTGCAAAAATACAATCTATTTTTGTTAGGATTAGTTTTATATACAGAAATCATTAAATCTATTGGTTTTGAAGAATATAGATCTGTGTTTTTCATGTTAGAAAAATTTAAAATTGGAATTCCATTTGCCATAGCATAATAGATAGTATTTAACTGTCGGAAATTTCTTTTTTGTTCTTCATTATTAAAAACATAAACAATAGGGATTTTGTTTTTTTTAAATATAACTTGTAATTTATTAAAATCATTTATACTAGATTTGGGATTATTCATTAATTCCATATTTACTTGTCGGTCATATATAGAAAATTTAGTTCGTAAATATGCCCAATGAGAAAGGTTATATATAAATGCCAAAATAATTATTAATGAAAAGAAAGATTTGATTTTATTATTAATAATATTTGGTTTTAATGTAATAAAAAGAAATGTACATATTTGAGTAAAAAGAAATATAGGCGCATAATACCTTGACACAATTGCCATATATTTATAAAGATAATTTTTATTAAAAAACTCTTCTAAATTTATATCTTTTTGTATATACAAAAAGATATAAAACAATAAAGTTGTCAATATAGTAATACTTGAAAATATTATGATTAAAGGTAATGGATTTATTTTTTTTGTTTTGAAAATTGAGTTAAAATACTTCCTGATAATTTGAATTATACCAATTACCAAAAATATAAAAATAAGTAAAGAAATTATTGAATATATAGTAAAAAGCCAAATTGGAATATTTATGGCTCCCGTATATTTAAGAAAAAAGTTAAATATTATATTGTCGGCAAAAAAGGCATTAGAAAAGATACCAGTACAAAGTAATAAACCTTTTAAATGAAGAACACCTGTAACCATCATTTCAGATGTCTCTTGTGTATAAGTTGTCGAAAATATTTGTAATAATACTAACCCAACAGTAACTATTGTTATTATAGAAGCTATTTTCCAAAATTTTTTATTATAAAAAATTGTTATGCCAATAAAAGTTAATGGGATTAATAATGTTAAAGGATAATATGCATATCGTACAAAACTGCACAAAAAAGCTATTATACCTATTACAACTGCATATAAATATTTTTTCTTGTTTTTAAAATCATCAAATGATAATATTAATTTGCTACTATAATATATTGTCGTAACATACAGAGATAATGATAATATATCGGGGACTCCAAGATGTCTGAACGGGGTATAGGTAAATGCCCAAAACAAAAATATCAATGGTATTAAATATTTATTTGTATAATTAGATAAAGTTAATAATAATTTATATAAAAAAACAAAAAGCAATATAAGACCAAAAAAAGCTAAAATTAATTCAGATAATACAAAATTATTATTTATAATAATTAGTAACGGGCTCATCAACAAAGCATAGCCGGGTGGCCAACTTGTTAAAATTTTGTGTTTTGTTTTTGACAAATCTTTTATAGAAGCATTGGGAATGCTAAAACCATGTCCATGTATAAAAGAATTTGCTGAAGATATTTGTAATAATTGATCGCTCCCCATTCTATTATTAGTATATCTTACGTGAGTTTGTAATAGGATAGCAAGAATAATTAAAAATATATTTATAATTTTAATATTTTGCGTAATAAAATAGTCAATTTTTTTTATAAAAGTCATTTGATATTTAATATAAATGAAATTACTATTTTTGAAAAACAAAATTAACAAAAATAGTTTGGTTCACAGAACTATAACAAATAAAATAAAAAAATTAGTTACCTTTTTAAAAATTATATTGCAAATTTGCTCTGATATATATTTTATAAAATTACTTTAAACATAAGTTGAGTGATAGGGACGACATGAACTATCATTTTTATTTAGATGTAACTCCGATTTATCCAAATAAAAAATTATCTTTGCTTTGCATAGCAAAACA
>CAZOSY010000393.1:0-2057 GCA_964582565.1 uncultured Bacteroidales bacterium | reverse complement strand
CCACAATAAATTGTGGTGCTAATCTGATATTCAATATATTACACCTTAACTAAATGACATTGCCTTAAAAGGCGGGGCTAATGATATATATTTCCTAAAAATTTATGAACTTTCTGTCAGGCGCCCGACAGAAGCAAAGCGATTTCACGAAATAATTAATCAGATTAAACAAACAAGCAAAATTATAATTATTTATATAAATATGTTTTTATTGACAAAAATTTGCTAATTTTGGCAACCTAAATTATTTTTTAATAAAATTTAATACTGAAAATATGGAAAGCAAAATTAAAATGAATCCCAATCCTTTGGTTCAATATATAAAAAAACCTCAAAATGATTTTACTAAAGCCGACATAATAAAATATATTGAAGACAACAATATCAAAATGGTTAATTTCCGATATGTAGCCAGTGATAGAAGATTAAAAACATTAAACTTTATTATTAACAACAAAAGCCATTTAGAAACATTACTGTCAGCAGGAGAAAGAGTTGATGGTTCAAATGTTTTTCCATATATTGAAGCTGGCTCAAGTGATTTGTATATTATACCACGATTTAAAACAGCATATTTGAATCCTTTCATGGAAATACCAACAATAGATATGCTTTGCTCTTTCTATGATAAAAATGGCAGACCTTTTATTGATTCGCCTGAAAATATTCTTAGAAAAGCTCATAAAACATTTAAGGAACATACAGGATTTTCTTTTGAAGCTATGGGAGAGCTTGAGTTTTATGTAATACATGAAAAAAATCCTTTATTCCCTGCTATTGACCAAAAAGGATATCATGAATCTATTCCTTTTGCAAAATGTGAGGACTTTAGAGATAAAGCATTACAACTGATTTCACAATGCGGAGGGCTAATTAAATATGGACACTCTGAGGTAGGTAATTTTACGCAGGGAAATCTTGATTATGAACAAAATGAAATAGAATTTATTCCAACTAATATAGAAGATGCTGCAGACCAGTTAGTCATTGCCAAATGGATATTAAGAACTTTGGCATATAAAAATAATGTTAATCTGACTTTTGCACCAAAAATTACAGCAGGTAAAGCAGGAAGCGGATTACATATACATACAAGAATTGTAAAAAACAATAAAAATGTATTTGTTGAAAATGGTAAACTAAGCGATATTGCCAAAAAAGTTATTGCCGGTTATCTAAATCTTGCTCCTTCATTAACTGCTTTTGGAAATTCTATTCCAACCTCATACTTTCGGCTTGTCCCTCATCAGGAAGCACCGACAAATATATGCTGGGGAGACAGAAACCGCTCTGTATTAGTAAGAGTGCCTCTGGGATGGATTAATAAAATGAATATGGTTAAAAATGCCAATCCTCTTGAAAAAGATGAAACAAAAGATTTTTCTTATAAACAAACTGTTGAATTGCGTTCCCCTGACGGCTCTGCTGATATATATCTTCTGCTCGCAGGATTAGTTGTAGCAGCACATTATGGATTGGAAATGAAAAATGCTCTTGAATATGCTGAAAAAAATTATGTTAGTGTAAATATTTTTGATAAAAAATATATAAATATAAATGAAAAATTAGATAAACTACCTGATTCTTGTTCTGAATCAGCTGATTATCTGAAAAAACAATCTGAAATATATAAAAAATTTGATGTATTTCCTCAAAGAATACTTGATGCTATATTTAGACAACTAAAAAGTTTTAATGATAAAACAATAAGAAAAAATATTGAAGGAAATAACAAAAAAATTATAGAACTGGTTGATAAATATATTCATTACGCATAAATAAATTGTCAAAATAACAGTGTTTATTTTTCTTAATTTTTAAGCATTTTTTTGGGTAGTGTCTGTTAATTATTGTGTTTTGGTATAAAGTCCCTATATTAGTATGTTTTGACTTACTCCAGCATTAATGTGGTGGTAACTGAAAATACACTTAAAAACAGAGCTTTAGCCCAAAAAATTATATATAGTGCCTGCACAAAAACAAATAATCAGGCAACTGCCTGATTGTCATTCCGAATAACGTCATCCTGAACAACGTCACCCTGAACTTGTTTCAGG
>CAZOSY010000392.1:0-2057 GCA_964582565.1 uncultured Bacteroidales bacterium | reverse complement strand
TAATTTTGTAAATAATATTATGGGAAAAAATAACGGAAAAAAAATAAAATTAAGCAATTTATCACCGCATCTTTTTTGGGATGTTGATATTAGCAAGTTAGATTTTTATAATAATAAAAAACTAATAATAAAACGTGTCTTGAATTATGGATTAATAGATGATTGGAATATAATATACAAAATTTACGGAATAGCTGATATAGCAAAAATAGCAGTATCAATTAAAGATTTAGATATAAAATCAATTTCATTTGTTTCATTACTTTCAGGAGTGCCTAAAAGACAATTTGTATGCTACAATATTCAACAATAGACACCAAAACACTGAAACTTTTAAAAAAACTGCAAAAAGTTCCGGATTTTTCTAATTTACGTCTGGTCGGTGGTACCGCCTTAGCGTTACAACTTGGACACCGAAAGTCAATTGATATAGATTTATTTGGAAAAATAGATAGTGATGAACTTGCTATTTCAAAAGAATTAGATAAAATAGGTTCTGTAACAAGATTAAAAAAATCAGAAAATATAAACATTTATACTATAAACGGAATAAAAGTTGATATTGTAAACTATCATTACAAATGGTTAGAAAAACCTATTATAGAAGACAATTTAATACTAGCCGATAAAAAAGACATTGCGGCTATGAAACTCTCTGCAATTACAGGAAGAGGATTAAAAAAAGATTTTATTGATTTGTTTTTTTTGTTAAAGCACTATAATTTAAAGCAAATGCTCGGTTTTTATAATCAAAAATATTATGACGGTTCTATATTTATGGTTTTGAAAAGTTTGTCTTATTTCGATGATGCCAATAATGATGAAAGTCCGGTAATGTTAAAACAAGAAAATTGGGAGAATATTAAAGAATATATCAGGAATGCGTTAAAGCTTTATTTTGTTAGATGAGGTAAGAAAGAACAATTGAAAAAAATATAAAAAATTAAACCAGCAAGGAGAAATCGTTTTTAAAGGAAGTTCGAAAAACCAGTAGTTACTTTGTTAAGATTGCATATTCTGAACAAAAAATACCTAATAAATATGTTACCGATAATAGAATTGAAAAAATACTTAAATTACTAAAAAAAAATAATCAAATATCAGCAAAAAAACTCAGAAAAAAAGTGAATGTGCCCAAAAAACAATATTAAGAGACATTAAAAAATAATTAAAAAAGATTAACGCAATTAGATGATAAAATAATTAATTAACTGATATTAGTATAAAATTAACAAAATTTGTGATTAAATGAAAAAAGCATTAATAACAGGCGTAACAGGACAAGATGGCTCATATCTTGCCGAACTCCTTCTTGAAAAGGGCTATGAAGTTCATGGGATTATAAGAAGAGCATCAACATTCAATACAAAACGAATTGATCATTTATACAAAGACCCGCATAAAGAAAATGTTAATTTGTTTCTTCATTACGGAGATATGACTGATTCCAGTAATTTAAACAGAATTTTAGAAAAAGTTGAACCTGATGAAATTTATAATCTTGCTGCTCAATCTCATGTTAAGGTCTCTTTTGAAGTTCCTGAATATACTGCAGAAGTGGACGGTATTGGAGTGTTAAGATTCCTTGATGCTATTAAAGAAATAGGAATAAAAACCAAGTTTTATCAGGCCTCAAGCAGTGAACTTTATGGAAAAGTCAGGGAAATACCGCAAACAGAAAGAACGCCATTCTATCCGCGTTCCCCTTATGGTGTGGCAAAATTATATGCTTATTGGATTGTAAAAAACTATCGCGAAGCATACAATCTCTTTGCCTGTAATGGTATATTATTCAATCATGAATCTCCCAGACGTGGTGAAACTTTCGTTACCCGAAAAATAACAAGAGCTGCATGTAAAATTAAACTTGGCTTACAAAAAAAAGTATATCTTGGCAATCTTAATGCCAAACGCGACTGGGGCTATGCGCCGGAATACTGTGAGGGAATGTGGATGATGTTACAGCAAAATAAACCAGATGACTATGTTATGGCAACTGGTGAAACTCATACTGTAAAAGAATTTTGCGAAAAAACTTTTAAAGAATTGGATATTGA
>CAZOSY010000391.1:0-2072 GCA_964582565.1 uncultured Bacteroidales bacterium | reverse complement strand
CATCAGTCGCAGAACAACCATGGTCATTTGTAACTGTAAGAGTATAAGTTGTTGTTATGCTTGGGCTTGCCACAGGATGATGTGTAAATGGATTATCTAAATCTTGTGCCGGACTCCATTCATAAGTATAACCCATACCTAATCCATCTCCGAGTGTTACACTTTCACCTAAACAAATTGTATGATTAGAACCTGCATCAGCTGTTGGACTTGGGTGAACAGTAACTATAACAGATAGAAATATCAAAGATGTTAATATTGATTTCATATATTTATTTTTTTTAATAATAACTTAATATTCCACCTTCACTCTTTCATCTTGCCAGCACCATTTTTTCACTCTTAATTATTTTTCCGTTAATAATAAGATTACAGATATAAATTCCATTTCTCCAGCCCGATGTGTGAACCATTGTCTTGTTACTGCCTTTTTTAAGGACAAGTTCTTTTAACAACTCTCCTTTTAAACCATATATTTTTATTATGCCTTTGTTATCTGCAGCAATGTATGCTTCTATAAAAAAACTATTATCTGTTGGATTTGGATATAATTTAAAGCCAAGTTCTTTTATGTTTATATCTTTTATGCCTGTATTATCTAATATTGTTATGGTTTTTGTTGCTGCTTTTATACAGGTGTTATGCCGGACAGTAACACTTGCATTATAAGTACCTGTATCAGTGTAAGTATGAACAGGATTTTGTATTGTGTCTGTGCCTGTATCTCCAAAATCCCATTGCCAGCTATCTACATAAGCATTGTTATTATAAAACTGAACTGTTGCTGTGTCTATAGAATAAACAGTATCTTTATCTGAATGAATTGTTGGCATCAAATAATTACAGGTTGTATCCGGTGGACTATACCATTTGGCTATTCTGCGGGCAGAAATTACACCTGCTGTATCAAAATATCCGCCTACAAATAATGTATCATGATAAACTTCTAATGCAAGTACACAATTATTTGTGCCGCCACCAACAACTTCCCAGTTTGTGCCATTCCAACGAAAAATAGAATTATACACACCAGCATCAGCAACACTTCCAGCATAAAGTTCATTATGATACATTGCAAGAGCTCTTGCACCATGGGGAAGTTCTGTTCCAATGGCGGACCATTCATATCCATCCCATTTAGCAATACCATTAACGAGAATACCTTCTGCATAAAGAAATGCCCCTCCTACATATAGAAAATTATTTATTGTATCAACTATCATATCAGCTACAAGATCACTTATACCGCCGCCTAATGGTTTCCACTGGCTGCCATCCCAAGAGGCAATATTATGAGCAGTTCCTTCCGGAGTAGTTAAAGTAAGCCTTCCCCCTACAATTAATTCTCCGTTATATATTGTCAGTGCTTGGTTAAGTTTAGCATAAGTTAATTCCTCTCCATAATTCCACACTTTATGCCAGGCACTGCCATCCCATTTTGCTAAATCCCAAACTTCTATTCCTGTTTCTTGTCCGTAAGGTACGTCTATTTGATAAAACTCACCTATTACATATAACTCTCCATTAAAAACTTCCATATCATTAATCTCAGAAGTAGCATAAGGATCAATATATCCTGTGCCAACAGGATGCCAGTTTGCTCCATCCCAGCGTGCTATTTGATTATTAGTAGCAACTCCTCCTACTTCGCAAAAAGTACCTCCTATATATATTTCATTGTTATAATATTTAATATCATGTGCAGTAGTATAAGGACCACCACCTTTATTATTCCAACCTGTTCCATCCCAAGTTGATAAAAAATATAAAGTATTCCCCGGATCAGATACAAAACAATAAGATCCTCCAATATATAACTTATCATTATGTACATATAATGAATGTATTTCGCCAGCTAAAATTTTTTCCGGCACACTATCCCATACTTGTGATGATATATTATAACTATATATAAAAAATAAAACCGAAAATATTATTGATTTATTCATATTGTAATAATTTTGTTGTTACTCTTTATTGTCTGATTAAAAATATTACTTTTTTATTTTATTAAAACCATTTTATCATATTCCAGAATAGTTCCGTTTATTTCAATACAATAAAAATAAATT
>CAZOSY010000390.1:0-2077 GCA_964582565.1 uncultured Bacteroidales bacterium | reverse complement strand
ATAAATAAATTCAGACAAAAGTAAATTATTTTTATTTACTATATTAAAATATTATTTGGCAAAAAAATATTAGAATAATAAATATTTAATAATTGTTTATTATAATCTCTTGGACCAACAACCAGTTGTCCGTTGTTGTTTTTCAGGTATAAGTTACAAACTTGTGACAGCTAGCCCAATCACCCGACAGGTTGCACAGCACTTGTTGAGTTTGAAACACTTTTTATAGAAGAAAAATAAATAAAATTATACTTATTTAGTGTCTGCACAAAAACAATACTTTTTGTCATTCTGAACTTGTTTCAGAATCTATAATAACTTGATAATCAGATTCCGAAATAACCCTGAAACGAGTTCAGGATGACGTTATTCGGAATGACAATATGAGAAAATATTATTTGTTTTCGTGCAGGCACTATTTATTTTTTTATGCTTAAACAGCAATAAAACAGGACTTATCATAAAAAAATTTGAAATTATAATAAAAAAAAAATTACAATCATTAAAAAAGTTGTATATTTATACCGTTGGATAATATCCTACGGCATTTACAATTTTAAAATTTTAAACCAATTAAAATTGATTTGATATGACAGATTTACAATTATATATTCAAATTAATTCTCTTCCAAAAGATTTAAAGATAGAAGTTTATGATTTTGTTGAATTTTTAAGGCAAAAACTGAAATCAAAAAAAAATATAAAAGAAAGAAAATTTGGATATGCAAAAGGGTTTTTTAAAATGAAACCTGATTTTGATGAACCTTTACAGGATTTTAAAGAATATATGTAAAAATATGGATCTATTACTTGATACACACACATTTATTTGGTTTATTAACGGAGATAAATCATTACCTGATAAGATTATTAATTTTATTAAAGATGCTGAAAACAAATGTTTTATAAGTATTGCAAGTATTTGGGAAATTGCAATAAAAAACTCATTAGGTAAACTTGATTTACAAGGAGGATTTGATAAAATTAGTGATTTTCTTATTAATAATGACATAGAAATATTGCCAGTAACATTTGAACATATTCAAACTTTATTAAAATTAGATTATGTCCATAGAGACCCTTTTGATAGAATAATTATCTCTCAGGAAATTTATGAAAATTTATTAATTTTGACAAAAGATGAAAACATTCAAAAATACGATGTTAATACAATGTGGAAACAAAAATATCTAAATGCTAAGGGCTTGTGAAGAAATAAAGTATATAGAATTGACGAAGTTATTTTGTTCTTTTTCAAGGCACATAATTTGCGAATAGCACAGCTATTTAAGGATTTTGTAACGAAGAAAAAGAGCAAAAGAACGAGTCAAAATGAATAGGTTATTTTTTCACAAACCCTAACAATAAAAACAAAAAATAATTATTTAATTCACCCCTCCCGACAGGTCGCACAGCACCTGTTGGGTTTGAAATTATAATAAAAAAAACTTGCAAACATTAAAAAAAAATGTATATTTACAGTTTTAAAAAAATATGTTACTGACTTGAATTTCAAAAAGTCGGAACAACCCATTGTTCATAAATTTGGCATACACAAAAAGTTATATCAATTCATAAAAAACATAAAAAAACATGGAGGTAAGTTAAAATGCAAATTGTAAAACTTGAAATACAAGAAGAAATTTATCCAATAGTTTATAAATTCTTAAAACTTATATCACCTAAATTAATAAAAATTAAAAAAATAAATGAAGAGGATGAAATATTAAACAAAGAATATATAGAAGATTATAACAGGGCTGTTAAAGAAATTAAAAAGGGGGAAACAACTAAATTAACTGATTATATAAAAAAAAGAGGTATTAATGTTTGAGGTTATAATATCAAAAAAAGTAGAAAATTTTTTAGATACCCAAAATAAAAAATTTGTTGCTAAATTTTTTAAATTATCAATACAAATTGCAAAAAAGCCATTTGAAGCTTATAAAAGTATAGATATAAAAATTTTAAAAGGAGAAGAGAAATATCATTTCAGATTAAAAATGAATAAAATACGTTTTATATATAAAGGGGAGTTCTAATAATTACTTTTTATTACAAGTGGCTGCAAAATATC
>CAZOSY010000389.1:0-2079 GCA_964582565.1 uncultured Bacteroidales bacterium | reverse complement strand
AAATTTACCCCAAAATAATAGATTATACTGCCACTGCCACTGCTACTGCTACTGCTACTTGCCACTGCCACTGCCACTGCTACTGCTACTGCTACTTGCCACTGCCACTGCCACTATCTTATTATTTGTTTGTAGCTTTGCTACGTTAAGATTATACTAACTATACAAAGTATAAACT
The DNA here is from genome assembly GCA_964582565.1 of uncultured Bacteroidales bacterium. Classification (GTDB taxonomy): domain Bacteria; phylum Bacteroidota; class Bacteroidia; order Bacteroidales; family CAZZDX01; genus CAZZDX01. Next base: position 1,901 of record CAZOSY010000389.1, on the reverse strand, counting down.
ATGCTATCAAGATTATTCAACAGTAACAGATTTTGCAAGATTTCGCGGTTGATCTACATTACATCCTCTCATAATAGCTATATGATAAGAAAGTAATTGAAGTGGTATAATTGATAATAAAGGACTTAATAATTCTTCAACTTCAGGGATTTCAATAATATAATCAGCAAGTTTTTTTACTGTTTTATCTCCTTGAGTAACAACGGCTATGATTATTCCTTTTCTTGCTTTAACTTCCTGAATATTTGTGATAACTTTTTCGTAAATAATTTTGTTTGTTGCAAGAACAACTATTGGCATTTCTTCGTCTATCAGGGCTATAGGACCATGTTTCATTTCTGCTGCAGGATATCCTTCTGCATGTATATATGATATTTCTTTAAGCTTTAAAGCTCCTTCAAGAGCAACAGGAAAGTTATATCCTCTTCCTAAATACAGAAAATTACGAGCGCTTATAAAATTTTTAGCAATATTTTTAACCTGTTCATTAATTTTTAAGACCTTTTTGACTTTTTTAGGAATTATTTTCAACTCATTAATTAATTCATGGTAACGTGTTCTGGAAATAGTTCCTTTTTTGTTAGCTATTGATATAGCCATCATAGCTAATATAGTTATTTGAGATGTGAATGCCTTTGTAGAAGCAACGCCTATTTCCGGACCTGCATGAGTATAAGAACCAGCATGTGTTATTCTTGTGAGTGAAGAGCCAACAACATTACAAATTCCAATTATTGTTGCACCTTTTGATTTAGCAAGTTTTATTGCTGCAATAGTGTCAGCGGTCTCGCCTGACTGAGAAATAGCTATAACAATATCATCTTCAGAAAGAACAGGATGACGATAGCGAAATTCTGAAGCATATTCAACTTCAACAGGAACTCTGACAAGCTCTTCAAACAGATATTCTCCAACTAACCCGGCATGCCATGATGTTCCACAACCTATAATAATAATTCTTTTGGCTTGAACTATTTTTTGCTCATATTCCGATATACCACCCAATGATACAATACCTCTTATAGAATTAAGACGTCCACGCATAGTGTTTTTTATTGAACGTGATTGTTCAAAAATTTCTTTAAGCATAAAATTATCAAAGCCCTTTTTTTCTATAGTATCCAGATTTATTTTTAATTTTTGAATATAAGGAATTTTACTTTTATTTTTTATGGTTTTTATTTTCAAATCTCCATTTCTGTTAATAATTGCTATTTCCTCATCTTCAAGAAATACAACTTTTTTTGTGTATTCTACCATTGGTGTTGGGTCTGATGCTATAAAATATTCATTTTTTCCAATGCCTATTACAAGAGGACTTCCTTTTTTGGCAGCAATAAGAGTGTTTGGATTTTCTTTTGATATTATTACTATTGCATAAGCTCCAATAATATGATTTAAAGCCAATTGAAGAGCTTTAACAATATCTACTTTTTCACTAATTTGAATATATTCAATAAGATTAATTAATACTTCCGTATCTGTCTCACTTGAAAATTTGTAACCTTTTGTTATTAGAAATTCTTTTAAAGAATAATAATTTTCAATTATTCCATTATGTATGATACAGGAATTTTTGCTTTGGGAAAATTGCGGATGTGCATTTTCATCGTTCGGCTCTCCATGTGTAGCCCATCTTGTATGAGCAATCCCAATAGTTCCTGACACATCTTTTTCTTTTACAAAATTTTCCAAGTCAGATACTTTACCTTTACATTTATGTAAATTTAATTTCCCATTTATAATTGCTACTCCTGCACTGTCATATCCTCTGTATTCTAACCTGTGCAAACCTTTGATAAGTATAGGATATGCTTGCTGATAACCAATATACGCTACAATTCCACACATAATTTCTTTTTAATAATATTGTATTAAATAGATAGTTTGATTTTTAAACT
>CAZOSY010000388.1:0-2081 GCA_964582565.1 uncultured Bacteroidales bacterium | reverse complement strand
ATCTATGAACGGTTACAATAAAACCTATTGTCCCCCTAATATTTTCTTTGAACCATTATTAGTTAGTTAATAGGTGATTGTTATTGTTCCTTTAGTTTTTAAAGGTCCTAACGGACTTTCATTAAATTTGGCTTCCTGTGATGCGAATTTGGCTTTAGCATAAAGATATTTGTTGCTTGTAGTAGAGCCAACATATCCGGGTTCAGATGATACAACATTTCCATATCTATCTACAGTAATAAGTACAACAACAGAACCTTTATCTTCTGTTCCAATAGATATTTTAGGTATGATAGTCATTTTTCTGTCTTTCAATACATAATTTATAGTATAATTGCCGGATTTAACAGTTTTTATCTTGTCATTTTCCAGTAATTCGCCGTTATAAGGAATATATTCATTAAAAAATATAGAACTGATATCTTTAAGGGGTATTTTAGTGTTTTTAAAATTAGGTCCTGTAATAAAAGTTACTGTATCATATTTTATTTCCATTACAACACCTTTTCTTTTTTCTCCTGACCTCATTATAATAGTATGTTGTGAAAAACATATTAAACCAACAAAGAGAAAAACAATTGTAGTAAAAAAAAATTTGTTCATTTTTATTTATTGTTTTTGCAAATATATTAATAATATTTAACCTGATTATATACAGAATCAAGAGAGTCAATTATGCCCATTTCAATTATTTTTTTTTCTACACCGTCTGCAAATAATTCATATCCTTTAGCATTATGATGGCCTTCTTTCCAATAATAATCAGATACATTTTGGTTATTAATACCGGCTTGATTTACAAAATAGTCAAACAGGTCTAAGACATTGATATTTGTTTCATTATTTAATTTTTCAATCATTTTTTTAAATACAAAATATTTTTTAGTAATTTCGTAATCATTGGGATTAAAGATTATTAGCAGTTTAAAATTTTCATTTTCAGAAAGTGTATTAAACTTCAAAATTACGTTATAAATAAGTTTTAAAGAATTTTTTTCTTCTAAGTTTTTTTGTTTATCCTTCATAAGAAGATAGTTATATTTGAACAGATTATGTATAAACAATCTTGATATATAGCTTGTTGCATAAAGCCATTCCCATTTTGGTCCGTTTTTAAATTTAACAGTTCCGTCAGATATAAATCTTTCCATTCCTCCTCTGCAAACAATGTCATCTATATCAGAAGCATTGATTGCTACAATTACTAAGTCGGGATTATATTTTAAAAGTCGTTTTTTTAATAATATATATTCAAAGAAAGGGTCGCTTCCGCATGCTCCGGCATTTATATAAGTAATATATCTTATATTTATTTTTCTTTCCAAAAATTTTAACCATGTTGAGTCATTATGAGCGCCATAACCTTCTGTAAAAGAATCGCCTAATCCAATGATGCGATATTCTCCTTTGTATCTTGATTTTGGGTGTTCTTTGTCACTTAACATTTCTGAGTTAATAGTTCTTTTGTAGTTATATTCAGGAGTTTTAAGATTGTGATTTACTGTCCATAAATGAAACCATCCTTGCTCATAACAAGGATCATATTGTGAATGATAAGAAAAACTTATTTCTTCTATATATGTTTCGTTAATGCCGGATATTCTTAAAAATACTTCAATAATAATAAGAGCTGAAAATGTTGAAAAAATTGATAATCGTATATTTTGCCTTTTGTTTTTGTTATATGAAAATAATCTCATCAAAAATTTGGACAGATAAAATATAAAAATTCCAATTGTTACAAGAAATAATACAGAAGTTATTATATTAACTGATGATAATCCAAAAATAATTAATCCACAGGTTTGAGCAGAAACAAGAATTATATAAATTATTATCAGGAAAAAGAACACTCTTTTTTTGTTAATTTTCATTTTTAATATTGTATATCACTATTGTTCGATATATTTTAGGAAATTATATAAATCCCGTAGTATATTATCCAACGGGATAAATATAATACAGGTAGTATCCCGAATCAAGTTCGGGACAGGCTCTACGGGGCACTTTCAAATTTATTATAACCCATTGTGCTATAAGCAGTTCGCCACTATGTGGCTATTATTAAGTCCGCCTTAGGC
>CAZOSY010000387.1:0-2095 GCA_964582565.1 uncultured Bacteroidales bacterium | reverse complement strand
TTGGCTAAAATCCTATATATTGATGGTCAAACTAATGAAGCAATTAAATTATATGTAAGAAATCTTGAATATAATTACAAGCATTTTCCTTCATATGTCGGTCTTGCTATGGTTTATTTTGACACAGGAAAAAATCAACTTGCTGTCAAAAACCTGAAAAGATGTATTGGAATAAATCCCGGATACAAACCAGCACTAATTACACTGGGAAATTATTACAAAAGGATAGGTAAAACCGAATTGGCAAAAAGATATTTGAACTACACCGAAAAAAATTTAAAAAAAAATTGAAATTATCATAATAAAATTTAGTAATTATTCAGTGTCTTAAGTTTGAAATGCCTGGAATAGTTAATCTCATTATATTTTATATTTTTAATTCGGCAGTTGGTAAACTAAAGATCAGGCTATTTATACCAGGCCAAATCTGAGTTTCAGTGTTTTCTATATCTGAATCAGAAATCTTACATGCTAAATGGTCTTTATACAAATGTTTACGATATCTTTCACCAATATTTGAACAAACAGATCCTGAAGATTTTCATAGCTGAGTGATCAATAAATAAATTACATCTTTAGGAAATTTCTTGATGACGTGATAAATATTCATTGCAAGAGTAATTGCTGATTGTGAACTGTGAACGGCCGACTGGTTAGTTAAAATATTACACCTGTTTTCTTCCCTTCTTGAAATAGTTTATTAATTTTTCCATTTTGTTGCGATAACTTTGCGTATTTTTGTTGTTTATTTAAGAAAATTTGCTTTTTGGAAAATTTCTTTGGGAATATTTTTAAAACTGTTTATTTAACTTATAATTTTGAATGATAAATTTTTAATACTTTTATAATGAAATATTTAACTTGTATTCTTATCGTGTTTTTTGTGTTTTTAATGGCAGAGATTGATTTGGTAAAAGCAATTCCGCAGGATACCATTCAGTATCTTACAGAAGAAGAGCTGGCTATAAACGATTCCGTCTCGATTGATGACTTGGACCCGGTTTTTTATACACCTTTAGAGGAAGAAGAAATGGAACCGGAAGAATCAGGAGATACTTCCTGGATTATTTATGTTGTTATTGGGATTGTAGTTGTTGGCAGTGGAATCTTTTTCTATCAGAGATCAAAATAATAATAATAATAAAGATAATATTTCATCCTTCGTATTATTACTTGTAACCCAACTCCAAAGTCGTTTTACGAGTATTTTTTTTTAGCCACTTTAATATACCATTTTTTACCACAGTAGGATTCTGAAACATTTCGTAAACAAAGTAAACGAAATGTTTCGCGAGCAGCAATAAGATAATACCTGACAGAGCGATGATTATTTTAAATTCAATTAATGGTAAATCACTTTACCAAATAACTGAATTAACAGGAAAAAACAGGACTGTAATAAATAAAGGAAGACAACTGTTTCACAAACACCGTCTTGAAACTTGAAATACATTAATCATTAGTTATCTAAATAAATGATTATAGCCCCAGTGATGGGATTGTTATTTAAAACTATGTAACTTTCTCAAAATAATTTCATGAAATCATCTTTTATTGCTTTCCCTTTAATCATCATTCCAATAGTATGTTCCCCACTTTTTGGTCAGGTTAATTCCGTTAACCGTGATGCCTATTGTATTCATATCCATCAAACCACATCAGAGATTGTTATTGATGGTATAACCGATGAAGAACCATGGACAATTGCAAAACGAGCCGCTAATTTTCACCGTGTTTTGCCAACAGATACCGGCTATGCTGCTTCCCAAACAGAGGTTATGGTTACATATAACAAATCAAATTTATATCTTGCTGTTATTTGTTATACTGAATGGTCGAAAAGAATTGCCCTGTTTTACTGGTAGTACCCGAATCGAGAGCTAAAATGTATTTTTTCATTATTTCTGAAATCCTGTTAGCACGGTATATCCTGTCAGTTTCCCTTTTTTGTTATATGATTCTGACCGAACCACTCCAATATTTTTTGCATACCATTCAACAGTATTTGCTTTTATAGTAATTAACATTTTGGTTGATATGTCGTACGATATTTTATAACACTCAAATGTTCCGGCAGGTGTAGTAATATCTTCTT
>CAZOSY010000386.1:0-2103 GCA_964582565.1 uncultured Bacteroidales bacterium | reverse complement strand
ATGCATAGTATAAAAGATGCAAAAGGAGGAATGATTAAGAAAAGACCGTTAAAATGATAATCAACAGGCACATAGCCTTGACCGTTACCTACGTTTTTTTTATATTACTTGTGTATAAATAAATTTTTTTATGTAAATTTGTAAAAAATTACGGGGTGTGGCGCAGTTGGCTAGCGTACTTGCATGGGGTGCAAGGGGTCGCAGGTTCAAGTCCTGCCACTCCGACAAAACTTAATATCCTACAAATTTTATCTCTTAAAAATTTTTAAAATAAAATAATTAAGAAAGAACATATATTTTTGTCTTATCAATTATTGAAAAGCAATTTTATTAAAATAAAAAACAGTTCTTCTGTTTCCTTTTGATTTATCTTTTATTTTTTGATAACCATAAGTAATAAAATAATTATCATACCAGAAATCAATATCACTTGAGAAATTGCGCTTAACTTCATCGTTTTTATTAAGTGTTTCTATTTTAATACTTTTTTTTCCCTGAATCACTTCATTCCCTTTTATAATTTTTGATATTATTTTTCCTTCACTACTATATGTAAGTATAATATCATCATTATCAAACAATACTTTAACTCTTTCTTTTAAATAAAAAGTTAATATATTCCAGATTTTAAAACTATTATCCCATAATAATTTTCCATTTTCATCAAAACAGGCTATAATAGCATTTGTGTATCTGTATCCATCAAAAATATTATAAGATGATGTCATAGGCCGTCCATAATAATCATAATTAGTATAGTAAACAGTATGATATTCAGGATAATATGCTTCGGCTATCATAATATTTTGTCCGTTTTTGTGAATAATGTCGTGCACTAGTAACTGATAATCAAAAGAAAGCTCTTTACCTTTCAGTTCTTTTCTTTTTGCTTTCTTTTTTATCTTAAAAGCTCTTTTTTGATTTATATAATTATAAAAGGTTTTAAATTCTGAAAAGTTATAAAAATTTATGAACTTTTGTTGATTATTTATGATTTTGGCAAAGTATATACCTGTTGAGTTTTCATTAAAACCTACAAAAGCAGGGTTGGCTTTTAATGCTTTTGTTTTGTTATTATAAGTTCCTATTATTAATTTTTCGTTTTCGCTGACAGATACAATTTTTCCGGTATTAAGTTTTCTTTTATTATCCATCACTTTTAAGATTATGGAATTTAATTCATTCCCTTCAGGGTCATACTCATTGATATGCATAATATTATGGTTTCGCGGAATATAATTTTTAATACTTACATTAATAATATTTCTTTTTTTATCTGCTTGTAAATTTTCAATATAAGCTTGTCCTTTATATCTTTTGTTTATTTCTTTTATATTACCTGACAGCAAATTTATTGCATATAGAGCAGGGTGATATTTTATTATGTTTAGACCTGTTATCAAAGGTATTAATGTAATGCTAAAGCAGATTTGCAAACAGGACTGAATTTGTTTAGGTTGTGTTCGCCCACCAATAAAGGCAGTATTACCAATTACTTTAAACTTTGTTAAAACAACTTTTGATTTTACTTGTCCATTTATTTCTTTGATAGAGCCATTATCAACTTCTAATTTTAATATTTGGAAATCTGTTTTTTGAGAATTTTTGTATGATTTTTTAAAAAATAAATAAATAAAATCTTTGTCATAATCAAATTCTGTAAAATTCATCCGTCTTAGGCTGACAAGAAATTCTTTTGACCATACCTGTTTAAAATTAATATCATATAAAGTAAAAAACCATTTCTTGTTATTGGAATTATTTATTTCATTGCTTTCATAAAATAATACAACACCTTTTTTGCCAAAAGGAATTATTTTATACGAATCAGAACCTGATTTTGCTTCTATCTCAACTCTTAAAAGTTTGTTATCCTGTGCCAACAATAAATTAGATATTGTTATAAGAACCAAAAAAAATAATAATATGAGATTTTTGTTCTTCATAAAAATTTATGAATAATTCAAATTAATTAAATTATTTGTAACCATTCACAGTATATTTTCTATAATTAGTTATTAGTTTTTATACAATTTTTTTTATGAATTTCTAATTGACCTAATTAACCTAATCAATACCCAAGTTCCAATGTGTTAAATTTCA
>CAZOSY010000385.1:0-2106 GCA_964582565.1 uncultured Bacteroidales bacterium | reverse complement strand
AAATTCTAACAATAAAAAATAAATTTATTAAAGATTATAATTAAAAAAATATTAACAATATAAAATTTTTATTATGAATAAAGATGAATTTAAAAAATATGCAATAAAAGACAGGGGCATCAGCAGTATAACTCTTGATAAATATTCTGCTGAATATAATAATATATATAACAATAGTTATATATCACCTACTATTATTGAGGAACGTCAATTAAATATTGCAACAATGGATGTCTTTTCCCGTCTTATGATGGATAGAATCATTTTCCTTGGGGTTCCTATTGACGACTATGTGGCAAATATCATCCAGGCACAATTATTATTTCTTGAATCAACAGATGCCAAAAAAGATATTCAAATATATATCAATTCTCCGGGTGGCTCTGTATATGCAGGACTTGGAATTTATGATACAATGCAATATATTTCTTCATCTATCTCAACTATTTGCACGGGAACCGCTGCTTCTATGGCTGCTGTAATACTATGTGCAGGAGATAAAGGCAGACGCTCTGCTCTAAAACATTCCAGAATATTAATACATCAACCTATGGGAGGCGTACAAGGACAAGCATCTGATATAGAAATTACTGCACGGGAAATACAAAAAATAAAAAAAGAACTATACGAAATCTTTGCCTTTCATACTAAACAACCCTACAAAAAAATATGGAAGGACTCTGACAGGGACTTTTGGATGACATCAGAAGAAGCAAAAAAATATGGAATAGTAGATGAAGTTCTTGTAAAAGGTAAAAAAATAATTAGTAAAAACAAATAAAAATCTTCCATTTATCAACATATAAGCAGATAATATACAAAAAAATTTTACTATGAAAAAAAATAATGACAGATGTTCCTTTTGTGGAAAAGACAGAAATCATGTTAATATATTATTTACCGGACAATCAGCAAATATATGCGATAAATGTATTGAACAAGCCAACGCCATTGTAAAACAAGAAATACATCAAAAAAAAAATAAAAAAGATTTTTACATAAAACTACCAAAACCTGTTGAAATAAAAAAACACCTTGACCAATATGTAATTGGACAAGATAATGCTAAAAAAATTATAGCCGTCTCTGTATATAATCATTATAAAAGAATAAATTCTCTGTATAAAAAAACCAAGGACCAAGTAGAAATAGAAAAATCAAATATCATACTTATAGGAGAGACAGGAACAGGCAAAACATTAATGGCACGAACAATATCTAAAATGTTAGATGTCCCGTTTTGTATAGCCGACGCAACCACGCTTACCGAAGCCGGCTATGTAGGAGAAGATGTTGAAAATATACTTGTCAGATTACTGCAAGTAGCTGATTATGATGTAGATGCCGCTGAAAAAGGTATTGTTTTTATTGACGAAATTGATAAAATATCACGCAAAAGTGAAAGTACTTCAATAACAAGAGATGTATCAGGCGAAGGCGTTCAACAAGCACTACTCAAAATTTTGGAAGGAGCTATTGTCAATGTGCCTCCTCAAGGCGGACGAAAACATCCCGAACAAAAAATGATACAGGTTAATACTCAAAATATACTCTTTATCTGCGGCGGAGCTTTTAGTGGTATTGAAAGAGAAATAGCTTCCCGACTAAAAACTAATATAATCGGATATAATACTGATATAAAAAGAGAAAAAATTGATAAAAACAATCTTTTGCAATATACAGCACCACAAGACCTAAGAAAATATGGATTAATACCCGAACTCGTAGGACGCCTGCCTGTAATAGCTTATCTAAACCTGCTTAATAAAAATGACCTGAAAAAAATCTTAACAGAACCCAAAAATTCTATAATAAAACAATATACTAAATTATTTCAGATGGATAATATTAATTTAAGTTTTGACAATAATGTATTTGATTTTATTGCTGATAAATCTATTGATTTTAAATTAGGAGCAAGAGGATTACGTTCTATCTGCGAAGCAATTATGACTGATGCTATGTTTGAACTGCCCTCAAATAATAAAATAAAAAAACTTAAAATTACTAAATCTTACATTGAAAAAAAATTAAAAAAAACAAGCATCACAAAACTAAAAGTAGCTTAAAATCTTTTATCTTTTCTTACTAAAATATATTAAAATA
>CAZOSY010000384.1:0-2108 GCA_964582565.1 uncultured Bacteroidales bacterium | reverse complement strand
TTTTAATTTAATATAAAAACAGAAATAAATTGGGCATTATTCAAAAACAAACTATTAAAGGGACTATTTATTCGTATATTGGGACTCTTATCGGATTTATAAATATAGGAATACTCTCACCTGTAATTTTATCTTCTGCACAAATAGGATTAATAAACCTTTTGGTTGCAATTTCTTTAATCTTTGCACAGTTTTCAAGTTTGGGCTTTAATAATGTTACAACAAAATTATTTACTTTTTTCAGAGATGATAAAAACAAGCATCATGGATTTTTGTTTATTGCATTAACAGTAGCAATGGTCGGCTTTTCTTTATCAGCAATAATATTTTTTGTTGTTCAGCCATATCTTATTGCACAAAACATTGAAAAATCACCTCTTTTTACTGAATATATCTATTATTTATTGCCTTTAATATTTTTTACTCTTATATTTAATATTCTGGATAACTACAACAAAGTGTTGTATGATGCTGTTTTGGGAACTTTTCTTAAAGAAATTGTATTCAGAATATTAAATACATTAATTATAGTTATATATTTTTTAAAACTTATAGATTTTAGTGTATTTGTATTTGCTTATATATCAGCTTTATGTTTGCCAGCAGTTATTATTTCTATTATATTAATGGTAAGAGGACAATTTAGCTTAAGACCTCAGTTGGACTTTTCTTCCAAAGAATTAAAAAAGACAATGAAGAGTGTTTCTTTTTTTGGAATAATAGCAGGATTTAGTGGTATTTTAGCTATGAATATAGACAAATATATGGTAAATTCAATGATTGATTTAAAAGCAACAGGTATTTATTCAATCACTTTTTATTTTGGAGCATTAATAATGATTCCTTCTCGTACTCTTATAAAAATATCTTCTGTTATTATTGCTGATGCATGGAAAACAAATGATACAAAGACAATTAGTGCTATTTATTATAAAAGCACTTTAAATCAGTTTATCATTGCATTATTAATATTTTTTGGAATATGGGTTAATATAAATAATATTTTTGATTTTTTGCCAAAAGAGTATATAGCAGGTAAATATGTAATATTTTTTATTGGACTTGCTAACCTGTTAAATATGTTGTCAGGAGTGAGTGGTGCCATTATTGTAAATTCAAAATATTATAAAATACAGACTTTTTTTATAGCAATTTTTGCAGCATTAATTATTATTACAAATTATATATTTATTCCTATTTGGGGATTAACAGGAGCAGCTATAGCTTCTGCTTTGTCTGTATTATTATTTGCAATAATGAGATATTTTTTATTATATAAAAAGTTTAAAATGCAACCATATAACAAAAATCATCTTATAGCACTATTAATAGGACTTTTTGCATACTTTATCAGTTATATAATACCTGAATTTCATAATTTTATTATTGATATTATTATTCGTAGTAGTGTTATTACCTTGATTTTTGTAAGTTTGATTTTTGTTTCTAAAATTTCTGAAGATATTAATTCAAAAATTATTGACATACAGGAGCATATAAAAGGCAAAATATTATTTTGAGGTGCTACATAAAATAGTATTTTAAAGGTTACCCTATTTTAATTTATCTTGAGATTCCTCATTCTGCGGAGTTTACACTGAACGTAGTGAATGTGCTCCATTCGGAATGACAATTTTGGTTAATATATTATGGAGAAAGAAAGGTGTTTCGCCTAAGGCGAAACACCTTTCTTTCCCCACCTAAAAACAATTAACTGTCATTCCGAACGGAGTGAGGAATCTACTATTATAAGTTCTAATTTTATTTTTAGTCGGACACTAATAATTTAATTTATAAATTTATACAATAAAAAATATACGTTAAATCATTGTTTTATTTAATGTTTATAAATAAAATCATAATCTTTTTTAAACTTTTTATTAAACTTTTTTTAAAAAAACATTGACTTATAACAAAAAAAGTATTATCTTTATAGTTTTAAATGCATATATGTATCTTTATTACTTATATGTAATTAATAAATTAATTTACCTAAAGTGAATTAAAACTTACGGGTTTTGACTGTTTAAAAGCTTGTTAACAAAATTATAAAAATTATAATTCTGTTGATAGGGTATTTTTTTCTTAAAAAATTAATAATAAATTTG
>CAZOSY010000383.1:0-2109 GCA_964582565.1 uncultured Bacteroidales bacterium | reverse complement strand
TAATTCGTAATCCTATTGTCCTGAAAATAATTATTCTTTTATTTTACTTATTATATAAAGCTTTTCAAGTTTTTCTAATTCTGACAATTTTAGTTTCAGGTCTTTATAATCATCTTTTAAAAAGTGAATTTTTTCTGCGTCAAATGATACTTTTATGTTTGCCTGTTTTTTATCTTTTGATAATTTTCCTGTGCTTGACAATTTAAATCCTTTATAGTCAAAATTAATATTTTCAGGTATTGATATTTCAGCAACAGGACTTGCAAAAGAAATATTTTCGTTTATATCCACACTAAAAGTATTGTTAAGTTTAAAAGGATAATTGCGTTCTGACAAACTAAAAGTTTTCATTTCTCTTTCGTAAATAAATGACAAAGATAGTTTTGATGCTTCAAAAGGGATAAAAGAATATGGTTTGTCATAATTTACATATTCCGGAATTTCAAATTCGGCTGTCATATAAATATTAGTAGTTTTATCCTTTGCTTTTGATATTTTATATTCTTTGATTATTGCACCGGGGTTAATATTTGAAATAAGTTTTTGAAGAAGTTCTTTTCTTTTGGTTCGTGAACTTTTCATTAATTTGGCACGAATAAATGTATCAGCCAGACCTGAATATGTTACTTTTATTGAGCCATTGGCATTATTATCTTTATCAACAGATATTTTTAAGTCAATGTTTGTATTGTTTCTGCTTGCCGGTGATATTGGAACAACTTTAAGGTCTGCTCCTTGTTTACGGGCAATAATATATGTATTATCTTCCTCATATTGAGGGAAAAGGTCTTTTGTTGTTTCGCTTGTCGGGTCTAAAAAATATTCGGGTTCACCATTTTCATCATAACTTACAGCAACAGCATGATTAAACATCATAGAAGGTGCTTTGTAATTTAATTTAGAACCTATTGAAATCAAAATAGGGTCGCAAGGGATTCCTGCCAAACGCAACATAGCAACTAACAAAGCTGCTTTATCACGACATACACCACCACGGGTTTCAAAAGTATAAGTAACATCGTGTGGTTCAAGTCCGGGACGATTTTTTTCTTTGTCAACACCAAGATATCTGACTTTTTGTGCAGTCCAGTAGAAAATATTATTTATTTTTTCTTCTTTTGTTTTAGCATCCTTAGTAAGCTCTTTTACTTTGTTCTGCATAGCTTCATTTGTATTCAAATGACCCTTAACTAATCCGTAATACCATGTAGAAATATCTTCCCACTTGTCAACAGTTGTAAGCATAATATAATATGCAAACAAATCGCTGTTGTCCATATTTGGCTCATAAATAATTTGTGGAATATAGTCAAATGTGCAGATATATGATTTAATGTCTCCGTTAATTTTTTCTTCAAATTTTATAGGTTCATCTTTTTTATTTATATGAATAACATTGATTTTAAGTTCTTTAGGAGCATTTAAAATATAATAAGATTTTAATATACTGTTATAATTTTCAACATTAATTTTATCAAAGAAATTATGAGCCATATATGTTTTATGAGTAATATCATTGGAAATTTTATGGATAATATCACCAACTTCAATGTCTGGAACAGAACCTATTAAGAGCCATGCTGTTTCTTTATAGATATTTGAAAATCCTGTAAGCGAGCTTATACTTATTTTTTTAAGAATTTTTGACGGGTCAAGTTTTGTTCTGCTCGCGTCCGGTTTAATGATTTCAATCAATTTAATTTCTACAGTATCATAATCAGAATCATAATAAAAATAAACCATACTATTTTCTTTTTTCCCTTGTTCTGTTAAGATTTTAGTATAGGCCTCGGTTTCATTATTGCCAAGACATTGTTTGTTAATGGTGGTTTCGGTATTTTTTATCATAATAGCATTTGATTCAGGATAATCACTTGCTTTAATTTTTTGTAATAAGTTAATAGCTGTCTTATAGTCAGTTTTTTGTCCAAATAAAACTCCTGATAACAGCCAAAACAAAATCAGTAATTTAATTTTCATAATTATTTAATTAATGGTTTAGATTTAATTTGGCAAATATATATATTTTTTATTTATAAATTCAGCAAATTATTTTTTAACCTGAATAATTCATAAACTAAAAAATTCAGACTTCTTAAAAATTTGGAG
>CAZOSY010000382.1:0-2114 GCA_964582565.1 uncultured Bacteroidales bacterium | reverse complement strand
TTTCTAATGACTTTATGAACAAATTCTATATAGTATCTGTTCATAAAGTTAAAAATTTTTAATCCTATCTTTGAATCCACTCCGAAAAGACAAAATTATGTCATTCCGAATTTAGTTCGGAATCTCTAATTTCAATAATATCAATAGATTCTGAAACAAGTTCAGAATGACAAATAGGCAAATATCTACTTTTTGGAGTGGATTCATCTTTTATTAAAAGTTAAATTTTTATATAAATATTTTTTAGAAATTTGTCTTACAGGATACCATGTTGCAACAAGTGCTATTATAAATTCTATTAATAATACATAGATAAAATCCATTATTTGCATATTAACAGGATAAGATGTTAAAATAAAAGATTCTCCATCTATTCCTATAATTCCATATTTTTCCTGAATCCAACAAATTGTTCCACCTAAAATAAGCCCTAAAAAAGTGCCGGATAATGATATAAGTAATCCTTCAATTAAAAATATTTTTTTAATAAGTTTGCTGTCTGCTCCCATGCTCCACAAAAAAGATATATCTTTTCTTTTATCAAGAATTAGCATTGTCAATGAGCCAACTACATTAAATGTTGCAATAAGTAATATGAATCCAAGAATCAGAAAAACAGCCATTTTTTCTGATTTCATAATTTTATATAACAATTCCTGTTGCTGAAAATGATTTTTAACTAAAAATTTATTTCCAACTATCTTTTGTATTTGCTGTTGAACCTCATCTTTGTTTGCATCAGGACTTAGTCCTATTTCAACAGAAGTTACTTCTGCTGTGTAATCAAGTAATTTGCGTGCAAATCTGAGAGGGACAATAATATATTTTGAATCAATATCCTGTTGTATTGAAAATATTCCGGAAGCAGGTATATTTTTATTATTAAAAGCCTGTGTGGGAGATAAAATTACAGATTTAGACCTTTTAGGAACATAAACAGATATAGTATTATAAAAATCATTCAAATTAATATCTAAATAATATGCAACGCCCTGACCAACTATAGCATAATTTTTTTTGCCCTGTTCTAATACAAATACACCATCAATTAACATAGTATCCAACCTTGTCATTTTTTGATAGTTTTTTCCAACACCTTTTATTGTTGCAATATATTGTTTTGATTTATATTTTAAAAGAACATTTTCTTCAACAATTTCAGTATAATAAGCTATTCCTGGAATTTTTTTTATTTTTTTGTATTGTATTTCCTGATTATTAAATGTCTTTCCCTGTTTAACAGTTATTTCTATATCAGGATTAAATGAAGAAAAAAGCGATACTACCAATCCCTCAAAACCATTAAATACAGAAAGAACTATTATAAGAGCCATTGTCCCAATAGTAATGCCAACAACAGATATTACAGAAATCACATTGATTATATTATGCGACCTATTAGAAAAAAAATATCTTTTAGCTATGTAAAAAGGAAAAAACAATATTCTTATTTATTAAATGGTCTATTATATATCACTTTTTTAACAAATTTTCAATACTATAAATATAATCTAAAGAATCGTCAATATGGAATTCAAGATCAGGAACTATCCTAAGTTGATTTTTGACTTTATAAGCTAATTTGTATCTGATTATTTTTCTATGTTTAACAATTTCTGAAAATAATTTATCCTTATCTTTTGTATCAAATAAGCTGATATATACTTTAACAATTGAAAGGTCTTTAGAAGATACAACTTTAGTAACAGTTATTAAAGCTCCTCCAAAAAGGTTATTGCTCTCTAATTGAAAAATTTCTCCTAAATTTTTTTCTAATAATCTTGAAGTTTTATTTTGTCTTACTATATTCATAATTTTACAAAAATAATATTATTTTAATACTAATTCTAAAAATTCTAAAAAAATAAAATTTAACCAAAATTTATGTTTTTAACCTGAATAATTCACAAATTTATCCAAAAAGTTTGTAAATTACACATATTCAACAGATTAACAAAGTGATGATTAAAAAATCCCGAAAGGGATTTAATTTTCACCCCGTAGGATAATATCCAACGGGGTAAATAACCATAGGTGAAACCTATGGTTACAAACTACATAGTATTCATCTTCAATCCTAAAAGGATTGAACAAAAAACAATCATTATGGCAAA
>CAZOSY010000381.1:0-2167 GCA_964582565.1 uncultured Bacteroidales bacterium | reverse complement strand
AATATTTAGAAACGATTTTACCTAAATTTTTAAATTTAGTCGGACACTAGTGATAATATATACAATATAAAATGATTAAAATAACAAATGAAATATTTGTTCATTTAGTGGAAAAGATTATATCCTTTTCACCGAAATTACTTATATCAACAATTATTTTTCTTGCTTTTTATGTAGTAGCATTGATTTTTAAGAAAATTGTTGTTAAACTTGGACATAAAGCAGATAAAGATAAGGATAAAATAAAGATTTTTCAATTAATTGGTTCTACACTAAAAGTTGTAATTATTATTATTGGACTTATTACAGCACTTGGCACATTAGGTGTTGATGTAACGGCAATGGTTGCCGGTTTGGGATTAACAGGGTTTGCACTGGGACTTGCACTTAAAGATGCCTTATCAAATTTTTTGTCCGGAATATTAATATTATTTTACCATCCGTTTCGTTATGGTGATAAAATAAAGGTAGCTGGTTGTGAAGGCATAGTTACAGATATAAACCTGCGATATACTCAACTTGATGGTGGTGATACAAAATTTCTTATTCCAAATTCCACTTGTTATACTAACTGGATTGCTTTAAGCAAAAAAGATACTAAAAAATTGTCATCTGATAAGAAACCGCTATCAAAATAATCATTGCCAAATTCAAAAGCCGGTGTAAAGTATTTTTATAAGAATAACTCTTTTTTATGACAAATTATTAATTTAAAACTAGTGCACGCTTCCTGTCTCCAGTTTTAGTTTTTTAATTTCCTTTATCCCTGTAATTTATAGCTATTTCTCCCCTACTATTTCATATATATTATTATAAGATTCTATTGCTTTGTCAATAGAAAAATATTTTATTGCTGTCTCTCTTATCTTTTTATGAGAAATTGATAATAATGATTCTATACTATCAATAGCTTTACCATATTCATCATTATTTAATTTGTCAATAATAAAACCTGTTTTAGTATCATTAATAATTTTATCAGTATCACCTGTTCCTGCATTACAGATTATTGGTATTCCCATACTCATAATCTCTCCCATTTTAGTTGGTGAAGATGCTTTTTTTGAAAAAACAGGTTTAATAAAAAAAATAGATACTTTGCTTAAACTAAGCAAAACAGGAACCTCATTGCGTCTGGCTTGAATAATAATAATTTTCTTATCAGAAATATTATTTTTTTTTAATAAATTGAGGATTAATTTTTCAGGTTCTTTTGTTATGAACATTAGTTTGGCATTATGATACTTTAGAGTAATTTGTTTAAAAAATTTCAGCATTTGTTCAGGCATATACCATGTGCTTAAAGAACCTAGATAAGAGATGACAAAATCATTTTCGCTTATGTTAAATATTTTTTTATAATATTTTTTTTTTTGAATATTCACATTTTGTTCAGAAAAAAGAACTGTATCTACGCAGCAAGGTATAACTTTGATAGGAACAGGTTGAGTAGAAATATCTTTCCTTTTAAGAATTTCGTTTTTTGCATTTTGTGTCAAACTTATCACATAATCGGCTTGAGAAAGGAATTTTTTTTCTTTGTGCTTGAAAAAAGTATAAATAATTTTAAATACAGGATTTTTTATGTTCCATAAGTTACTCTCTATCCTTTCGTCTGGCCAAAAGCCACGCATATCAAAAATGAATTTTATGTTTAGTTTTTTCTTCAGATATAAGCCAATAAGAGCCGGTATATAACTGCGACAATGGACTATCTCTATTTGATGCAGATTATTTAATTTAAAAATTTTATTTTTTATTTTTTTTATATTATATATTGTTGAGAGTATGGGTGGCTTTAAAGTATATATGACAGGATGCCAATCTATTTTGCTGTTTTTTAATATATTTTTCGTTTCATTATTATCCTGATACAGTTTGTCCTTTTTTTCGCAGCTTATAAGAGTTATTGTATGCTTTTTTGAGAGTCTAATAAGATAAGGTATCACCTGTGATTGTCCAAGCTGGTCTGTCATACCATCGTAAGAGATATATAATATGTTCATAAGCTTGTCAGAAAATTTACTATGTTAAGTCAAAAATAATTTTTGTTACAGAAAAGCATATAGTTCAAAACATAAATCTTTTTACTTATATCCTTATACCTTTGTCCTTTGTCTTTTGTCTTTTGTCTTTTGTCTTTTGTCTTTTGTCTTTTGTCTTTTGT
>CAZOSY010000380.1:0-2174 GCA_964582565.1 uncultured Bacteroidales bacterium | reverse complement strand
TGTATATTTACAGTTTTAAAATCTTTTAGACAAAAATTTATCATATTTGTATTTTGAAAAATTTAAAACAGAAAGGAGTTTATTAAACAAAAGCAATTAAAAATTAAAACAATATAATTATGAAAGGACTAAACTTTGTAACAAACGATAAAGGCGAACGAATAGCTTTAATGATTAATTTAAAAAACAAATCCTATATAGGAAAAGATTATATAGAATATCTGGAGGAACTGGAAGATATAATTGATATAGAATTAAGAAAAAATGAAGAAAGTATTCCAATGGAAGAAGTAGGGAAATTACTTGATAAAGAAAGAAAACCTAATAGCAAGACTAATGTATAGGGTGTTTTATAAAAAATCAGCAATAAAAGATTTACGAAAGCTCTCAAAAACCGAAGAATTAAAAATTAGGAGGATAATTTCTGATTTAGAAAAAAATCCACGACCTAATAGATGTAAAAAAATAAAAAAATATAAAGATATATATCGTATAAGAACAGGTAATTATAGGATAATTTATTCTATAGTTTATGATATATTAACTGTTGAGATATTTAAAATTGCTCAAAGAAAAGATGTATATAAAAATTTATAAATTTTTAAACTATAAACAAGAAAGGAGGTTAATTAACACAAAAAAAAACTAACTATTGTTTGCACAAAAACAATACTTTTTGTCATTCTGAACTTTATGTTGAACTTGTTTCAATAACTTGTGCTGAACTTGTTTCAGAATCTATAATAACTTGATAATCAGATTCCGAAATAAATTCGGAATGACAATAAATATAAGAAAATATTATTTGTTTTCGTGCAGGCACTAACTATTAAAATCAACATAAAAAAGCGTTAGCTTTTATTCTTAAACAAGAAAATCACCATTTTTCAATAATCGTCAAGAATAATAAGTGATACGCTCACGCAATAGCGTGGGCTTACTTATTTGACGATTTAGGTATTTGGTGATACCTCTTGTTTGGATAAGCTACAGTTCCACGCTTTTTTATTTTAATCGAATTAATTTATTAACTGCTTTTGGGATTGGGGCAAACAAAATTATTTTATAATGAAAAAACTAATCCAAATTACATTTACTTGTCTTGTTATCGTGGGACTTTCAATTATCAAGTTGTAAAAAAGATGACGACACTACTCCATCGAATCCAGCGAAAAAAACTTATACTGTGGAATATAAAGCTACTTGTATAGGAAAACCGTTATCGCAATTTACAATTTATTATGTAAAAAGCGGAACTACATACACTCAAACGGTTAATCTCCCTTCATCTCAAGTGTCATCTGATTGGACCACGTCATTTACTGCATCTACAGGGGATTATGTTTCTATTCAATGTAAACCACCAAGCGCGACAGGAGGATATACACAATATGTTTCTCTATATATAAAATATGATGGAACTTCTTTAGCGTCTGCAAGTGCTGAATGGCCAAGTTCAGCAGAAGCACACGGTACTTTACCATAAGAAATTAATGGAAATAATAAGGTCAATAATCAGCTTCTACAACAGGCAGTAAATTTAACCAGCCCATAACAGGCGGTTACTGTCAGTGGCGTGAAGTGGCACGGGGGAAAGTGATGTAAGTAATTGAAAAATGTATAATTTTGTTGAAAGTTTTGTGGTGAAATATCGTCACCGAACAGCAACCGCCGGACCGTTAGATTGTTTAAAATTATTTTAAATTAGTTTTTTGGCTAATATAAAAAAACATAAAATATTGTAAGACAGGTATTTAGTTAATTAATATTCTTAAAAAAAATAAAAATTTAGATTTTTAGACAGACTGCCGTTATGGCCAGTGCAGTTTTTTAGGAAAATAGAAAAAGTATTTTTATCCAATATGCTTGGTCAGGTTGTATATACAATAAAAGGTAAAAAGATAAACACAGGAAAATTTGTAATTGATTTATCCAAATATAAATCAGGTGTTTATTATTTGAATATCCAAACAAAAGAAGATGGAACAATGAGAAATAAAATTTCTGTTGTGAGGTAATGTTGTAATTGTCAGCTTTTCCGTAGAGATGATATGCACCTTGTCTCTACTTGATTTCTATTGATATAAATAAAAACAAATACCTTAAAAAATTACACTATTGTCCGACTAAATTTAAAAATTCAGATAAAGTCGTTTCTAAATATTATGAGATTC
>CAZOSY010000379.1:0-2178 GCA_964582565.1 uncultured Bacteroidales bacterium | reverse complement strand
TGAAAAATTTATATTCAATGCCATAAGACAACATTGTAACAGGTTGATAATTAGCTTCATAAAAGTTAGTAAAAATTTTTTTAATATTTTGTTTTGAAAGGTCTTTTATGTCATTATTATTAATGACATAATCCTGATCATCCCAGTTAGTCAGAAATTTATTATTAACAGAGTTTGAAAAAATAATTGCTGTAAATATTAAAATCAATGATAAAGACAAAAAAATTATATTCCTGTTAGATTTTGTCTCTTTTGTAATAATATTACTTTGAGGTTTATGCGATGATTTTTTATTTTTATATGGTTTAGTCATAAAAGGATATAAAAAATAATGTTACTTAAAAATTTATAAAAATACGAACAAATGTAAAAAAATATCTATAAAAAAGTTATAACAAAAAATTTCTACTGTCCGACTAAATTAAAAAATTTAGGTAAAATCGTTTCTAAATATTATGAGATTTTTCGCTCCGTTCGGAATCTACTATTATAAATTCTAATTTCATTTTTAGTCGGACACTAATAACAAAAAATATTATTATGTAAAAAAAATAAATATTACTTGCTTAAATTTTAATATAAAAAATAGTATATTTGCTACTTTTTTAAAAAAAAATATAACTTTTTAATTATAATTATGTCTCATACAAAATATATATTTGTTACAGGAGGCGTTGTATCTTCAATAGGTAAAGGTATTATATGTGCTTCATTAGCAAAACTTTTGCAGGCAAGAGGTTTTTCTGTAACAATACAAAAAATAGACCCTTATATAAATATAGATCCTGGCACTTTAAATCCTTATGAACATGGTGAGTGTTATGTTACAGAAGATGGTGCTGAAACAGATCTTGATTTAGGTCATTATGAACGTTTTTTAAACATTGAAACTTCTCAGGCAAATAATGTTACTACCGGCAGAATATACAAATCAGTGATTGAGAAAGAACGTAGAGGCGATTATCTTGGTCAGACAGTACAGATAATTCCTCATATTACAGATGAAATCAAATATAATATAAAAATTCTTGGCAATAAAGGAAAATTTGACTTTGTAATTACTGAAATTGGTGGCACAGTAGGAGATATTGAGTCATTGCCTTATATAGAAGCTGTTCGTCAATTACACTGGGAATTAGGCAATCAAAGTGTTTGTATTCATTTAACGTTAATACCTTTTTTGTCACCAATTGAAGAGCTGAAAACAAAACCAACTCAACATTCAGTAAAGACCCTGTTAGGATATGGTGTGCAACCTGACATTATTGTTTGTCGTACTGAAAAATATTTACATAAAGAACTACGTGATAAAATTGCATTATTCTGTAATGTAAATGCAGATTCGGTAATTGAAGCAATTAATGCGGATACTATATATCAGGTGCCTGTTTTTATGGAAAAAGAAAAGTTAGATACTTTAGTTCTGAAAAAAACTAATATGCCTTATGATAAAAAACCAGACCTCACTAAATGGGAAGAATTTTTATACAAATTAAAACATCCCAAATATGAAATTACTATCGGACTTGTTGGAAAATATATTAAGCTAAAAGATGCCTATAAATCAATTGTTGAATCATTTACCCATGCAGGAGTATCTAACAGTTGTAAAGTTAACATAAAACGTATTGGCTCAGAAAGTATAAATGATAATAATGTTAATAAAAAACTCAAAGGATTGCATGGTATTCTTGTAGCACCCGGTTTTGGGAAAAGAGGTATTCAAGGCAAAATAATATCTGTAAAATATGCCCGTGAAAATAAAATTCCTTTTTTGGGAATATGTCTTGGTATGCAATGTGCTGTTGTAGAATTTGCAAGAAATGTGTTAAAATATGATGGGGCTGATTCAAAAGAAATGAATCCGGAGACAAAATATCCGGTTATTGACATTATGGAAGAGCAAAAACAAAAAACTAATATGGGTGGCACAATGAGATTAGGAGCTTATCCATGCGAAATTATTAAAAATACTATTGCTTATGATATATATCATAAAAAAAATATTAAAGAACGACACCGTCATCGTTATGAATTTAATAATAAATATTTTAACGATTACAAACAGGCAGGAATGATTGCCTCAGGTATAAATCGTAGAGAAAATTTAGTTGAAATTGTTGAATTAAAAAATCATCCATGGTTCTTCGGTGTTCAGTTTCATCCGGAATATAAAAG
>CAZOSY010000378.1:0-2180 GCA_964582565.1 uncultured Bacteroidales bacterium | reverse complement strand
CCAACGGTATAAACACATAAAAAATTATATTTACTTAAATGGATTTAACCGAAGCAAAACATATTGATTATAATATTTCTGAAAGACATCCCTGGGAACTGGCACGATTTAAAGTGATATTGTCTATTTTAAAACATACTTCTCCTTATTTATTAAAAAACAAAATAAATGTTTTAGATATTGGATGTGGTGATACATTCTTTGTTGAAAAACTTTCAAAATATATGCCTTTGGCAAAATTTTATGCTGTTGACATTGCTTTTAGTAATAATCTGATAAATCAGTTTAAAAAAAAGTTTAGAAACAGACCTGTCAAAGTTTACAATAATATTGAAGATACCAACAAGGATTCTAACCATATTGATTTAGTGTTGCTCCTTGATGTTATTGAACATATTGATGATGATGCAAACTTTTTAAAAAATTTGTTGAAATATTCAAACATATCAAAAGATACAATATTTTTAATTACTGCACCTGCTTATCAATTTTTGTTTTCTTCACATGATATTTTTTTAAAACATTACAGACGATACAATAATACTTTACTTAAAAATACATTACAAAAAGCTGATTATAAGGTTATTAAAACAGGTTATTTTTTTACTGCTTTGTTTATTGTTAGAGTTTTACAGGTAATAATAAAAAAAATTAAAAAGTCATCAATTGAAAAAGAAAAAGGTATTGGAGAATGGAAATCCAATAAAATTAAGAGTTCTATTTTAAAAACTGTGTTAATTTTGGATTTTAAATTTGCTTATTTTTTACAAAACACAGGAATTAAATTACCCGGATTATCAAATTATGTAATATGCAAGAAATCTGTATAATTATACCATGCTATAACGAGGCAAAAAGATTACCTGTTAATAATTTTTTAGAATTTTATAAACAGGTTAGATATCATTTTTGTTTTGTAAATGATGGAAGTAATGATAACACATTAGAGATTTTAAATAAAATAAGACATGGCAGAGAAGATAGAATTTTAGTTGTTGACCAAAAATATAATAAAGGTAAAGCCGAAGCCGTACGTAATGGCATTATAAAGTCAATTGCATGGAAACCTTTTGATATAACAGGATATTTTGATGCTGATTTATCAACACCTTTGGAAGAGATACATCTGTTACTTGAAAATCTTAATAAAAATCCGGATTATCTAATTGCGTTTGGCTCAAGGGTTAAAAAAATGGGTAGTATTATAAAAAGAAGTCATACACGACATTATTTTGGCAGAATATTTTCAACATTTGCCAGCTTAATTTTACATCTTCCAATATATGATACACAATGCGGAGCAAAAATATTTAAAACAGAATTGGCATCAGAGGTCTTTAAAGAACCTTTTATAAGTAAATGGTTGTTTGATATTGAAATATTTGCCAGAATAAAAAAAAAATTCGGATTAGAAAAAGCAAAAAATGTTATGATAGAAGTCCCTTTACAACAATGGATTGAAAAAGGCAGTTCCAAAATATCTGTTTTTTATATGCTTAAAGTTCCTTTTGAATTATTAAAGATTTATATACACTATTAGTATTTATTTACAGAAAGTTATCATCATTAAACATAAAAAATTGATGTCAAAAGTTTTAGTTTTGGTAAATAAGTTTCGTTTTCAAACAATATTCTTATTCTCTTTAATATCTGTTGTAATACTTTTTAAAGTTCATTTTAATTTTAATATATTAATACCTACCAATATTTATTGGTTAATGGGAGGTTATGACTGGAGCACTCATTTTCTTGGCTGGCAATTTTTTAGATTTGAACCATGGACCTTCCCTTTAGGAAATATAACTAACTATTTTTATCCGTTGGGTTCTAATGTTGGTTATACAGATTCTATTCCTTTAATGGCATTTTTGTTTAAATTACTGTCTCCTGTTTTGCCTAAAAATTTTCAATATATAGGGCTATGGTTTCTTATATGCTTTGTTTTACAAGCTTTGTTTGCTACTTTATTGGTTAAAAATTTAAAGACAAATATAATCGGACAATTTATAGCAGTTCAGTTTTTTATATTTAGTCCTATTCTACTTGTCAGATTTGCTCATCCTTCATTAAATGCGCACTGGATTATTTTGGCTTCATTATGGATTTATCTCCTTGATTATAAAAAATATGGGAAACGAAAAATTTTGATATATCAGTTTATTATTTTATTTTTAAGTGCT
>CAZOSY010000377.1:0-2194 GCA_964582565.1 uncultured Bacteroidales bacterium | reverse complement strand
TAATTTTTGCCGCAGGCGCAACACAAAAATTACGTAACATATAGCCAAACGTTGTGCGTCATATTGAAAAACCAAGAAACTAAATAAAAATGGCAATATTAAACCAATTTCAACAATATTCTCAAGGAGAAAATACGATTACGAATAATATCCTTTTGATGTTATCAAATTTGTATGAGATAAATCCGAAATATTACGAAGAATTTATTAGAGGACTTACTGAGGACACTGACCAATATGCAGTTATCCCTTCATTTTTACAGCAAGTGAACAACAGAGGTAACGGAATTATTGACGGACATATTCAGATGAATGCATCGAAGATAATTATTGAAACCAAAATCCACGGTTTAGAGTGGATTAAGAAACTCATCAAATACTCTAAGAGTTTTGACCAAAATGAATACAAACTTCTTTTTCATTTAAGTTCAAATAAATATGCCGCGAAAAAAATAGAGGAGATAAATAATAAACTAAAAGAAAGTAAAATCAATGGAAAAATTAACTTCTTTTCAATAACCTATCAAGATTTAGTTGACCAATTAAAAGAGTTAGCCAAAAATTATTTGTTTGAACATTATTTGCAAAGGTTAAATGAACATTTTGAAAGCTATTGTTTAAATATGGGACTAATGCCAAGAAGCAAACATATTTTGAGAGCGATGGCTTGTGGACAGTCATTTGATTTAAATGTCAAATATCAATTCTATTTTGACTTAGCTTCAAGAGGTTACAGTAATTTTAACTATTTGGGTATTTACAAGTGGAAATCTGTGAGGTACATTGGAAAAGTTGAAAATATGATTGAGGCTAATTGGGATGAAAAGAATGGTTTGAATGTAATTGATTCAAAATTTGATGTAACTAATGAACAGAAACAGAAACTGTCAGAAGCAATAAAAGAATCAATTGAAAACGGTTGGCAAATTGGTGAAGGACACAGATATTTTTTACTAAAGGATTTTCAAGAAACGGATTTCAATAAAACTTCACCAGGCGGAATTTTTAGAGTTCGTTATTTTAACCTTGAAAAATATTTAGATTCCGTTCCAAAAAACTTTGAAAAATTAGCTGAACAACTGAAAACAAAATCGTGGGAATAAAATACGAACGCACAACACGTGGTATATTTAATTGCCGAATTAGTTGTAAATTTAAAGGGTTGTAGCTCGCATCAAGCTTATCGTATCTTGAAAGAGAATAGCTCCGAAATCGGCAACTAAAACATACCACCACCGTTATGGGCAAGTTTAATAACCAAGACGGTCTGCGAAAGCCAAAGGGCTGACCACCCAAAGTGACAGAAATAAAATTAAAAAGTGGAGACCAGAACCCACTTTAAAAAACGGACTTATATAAACAAAAGTGGCGACTACGCAAAACAAAATGAAAAATTTAAAACATCTATTATTCAGTGGACTTGCTTTAATGCTTGTCTTTTCTTCTTGCACAATGGAAAAGCGGGTTTATTCGTCTGGCTACTATATTGAATGGAACAAGTTAAAACAAAATCCTGACAGACAAAAATTAGCAAGCAATGACAATGAAAAGAAAACAAAACAAAATGAAATCGTAACGGTTGAACAATCTGAAAATGCAATCAACACGGTTGACAACACTACGACAATAACGGATGAGACAATTACTGCATCCGCAGACGACAAGCAAATTATTCTACCACAAAAGGAAAATATTAATTTGTTTTCAAGTCATAAAATGACAGACGAAGAAAACGAAATTAAACCATCAACCAGAAACGAATTTAAAAAAGGAAATAAAGCGATTTCTATAAAATCGGATGATGAGCCAAAAATGAGTGGAATGGCTATAGCAGGATTTATTTGTGGTATTGTGGGGCTGCTTCTCGTCCTTATAACAGGTTGGCCATTTCTATTGGGAACATTAGGCACAATTTTCAGTGCAATCGGACTTGGACAAACATCAAAGGGAAAGAAAGGGAAAGGATTTGCAATAGCTGGTTTAATTACAGGAATATTAGCAATCGTCATATTTTGGATATGGGTTGCAATTATCGGATTTCTATTACTTTAGACGAGGCAAACGCCCCATAACAGCACCTACAAGAAATTGGCGGTTCAGTGGTTAAATGAAGCTTTGTACTTCGTATCAAGTTTTGTGGTGGCAGACAGTTTAGTGCTTCGAAATCGCCAACTTCTTGTAGCTGCAAACCGTT
>CAZOSY010000376.1:0-2200 GCA_964582565.1 uncultured Bacteroidales bacterium | reverse complement strand
TGGCATCTGAATAATTTGAATACTCAACTAAATAATTATTTAAATTAAAATATGCGATTGTTGCAGCTTTCTCTCTGCCAATTCCTTCAACAGTAATATTATTATATGTATCACCACCCGTTGAACCCATTGAAAGTAAATAAAACCAGTGATTTTGAACGCCATTTCTGCAATGATTATTAGCAAGATCCCAGTAATTATCTTCATAATATGCAGCATCCTTGTATTTATTTGGATTACTTAAAGATCTCTTCATTGAAGTTGGTGCGTCACTAATAATACATTGAGAGCCCATCACCCAGTCAGCTCTTGAGGGATCTGTATAATATTCTATCATTGTTCCAAAAATATCACAAAACGACTCAGCTAAAGCACCACTTTCAGTAGCATAATCTACACACAAATCTGCAGTATAAGCAATAACTCCATGTGTATATTCATGACCAATTATATCAAGTGTGGTAGGTGAACCGTATTCACCTTCAACTTTTTTGTGAATATAGATTTTGAATGTATCTTCAACATTCATACTCTCAATGGGGTTATCAGTAAGATACCCGACATCATTAACCCAAAGCCAAACGTTTTTATTATTACAATCAATACCCCATCTGTCAAATATATCAAAAAAATATTTCTGTGCCCATTGTGCAGCCCAATGAGCTGTTGCTGCTGTTTTGCTTTCTTCGGTATCATCAGGCCAACCCCATTTATTATCATCATCGAATACATCTCCACACTCATAATTTCCCCAAATAGTTTTTTTAAATAGTTGTGTATAAACGCCACCACATTCGCAATCTCCAGTGGATAACCGATACCTGAGTCCAACATCTTTATGATAAGTATAAATTATCCATGTATTAGTGCCATTATATAATGTATTTATAGACCCTTCGGCACAATAATAATTATAACTATTATTTGAAATCCTTAAAATACTGCCATTATTAGCATCAACATATACAGAATAACTCCTGCTATTTGATAATGTTATATGAAATTTGTATGTAAGTTTAAAATTATCTTTTATTAATGATTTAATATTTGGATTTTTTGAAAAAATCAGTTCAAAATGAGCAGTATTAATAATTGCGAGTGGCTCAATATTTTTTACAGTGTCAGTTGCTTTTTGCAAAGCAATTTCTTTGCTAATCAAGGGAGTTGGTGATAAATCCATATTTTCTACTAATTTTCCATTTGCTCTGATTGCAATCCCGTCTTTTGCATGAATAATATATTCTCCGCCTTCTACAGCAACTCCTTTATATGTTTGTTGAAAATGATAATGCTCCATACCGGCATCTTTATCAATACTTGTTCGTTTAAGGAGCATTTTATCATCATTTGTTAATCCAAAAGCTGACTTATAATCCTGAAACAAAGAAACAGGGTTCAAATGAAGATTTTTTTTAAATTCTATCCATCCATAGCCATAAGTACCGGATGCAATTTGTAATATTTTTTTATTATTGCTTTTGTTTATATATGGAATATAAACCGGAGCATTTGTTTGTGCTGTAATATTATTAATAAAAAATATTGCTGTGAACAAATATAAATATAAAAACAGATTATTTTTCTTCATTTTTTTTATTTTTAAAAGGTTTATTAAAAAAAATACTTATACCAAAATTTATGTGATTAAAATATTCTTTCTTATATTGGACTACACCCATCAATAATGGACAAGAATGCTTGTAGTTATTTTTTTTTAAATCAATAATTTCAAAATCTACACAAGGCATTATATTTATTTTTTTAAAATAAAATAAAAAACCTAATGAATATGTCAAATAATATTCCACATAATCAAATATCTCAAAAGTGTTTATTCTAAAACCAACAGCATTATAAATCCCGTATTTTTCTTTAAGATTTATCATACTACTAAATTTAATATCTAAACAAGGATAATTGTAACTTTCGTATAGAATCAAATGCTCATTAAATTCGTCGCATTTGATTCTTGTTAGATTATATGAGAGACCTATTAATACATTAAACGAATTTTTATCATTAATTTTATTTAATTTTATAGTTCTGAATAATCCTATATGTCCACCAAAACCACCTTGGTATTTATTTATGGTTGGGCAATGATAATTCAAGCCAAAATTAACTTCCCATGCACCTTTTTTATTAAAAGGGTTTTGGGCAAATAAAAAGTTGTAAATAAAAATTCCTGATAATATTAAAA
>CAZOSY010000375.1:0-2202 GCA_964582565.1 uncultured Bacteroidales bacterium | reverse complement strand
GAATTACGAATTACGAATTATGAATTATGAATTACGAATTATGAATTACGAATTATGAATTATGAGTTTTGAACCAGAAACTCAGAACTTGAAACTTGAAACTCGGAACTTGTAACTTATTAGTATAAAGAAAAAATATCAAACAATTTAACAATTTAAAATAATAATCATTATGAAAAAATATGTTTTTATTATCTCTTTTGTATTCTTTGGAATATTATTTACTAAAGCTCAAGATGCTCAATTATCAATGTTTACCTCTTCGCCATTATCAATAAACCCTGCCGAAACAGGTGCTTTTGATGGTAAGATGCGTTTGATTGCTAATTATAGAGGTCAATGGGGTGGATTTTTAGATAAAAGTATTGCTACCAGTGCTTTTTCTTTTGATATGCCTATTCCATCAAAAAAAATTGGTGTAGGATTTTTTGTAGCAAATAATTCAGCAACAAAAGGAGCATTAAATGATTTAACATGTATGCTTTCTGTTGGATATAGCACTAAGATATCAGATGACCATAATCTTGCTTTTGGATTGCAGGCAGGTATCAAACAAAAAAGTTTTAAACCGGATGAATTAACTTTTGATAATCAATATATAGATGGTATTGGCTTTAACCCAAGTGAATCTAATGGAGAGTCATTTTTAACTACATCTGTAACTTATCCTGATTTTAATTTTGGTGCAAGATGGTGGATGACCAGTTTGAAAAATATTAAGCCATGGGCTGGCATTTCTTTTTTCCATATTACTAAACCGGATGAATCTTTTGGCTCTGAGCAAAGCAAATTACCAAGTAAATTAATACTTAATGCAGGAGCAAAAATAGCAACAGCAGATAATATTAGTGTGGTTCCTATGATATTACTATTATCACAGGGAAAATCCACACAATTTAGCATAGGTGGCTCTTTAAATTACGAACAGAACAAGGAAACAACACTTATGGCAGGTATGTATTACAGAAGCAGCGATGCTTTAGTGCCAATGGTAGGCATTAAATATAAAGAATTTGCATTCTTTTTTGATTATGAAATAAATGTCTCATCCCTTAAAGAAGCAAGCAAAAATAATGGCGGATTTGAGGTAACACTCAGATATATTCCATTAAAAGGAGTAAGTATGCCTAAATATAAATAATTTGCAGGAAACAAAATAACGTTTTGTGTGTTTATGAAGTTGCCTTTAGGCTATTTAGTGTCTGTTCATAATATCCGATTTCTTCGTTACGCTTGACTTTCAAATTAGTCATTTACAGCGGACAAAATATTTTCTCTGCCTTTTACGGAAAATACAACGTGTATATTAATTTGTGTATAGGTATTTGCCATAACTGTTTTATTTTAATTTATTTATAATATCGTGCCTACGGCACTTTGTTTTTGACTTCTCTGTCTATTTTACCATATTTTCGCCTCTACGAGGCTTTATTTATCGTATATATTTCTGATTACCAATAATGTTGCCTTTTGTTTATGTGCTAGTTCGTGTCTGAAGCACTTTTTGTGTTTAATACTTTTTTATTATTAACTTTCGTTATAAAAACAGCACCATCGGTGCGATATTATGGTAATGTCAATATGCTATGCTTTTGTTATAGCCTCGTAGAGGCGACATTATTAAAATTATTGTTATTCGTAAAATTCAAACACATATTGTTCATCAAAATCTATTTCAAATAGTTTTAATAATTGTAAATATTCTTCCCTAAAAGTTTTTTCTTTATGATGTTCTTCCTGTTTTATAATGTATTGAATAACATTGTTTCTTTGTAAACATGAATACGAGAATCCTCCATATCCTTCCTGTTATGAAAATTTCCCTGCAATAAATCTGTTTTCATTAATCCATTTTGACAAATTTGTTTTTACAACTCTTACAATGCCTTTTACGGAAAATACAACGTGCATATTAATTTGTGTATAGGTATTTGCCATAACTGTTTTATTTTAATTTATTTATAATATCGTGCCTAGGGCACTTTGTTTTTGACTTCTCTTTCTATTTTATATATAAAAAATAAAACTACTCATTCACACAATCGGGGTATATGCGGAGTAAGTTAATAATAATCTACCAAACAACCCTTAAGTGTTGAATAAACGATTTGATATAATATCTGTGTATAATGTTGCCATAATGATTGTTTTTGTTCAATCCTTTTAGGATTGAAGATGAATACTACGTAGTTTGTAACCATA
>CAZOSY010000374.1:0-2203 GCA_964582565.1 uncultured Bacteroidales bacterium | reverse complement strand
TTTAACACCATACTAAAGTATGGTGCTAATCTGATATGCTCTAAATCAGAGTTTTTTGGCTTAACTAAATGACATTGACCTTCAGGTCGGGAATCAAGCAAATACCAATAATAACCGGACTTTAGCCCAAAATAATCCGCCTTAGGCGGATTATTACAATTTTTTAACAATAATTAACAATTCTTATTATGGCAAAAATATTAGTAATTGATGATGATAAAAGTATCTGTAACACACTTAGAGATATTTTGGAATACGAAAAATATGAAGTTGATGAAGTCAACGATGGTATAACAGGAATAAAGCTTGTAAATAACAAAGATTATGACATTATACTATGTGATATTAAAATGCCAAGAATGGATGGTATTCAAGTGCTTGAAAAAATAATGAAAATTACTGATACACCCGTTGTTATGATATCAGGACACGGAACAATAGATACAGCTGTTGAATCAATAAAAAAAGGAGCTTATGATTTTATATCCAAGCCATTAGACCTAAATCGTTTATTAATAACTATACGAAACGCAATAGACAAGTCCTCACTTATCACACAAACAAAAATCTTAAAGAAAAAAGTAAGCAAAAAGTATGAAATGATTGGAGAATCCACGGAAATTATACGGGTAAAAAAAATAATTGACAGAGTCGCACCTACAGATGCCCGTGTATTAATTACTGGTGATAATGGAACAGGCAAAGAACTTGTTGCACATTGGATACATGAAAAAAGTAAAAGAGCTAAAAACCCTTTTGTTGAAGTAAATTGTGCCGCTATACCTTCAGAACTTATCGAAAGTGAACTGTTTGGACACGAAAAAGGTTCTTTTACATCAGCTATAAAACAAAGAAAAGGTAATTTTGAACAGGCAAACGGAGGAACTTTATTCCTTGATGAAATAGGAGATATGAGCTTATCGGCTCAGGCAAAGGTCTTGAGAACTTTACAGGAAAATAAAATAATGCGAGTAGGAGGAGAAAAAGAAATTTCTGTTGATGTTAGAGTTATTGCTGCAACAAATAAAAATATTGAACAGGAAATAGAAAAAAATAATTTCAGAGAAGACCTATACCACCGCATCAGCGTAATACTAATAAATGTACCTAAACTTAACCAGCGAATAGAAGACATCCCTTTATTAGTAAAACATTTTATTACTGGAACATGCGAAAACCAAGGAAAACCTGTGATGACTTTTACTGATAAAGCAATAGAAGAACTAAAAAAAACACAATGGAGAGGAAATATACGCGAACTAAGAAATGTTGTTGAACGGTTGGCTATCTTATGTGATAAAAATATTACTGATAAAGATGTAAAAATGTATGTTAACCCTTTTTAATCCTAATTTTGTAAGTGTTTTTGTATATTCTCAAAAATCATCCTGATAAGTCAAAAATAGTTTTATATTACTATACGGAAGATATAATATCAGCAATATTAATAGTTTTTATATTAATATTCTTCTTTTTTATATATGCATTCAAATGCATAAGATGCAATGGCTCTGTTGAAGTAATATAATTAGCACCTGTATCAACAGCATTTTGCACTTTTTGTTCAGCCAGAGCAACAGATATTGGTTCATATTTAAGAGAAAATACATTTTCAAATCCACAACACGAGTTGCTTTCTTTCATTTCGCGAAGTTCAATACCTTTGACATGCTTTAATAACTCACGTGCTTCATTTTTTATTCCATATCCTCTCATAGCTATACAAGGGTCGTGATATGTAACTATTCCGTTAAAAACAGTACCCAAATCAACTACATTTAACACATTTACCAAAAAATCAGTTAGCTCATATATATTAGCTTGCAACTGTTTAGATTCATTGTGTAAAGCAGTATTATGAAATAATTCGGTATAATAATTTTTTACCATTGCCACAGAAGAAGCTGAAGGAGAAACAACATATCTGTTGTTTGAAAAATTTTTTATAAATTTTTCTCCTATTTTTTTGGCGTCATCCCAATATCCACTATTAAAAGCCAATTGCCCACAACAGGTTCGTTCAATATTATAATTTGCTTTTATATTTAATCTTTCTAAAATTTTAACTGTATTTATAGCTGTCTCAGGAGAAAACTGGTCAACAAAACATGGGATAAAAAGGTCTATTGTCATAATAATTAAAATAAAAACAAAGATAATGAGAAATTTATTATAAAATTATTTGTTTGCTATTTTTTTTTAA
>CAZOSY010000373.1:0-2215 GCA_964582565.1 uncultured Bacteroidales bacterium | reverse complement strand
AACTTCTTTTTTTGGTGTATTTTTCTTTTTGCTATCTTTTTTTACATCTTCTACTTTGTCTTTTTTATCAGCAACTTTTTTTTGTGGCTTTTTTTTCTTCTGATCATCTTTTTTTATATCTTTTGTTTCCTCTTTTTTTTCAGATTTTAAATTATTTAAAACTTTAACATCACCAAAAGTACCTTTTTCTAACTTTTTTTTGTCTTTTTTAATAGTTTTTGTTGTTGTTTGTTTTTTCTCTTTATCAGTAGTTTCTTTAGTTTTTTCTTTATCAATAATATCTTGATATATTTTTGAGTGAGAAAGTATTATTTTTTTATTTTCCTTGGAAAATTCTATTACTTTAAACTCTAATGTCTCGTCAACCTTTGCCTTGGCATTATTTTTTTTAATAATATGACTATCTGGGGCAAATCCTTCAACGCCATAAGGCAGAGCAATAATTACGCCTCTATTGGTTTTTGAAACAATTGTTCCTTTATGTATTGAATCAATTGTGAATACTGTTTCAAATACATCCCATGGATTTTCCTCTAATTGTTTATGACCTAAACTTAATCTTCTACTATCAGCATCTACATCTAATACAATGACATCTATTTCTGCTCCTATTTTAGTAAATTCAGCCGGATGATTAATTTTTTTTGACCATGACAAATCAGATATATGTATTAGTCCGTCAACACCTTCTTCCAGTTCAACAAAAATACCAAAACTAGTAAAGTTTCTAACAACAGCAGTATGTTTAGAGCTAATAGGATATTTATTGATAACATCTTTCCATGGGTCTGGTTTTAATTGTTTAATTCCTAAAGACATTTTTTTATCTTCTCTGTCAAGTGTCAGAATTACAGCTTCTATTTCATTATCTACTTTCAGAAAGTCCTGTGCACTTCTTAAATGTTGTGACCATGACATTTCAGATACATGTATTAAACCTTCTACATTTGGTGCAATTTCTAAAAAAGCACCGTAATCAGTAACTACAACAATTTTTCCTTTTACTTTATCACCAATTTTTAATTTTTCATCAAGAGAATCCCATGGATGAGGTGTTAATTGTTTTAGACCTAAAGCAATTCGTTTTTTTTCTTCATCAAAATCAAGAATTACTACATTTATCTTTTGGTCTAATTTAAGAACTTCATCAGGATGATTTATTCTGCCCCAAGACAGGTCTGTAATATGTACTAGTCCATCTACACCGCCAAGGTCAATAAATGCTCCGTAAGAAGTAATATTTTTAACAGAACCTTCAAGAATTTGTCCTTTTTCAAGTTTAGCTATAATCTCAGCTCTCTGTCCTTCAAGTTCTGATTCAATAAGAGCTTTATGTGATACTACAACATTTTTAAATTCTTTATTAATTTTAACAACTTTAAACTCCATTGTTTTTCCGACAAAAGTATCATAATCGCGTATTGGTCTTACATCAATTTGTGAACCTGGTAAAAATGTTTCAATACCAAATACGTCAACTATCATACCACCTTTGGTACGGCATTTAATATAGCCATTAATAATTTCACTGGTTTCAAAAGCTTTGTTAATTCTTTGCCATGCTCGTAATGCTCTTGCTGTTTTGTGAGAAAGTATTAATTGTCCGCTTTTATCTTCCTGACTTTCAACATATACTTCAACTTTATCACCTACTTTTATATCCGGATTATATCTAAATTCTGATAAAGAGATAATACCATCTGATTTGTAACCAATATTAACAACAACATCACGATTAGTTTTTTCTACAACCGTGCCATCAATAACTTCATTTTTTATAACAGAATTCAATGTTTTATCATACATCTTTTCAAGTTTTGCTCTCTCCTCTTTTGAATATTCTTCATACTCTTGGCTATTTAAATCCCAGTTAAATTCATTGGTTTGTTTTGTTGAAATAGTTAAATCTTTTGTTTCTAATATTTCTTTTTTTGTTGTTTTAGATTCTACATCTTCTTTCTCCGCTACAACAACATTTTCTGCAATATTTTGAGCAATATCAGATTTATTTTCCTTAAATTCTTTTTTTTCAGAATTATTAGTTTCTGTTTTTTGTGATTCTTTAACTACCATAAAATAGTATTGTTTTTATGAATGCATAAGCATTCTGGTTAATATTCCGTTAATTATTTTTTTTAAAATGCAAATTTATTAAAAATA
This sequence comes from uncultured Bacteroidales bacterium, assembly GCA_964582565.1. GTDB lineage: Bacteria > Bacteroidota > Bacteroidia > Bacteroidales > CAZZDX01 > CAZZDX01. The sequence continues at coordinate 55 of CAZOSY010000373.1, read as the reverse complement.
TATTTAATTGGACAAAATCTTTATATTATCTTTTAATAAAATGTTTTATTTTTTT
>CAZOSY010000372.1:0-2217 GCA_964582565.1 uncultured Bacteroidales bacterium | reverse complement strand
TCAGTGTAAACTCCGCGGAATGAGGAATCTCAAGCTAAATTAAAATAGGGTAGCTGGTAAAATACTATTTTATGTAGCACCTCAAAATAATATTTAGCCCAAATACATTTATTGTTGCTAAAAAAAAAGCATCATCAAATAAATAAAATATTGAAAATCAGCACTTTAACAAAAAAAAATTAAATTAATTAAAAAATGGCAAAAAATTTGATTGATATTAATTATAAACTTTTATTTATCTTTGTATTTTATACAATAAACCTGATTATTTAACGGAGTAAAAATATAAATATATGAAAAAAGCAGCAATATTACTAATAATGATTTCCTATGTAGCACTGACAAATGCTCAAAATTTAAAAGTTCAAAGTGCTTTTAATTATTATAACAATAAGCAACTTAATAGAGCAAAAGAAGCTATAGACCCTGCTTGTGTTCATGAAGATACTAAATCAGATGCCAAAACATGGTTTTATAAAGGTAATATATATCTTGATATTTATCTCCTAAACCAAATGACAGTAGATTTAAAAAAAGGAATGTCTAAAGAAGAGGTAAAAAAAATAAAAGTTCTTAGTATCCCAAATTCTGAAAGAAAAGCAAAGCCAAGTAAAAACAGATTAGAAAGATGGGCTTATGATTATGACCTTTTTCTGTATTTTGACGATAATGGCAAACTATCTTCATGGGACGAACCAGAGGGAGGAATATATAAAACCATTGGTAAAAATACTGACCTGTTAAATGATGGCTATGATGCTCTGCAAAAAACCATATCTCTTGACAAAGATAAACAATATTATAAAATATGTATGCTTAAATTATTTATATGCGGAGAACAATTCTACAATAAAGGAGTTAAACAATACAACCAGCATTTACATAAACAAGCTATTAACTCATTTGAAAAGACAGTTAAAATAAATAAAATTTTTGGTAAAATTGACACACTTGCTACTTATAATGTTGCTGTATGTGCTGAATTATCAAAACAACCTAAAAAAGCAAAAAAATATTATCTCAATCTTGTAAAGCAAAACTTTAAACAACCTTCTGTATATGTCTCTTTATCAAATATTTATAAAAGTGAAAAAGATACTGTGAGAGCCCTTAAAATTATTCAGAAAGGTCGTAAATTATTACCCGGGAATTTAAACCTTATAATATCTGAGACTAATATATATCTGGCATCCGGACAAACAGAAAAAGCACAGGAAAGCTTAAAACTGGCAATAGAAAAAGCACCTGACAATGTAAACCTGTATTTTGCTATAGGTGCTAATTATAACGACATATATAATGATACAACCAAGACAGAAAAAGAAAGACAAATTGCATTTAAAGAAGCTGAACAAGCTTATAAAAATGCTGTAAACAAAAAAGATGATTACTTTGATGCTATATATAATCTCGGAGCATTATATTTTAATGAAGGAGTTAGAATTATTCAAATAGCTAATAAATTACCTTTTGATGACCCTAATTATCCAAAAAAGAAAGAAAAAGCAGATAACTATTTTCAAAAATCTCTGCCTTACCTGGAAAAAGCCCTGAAACTAAATCCTGATGATAGAAATACTCTGCTGTCTCTTAAACAATTATATGCAAGGACAAAACAATATGATAAGTTAAAGGAAATAAACCAGAAACTTAAATAAGCTTTTGTAATAAAATTGTTAAAAAAATTCCTGCTTTATACCAAAATTTAGAAAATATAAATTGTTACTTGTAAAGTTACTGAACTTGAACAATTACAAGGGATAAATTACCAAATGGAATATATTTATACAAAATATGTAATAATAAAGAGATATTAAAAACTGGAAAATTAGTAATTAATTAATTTAAAACAAATAGTTATGGTTACAACACATTATTCAATAAAATGGGATGAACAATACTTTAAAAAAAATAAATTAGTTGAAATAAAGTTAAAAATACCTATAAAATTTAAAGGAGAAAAAGAATTTACAAGCGTTATTCAAGGTAAACTTGTAGATCATATGTTATTTCCGGTATTTTGTGAAGCAAAAGCAACAAATCATGATCGTAAAGAATTTATTGAAGCACGAGTAGCACATTGGATTTTAATAACTAAAAATAATTTACATAAATATAATGATAATCTTTCTGAAGAAGACATAAATGATAATCTTTCTGAAGAAGACATGTATTTTGCTGAATAAATATTGATTAGAAAAATTTGGCAACGTTATA
>CAZOSY010000371.1:0-2227 GCA_964582565.1 uncultured Bacteroidales bacterium | reverse complement strand
CTCCTTTTTTTATTAAATTTATATTTTGCATTTTTATATACTCAAAAAGTCGGTAGTCACCAATCGGCAGCAGACAAAATAAATTGCCAACTGTTGACCGCAGATTGCCGACTACATAGTGTCTGTTCGTAATGTCAATATTTTTTCAAGAAAACTTTTCCAAACTTTGGAAAAGTTGATATTAAATTAAAATGGTTACTGAACTTGTTGAAGTATGGTTACATTTATTAATATAGATTTATTTATTTAAGCATTTCTTTAACAAATCCCTTGCTTCATCTTCACAACTACCGCAAGATGTGCTTATCTTTGTGTATTCCTGAAGTTCTTCAAATGACTTAATACCCTTTTCAAATATTAAATTTTTTATTTCGTTCTCTGTTATATTCATGCAATTACATACTACCTTGCTTAATTCTTTTTTTATTTTAACAATATTATTTCTTTGGTAATAATCATCTATTGCATTGCGTAGTGCTTTATCTCCAAGTACTGAACAATGAATCTTATGACTTGGTAATCCATCCAACTCCTCCATAATATCTTTTGGTTTGATCTTATATGCCTGCTCTAAGCTCATTCCTTTGACCATTTCTGATAATACAGAAGTTGATGCAATTGCACTAGCACAACCATAGGTTTTCCATTTGCAATCAGTAATAATATTTTTTTCTTTATCGACTTTTATAACCAAAAGCATCATGTCACCACAAACTACATTTCCAATTTCGCCTCTACCATCTGCCTTATAATTTTCTTCATCATCAAGAATATTTTTCGGATTTTGAAAATGTTCCTTTACTTTATCTGAATATACCCAATTCATTATTTATGATTTTAAATTTATGATTTACGATTTATGATTTAAAACTCAATTCTGATATCCAATATCCAATACCTATCATTTATATACTGATGATATTTTTCTAAGTTTTTCAACAATAGGAGGAAATTTATCTAATACATAATCTATATCTTCCTCTGTATTTTCTCTGCCCAGTCCGAATCTTATAGAGCCGTGAGCTTTTTCAGGACTTACTCCAAGTGCCATAATTACATGCGAGGGCTTCAGAGAACCTGTAGAACAGGCAGATCCTGTTGACACAGCAATACCTTCAAAATCAGCAGACAAAAGGATGGATTCACCTTCTATATAATCAAAACTTACATTCAGTGTATTAGGTAAAGAATTTTCCTGTTGACCATTAAAAGAAATATCAGGTATTTTCTCCAAAAAACCTTTTTTTAACTTCTGTTTTAACGCAAGTATCTTTTTATTATTAGCATCCATTTCTTTACTCAGCAATTCAAAAGCTTTGCCTACTCCTATAATACCAATAGTGTTTTCTGTTCCTGCCCGTCTGTTTTTTTCATGATGTCCTCCATATATAAGGGGACAAAGTTTTATTCCTTTCTTAACATATAATAAACCTATTCCTTTTGGTCCATATATTTTATGTCCTGACATTGTCATAAAATCAACATTAAGGTCATGAACATTTATATGGATTTTTCCTGTTGCCTGAACAGCATCAGTATGAAAATAAATGTTATGATGCCTGGCTATTTCAGCAATTTCTTTTACTGGTTGAATAGTGCCAATTTCATTGTTTGCAAACATAATACTTATTAAACAAGTAGTGGGTTTTATCGCCTTTTTAACATCGTTAGGAGCAACGGTCCCAAATTTGTCAACAGGCAGATAAGTAACCTTAACACCTCTTCTTTCATAACATTTCAGAGTTTGTAAAATTGATGGGTGCTCAATAGCTGATGTAATAATGTGTTTATTATAATGCTTATTTTTTCTATCACATATATTACAATCAGGCACATTACAGTAAATATAATTAATAACAGTATTATTTGCTTCAGAGCCAGAACCAGTGAATATGATATTTTCGGGTTCAGTTCCTATGAACGATGCAATTTTTTCTCTGGCACCCTCAATTGCATTATTAGCCATCCGTCCTTGCTGATGCATACTTGATGGATTACCATAAAGAGCAAGTGCTTCTACTATCGCTTTTTTTACTTCAGGATGAATTGGAGTAGTTGCATTATTGTCTAAATAAACTGTTCGTTTCATATATTTAATTTTGAAATTTTAATAAATTGATGATGGCAAATGTAATAATAAAAATTTATTTATAGAATAATTTTTAATAAATAAAGTAAGCAATAATTTTGTTATTAAGTCGTTTTATAACAAATATTGATAATTAAT
>CAZOSY010000370.1:0-2236 GCA_964582565.1 uncultured Bacteroidales bacterium | reverse complement strand
CCATAATGATTGTTTTTGTTCAATCCTTTTAGGATTGAAGATGAATACTACGTAGCTTGTAACCATAGGTTTTACCTATGGTTATTCAAATTAAATCCCTTTCGGGATTTTTTAATTAAAACAAAATTAAAAAATATAAGAAAAATTTTCCAAAAATAATATACATTTTAGTTAAAATTTTAATAAGTCTAAAAATAAATTTATTTTTAAAAATTATTTTTTAATCATCACTTTGTTAATCTGTTGAATATGTGTAATTTACAAACTTTTTGGATGAATTTGTAAATTATTCAGGTTAAATCATTATAAAGGAAACATTACAAAAATAAAAAAGACCTTATTATAAGGTCTTTTTTAAAAGAAAAATTTATTTCATTAAACTCTTTTTTCTTTAATTTTTGCTTTTTTACCTTTTAATTTTCTAAGATAAAAGATACGTGCTCTTCTGACAACGCCTCTTTTATTAATTTCAATTTTTTCAATAAAAGGTGAATTTACAGGTATAATACGTTCAACACTAATATTTCCTGACATTTTTCTTATGGTAAAAGTTTTTGTTGCACCTTTACCGGCTATTTGCAATATTACACCTTTAAATGGTTGTATTCTTTTTTTATCTCCTTCAACAATTTTATAATGTACTGTAATAGTATCACCGGATTTGAATTTAGGGTATTCTTTTTGTGGGACTAATTGATTTTCAACTAATTTTATTATTTCTGACTTATTCATCTTACTATATATTTTTATATTTGACCACTTAAAAATGAGAGTGCAAATATACAGTTATATTTTTATTATTTATAATATTTTATATTTTTTTTAGTTTTTAAATATGCGGATTAAAATTATTATTAAGTTTGTATCTGATAATTTAGATTTTTGAATACTGAAAACATATTAGTATAAATAAAAAAAATATTAACAATGTCGATTAAGGTAAGTAATTTAACAAAAATTTATGGTAAGCAGAAAGCATTAGATAATGTATCGTTTGAGATATCCACAGGAGAGGTCGTTGGTTTGCTTGGACCTAATGGCGCTGGCAAGTCAACAATGATGAAAATAATAACATGTTTTATTCCTCAGTCATTTGGAGAAGTATCGGTATGTGGATACGACACTCTTGAACAAGCTATTGAGATTAGAAAAAAAATTGGCTATTTACCGGAAAACAATCCTCTTTATTTTGATATGTATGTTAGAGAATATCTTGAATTTATTGCAGGAATACACAAGATAAAAGAGAGAAAGAGAGAACGAATTAACAGAATAATTGACATTACAGGACTTGAAACTGAACAAAACAAGAAGATTGAGAATCTTTCAAAGGGCTTTCGTCAAAGACTAGGCATTGCTCAGGCACTTATTCATAATCCTGATGTATTAATTTTAGATGAACCAACATCAGGATTAGACCCTAACCAATTGTTAGAGATACGAAATCTTATAAAAAAAATAGGAAAAGAAAAGACAGTATTATTATGCACTCATATTATGCAGGAAGCAGAATCTGTATGTAACAGGATAATTATTATTAATAATGGTAAAGTAGTAGCTGATGATTCAACAAAAAATTTACTTAAAACATCTTTTGGTAAAGAAATTATTATTGTAGAATTTAATTCTAAAGTATCAGCTCAATTATTAAAAAATATTGCCAATGTTAAATCTGTTAAAAATGTCAAAGATAATATATGGGAATTGCAATCTTTTACTGATAAAGATATACGTTCTGATATATTTCAGTTTGCTGTAAAGCATGATATTACGGTATTATCAATGCAAAAGAAAGAATATAACTTAGAAAAAGTTTTTCAGGGTTTGACTAAATTCTAATTTGAACGATAGTATTAGATAACTTTCCAAAATAAAAGCCCTAGGATATTTACCCGTTGGTAAAATTACCTACGGGGTTAATCCAACGGTTTAAAATCTGATTTGATTAGTTTTGGTGATTTGTAGTCAGTCTGTTTTATGATAAGACAATTTGGGCTAAATATTATTTTGAGGTGCTACATAAAATAGTATTTTACCAGCTAGCCTATTTTAATTTAGCTTGAGATTCCTCATTCCGAATGGAGTGAGAAATCTTTTGTTAGAATCCCTTAGTCAATTTTTTTATTACTATACAAGTCAATCCATTTATCCTGAATAATTCATAAACTAAAAAAATCAGACTTCTTAAAAATTTGGATATACAAAAATAATAAAACCTTATAACATCCGTAATATC
>CAZOSY010000369.1:0-2244 GCA_964582565.1 uncultured Bacteroidales bacterium | reverse complement strand
TATTTGCCTTTTCCTGCAAATTGATAAAAGCATTTTTATCTTTTAATCCGATAAGTAAACCATTATATTTATTTTCTCCTGTTGCAGAATTTGTGATTTGTATTGCATTATAAGCATAAGAAGTTGCAAGGTTCATACCTCTTACAGAAGTGTTATCACTTGGGGAAATATTTGGATTTATCATTTCATTAGAATGGATATGCAAAGTATGCTGAGGATTTTCTAAGCCAATGCCAAACTTACCATCCGGCATCAGTCGCATACGCAACTGATTGTTTGTTACAAAATTGATAGGCATATCATTATCAGAGCCAAGTCTAGATATCTCAGTCAGGTTTGAGTTTCCTGATATGTCCCAAAAATCACCGACTGGTTGTGAAAAAGAACTTTTTATATTTAACAAAAATAAGAAGATAATACATAACACAATAGTTGCTTTGACACTATTTGTGTGTACAGACACACTTGAATAATTTGAATAATTTTTTATTGTCATAATTTTTTTTAAAAGATTAAGTTTCAATTTTAAAATGCAAAGATATGATTTTTTTTGATAAGAACACAAAATATTACAATAAAAAAAATTTAAATTATTTTGAGGTGCTATGTAGTAAAAATTATTTTAGATAGAACAATCTCTATCTTTCCATTATTATACAAGTCAATCCATCGGGGATTAAAAAAATAATCAGAAAAATTTTTTCCGTCATGGAAAATCCTTTTATCTGCTTTTCTCTTTTTATTGCCAAATAAACAAAATCAAATACCTCAAAATAAGATTTAACCCATGAGTCAGTCATAATATTATTTACTTGTTTTTAATGGCAAGACCAAGAGATTTTCCTTTTTTGAGCATAAAAATATAAGCATCTTCATAGTTATTTTTAATTTCTCCATCAAGGATAGCTTCTCTGATAGCATTTTTTATTATACCTACTTCTCTGCAAGGATTTAAGTCAAAAGTTTTCATAATATCATCGCCTGATACAGGTGGCTGCCAATTTTTTATTTTATCTTTTTCTTCCAGCTCTTTTAGTTTAGCCCGCACTATTTGGAAGTTTTCAAGATATTGTCTTACTTTATCAGGATTTTTAGAAGTGATATCAGCATCGCATAATAACATTAAATCATCTATATCGTTTCCTGCATCAAAGAGCAATCTTCTGATGGCAGAGTCAGTAACCAGAACTTTTGATAATATAAGTGGCCTGTGATGAAGTAAGACGAGTTTTTTCACATATTTCATTTTCTCATTTAAAGGTAATCTTAATTCTTTAAATATATGAGGTATCATTTTAGCTCCAAAAAACTCATGTCCATGAAAAGACCATCCAACAGATGGACTGAATTTTTTTGTTAAAGGTTTTGCTATATCGTGTAATATTGCTGACCATCTAAGCCATAGATTGTCTGATTTTAAAGCAATATTATCTAATACTTTAAGTGTATGATAGAAATTATCTTTATGTTTTTTGCCATTAATTACATCAATACCATATAAATTATATAGTTGAGGAAATATTATTTTAAGAAGTCCTGTATCAAAAAGTAATTTGAATCCTACAGAAGGTTTGTCAGCAAGTATTATCTTATTTAGTTCTTCGGAAATTCGTTCTTTTGAGACAATATTAATTCTGTTAGCATTTTGTTTTATACCGGAAAGAGAATTTTGTTCTATTTTAAAATTTAGTTGAGTTGCAAATCTTACAGCTCTTATCATTCTGAGTGGGTCATCAGAAAATGTTATAGCAGGATTAAGAGGCGTTTTAATAATTTTGTCTTTAATATCTTTTAATCCATTAAAAATGTCAATAAGTTTATTATGATTATTTTTTTGTAATTGAATAGCAAGTGCATTAATAGTAAAATCTCTTCGTTTCAGGTCATCTTCCAAAGTGCCGTCTTCAACAAAAGGTTTTCTTGAGTTAGTTTGATAAGATTCTTTTCTTGCTCCTACAAATTCAATTTTAACATCTTTGTATGAAAACATCGCTGTTCCAAAATTTTTAAAGATACTTATCTTTGTGTCCTTTCCTGTTTTTTCTGCAACTTTTTTGGCAAGGTCAATGCCACTGCCAACAGTAACAATATCAATATCGTTTGAGGGACGATTTAATATAATATCTCTGATATATCCGCCTACAACATAAGTGGGACTATCAGTTTCTTCTGCAACTTCTGTTATAATTTTGAATATTGGATGTGTAAAATTGTTTTTCAAAGATTTTTGTGTTTTGGTAATAA
>CAZOSY010000368.1:0-2271 GCA_964582565.1 uncultured Bacteroidales bacterium | reverse complement strand
ACCAATTTTTTTGTATCTTTGTTTTTTTAACTTTAAAAACATAAACCCCGTAGGATAATATCCAACGGGGTAAAACTATGAAACCAAAAATATTTTTAACACTGATTTTTGCTATAAGCATGCAGTTTTCTTTTGGACAAAGTTACCAATCCATATTTGGAGAGATTTCAACATCATGGAAAATACCATTCTGCAATTTAGATATGGCAGGAACTGATTCTTTATATATAAACAGTGATACTGTAATAGACGGAAAAACTTATAAAAAAGTTTATAATTATTATGATAATTTATTAATAGGTGGTTTAAGAGAAGATACATTATTAGGAAAGATTTGGTACTATTCTTTTTATTACTGGAATGATACTACTGAAACATTAATTATGGATTTAAATTTATCTCTCGGTGATAGTTTTTATGTTAGTGATGCTGTTGGCTGGCCAACAGCATCAGGATGGTCTATTGTAGACTCTATATATTATTATGTTGGTGATAGAAAGTGTATACAATTAAATAATCAAACTAATTGGGATGATAAATTAACTTTTATTGAAGGAATTGGTCCTAATATTACTGTTCTATACGCAACTTATAGTTGGCTCAATTTATGTCCGTATGTAATATGCTCTTATAAAGATAATGAACTTATTTATATTAGCAACAATTCCAACTTTATAGGTTGTGATTTAGATTATTCTTCAATATATGATAAAACTAATAATATAGAAGATATTATATTGTATCCCAACCCTATTCAAAATATTGGAATATTAAAATTTTTTAATCCATATAATTCTGAATATACTTTTTCTATTTATAATATACTTAAAGAAAAAATTCGGCAATACAAAACATATTCTAATTTTATAATTATAAAAAAAGAAAAACTAAAATCAGGAATCTATTTTTATAATTTAATAAATAACAAAACAAATAAAAAAATATCCGGTAAAATTATATTTAACTAAAATTATGAAATCATGAATAAAAGATTATTAAAATCAATCATTTCCTTTATAATAATTTTAATAATTACATATAAAATTAATGCTCAAGAACAAGAATACGAAAGCGGTATATTATGGGTAACAGTTATAACTGACGATGCGAAACCAGTAAATAATAATAGAAGCAATAATAATAAATTAAATAATATTTTTGACAATTTTAATGTTTACTCATTTAAACAAGCATTGTCTTTTGCAAAGACCCCTTCATTACTTAAAATATATGAAATTAAGTGTAATTGCGATCAATTTGAATTAATGCAAGAGTTAAATAGTAAAGCATTTTTCTTGTTAACAGGAATAGAGCAATTGCCTAAGCCAATTTTAGCTTACGATCCATCTGATTATATGTGGCAAACTGGATGGTTATGGCATCTTGAAAAAATTCAGGCAAATTTAGCCTGGAATATCACTAAAGGTAGTAAAAATGTTAAAATTGCAATTATTGATACACAATTTGATATTCAACATCCGGACCTTTCTAATAAAATTGATCCTCATTATGATCCTTATACAAATTTACCACTTACACTTAACAATTATCTATATCCAAGTCAAAAAAATGAATATTGTCATGGCACTGTAGTCGCGAGTTTTGCAGCTGCTGAAACTGATGGCGGAGGACAACTTGCTTCTGTAGGTTTTAACACTAAAATTATTGCTTATACATGGGATAATGGTTTGAGTAAAGCACTTCATGCATCAAATGTGATGGGAGCAGATATTATTAGTATTAGTTGGGGACATTGTTCCCCAATGTCTTATGAACAAGCTATTATACAAGAAATACTTGATAATGGAACTATTATTGTATCTGCTGCCGGAAATGGAAGCGCAACATGTGGTGGAGGATATGTTTATCCTTTTTCAGGAGTATATGATAGCAGAATAATTAATGTAACAAGTACTGATATTGATGATAATCATACTTTTGCAGGTGGAACACATTCGTATTATCCTGAAGTGGATATTTGTGCCCCTGGTTATGGTATCATGGGGGCAATGCCAACAATAAATCAGGATGGAACAACTAATTCATGGCCGTATTATGGAGATTGTAATGGGACATCTTTTGCCACCCCAATAGTAGCAGGAGTTTGTGCATTAATTTTATCAGTAAACCATTGTTTACAACCTGAAGAAGTTCAATATATAATAAAATCTACTGCTGATCCTGTAAATGATGAGTATTTATATCATGGTCTTATAGGTGCTGGTCGAATCAATGCATACAAAGCTGTCAAATTAGCCAAAGGCGAAGATG
>CAZOSY010000367.1:0-2288 GCA_964582565.1 uncultured Bacteroidales bacterium | reverse complement strand
TTAGCATCATAACGACCAACTACTGCATAGGTTCCTGATGTACCTGTGTTGCCATAAACGCCAACACCACCATAAGTACTGCTATTGTAGCCTAATATACCAAATACACCTGTGTTATTTGCCGTTCCTTTTATTGCATAATCGCCGGCAGCTGTTGCAGGATGAAGGACGTCCATCGTCTTAGCCTGTCCATCATCGTATATATTGACATACCGGTTTGTGCCATTTGCTGCTGTAGCATATATATATATACCGCCATCTGTCCATTGTCCATCAAGATAATAAGAACCATCTTGTCCGTCAAGTAAGTCAGCGTCTAATCCGGAGCCGGAGCCTTCCTGAACGTTAAATGTTGTTCCTGTAAGTGTAAGTTGATTTCCAGCAGTATAAATTGTATTATTATCATTTGCAGTAACCCAGTTTTGAGTGGCGAGAGGTCTCCAAGCAGTGCCATCGTGATAATAAGGTATATTTGCTGCATTATCAGAATAAAAATCACCTTCTGTGCCTGAGGGTGCTGCACCTAACGGAGTAATTTTAAGCCTGTTATAAACAGTAGCATCACCATCTTCGTCAACACGGAAAAGAAGTTTGTCACCAACAGAATTTGTTTTTACATAAAATTCTGAACCTGTGCCACTGTCATCAGAATCTATATAAATATCAAGACCTGTTTCACTTTTAATATCCAGTGGGGTAGCGGTTGGTCCAAAAATTGTACGTGCAGTACTACCGGAAAGTGTAATGTTACCGTTAAAATCAGCATTCCCTTCTGCATCAACATTACCGGCTTCTGATACAGTAAACATTAAATTATTACTTCCATTTCTTATTTTAAAATATTCAGAACCATTGCTATCATCATCCAGGTCAAGTGTTACACTGCCATTTGAGTGTATATAAAAAGCACCACTGGAGCCACTAAATATATCATTACCTCTTACTCTTACATCTCCGTCAACATCTAATTTATATAAAGGGGAAGTATCATCACCTATACCTACATTTCCATCTTCTTTAATAATCATCCTTGTTTGTATATCTGTTGCACCACCAGGAGATGTACAAAAATATAAATCTGATGGTATAAAATTATCTGCGTCTCCCGGTGAGCCATTAACTTTGGAAAAAATAGCCGCACTTCTTCTAAAAGAGGAACTGTTGCTGCCTTTAAAAGATATCCAGCCCAAGACATCGTTATCAACTACTGTTGTATAATTACCAATTGTTGCGCTACGGCTTTTTCTGAATCTGATAAGAGGATAATACTCATCTGCTGAGTATCTGTCTATTTGTATAGCCGAATTAGCTTCACTTGTTCCTGCAATATGTAATTTTGAGCCGGGAGTTATTCCAATACCTGTTTTTCCATCTGTTTTAACTCTGATTTGTTCTGTATTATTTGTTTTAATAACCAAGTCCTGAGCATCTGTAGTTCCAAGGAAATTAGTTCCCGGTATTGTTGCTGCATTACCTGTTAATGACCAGCCACCAACATTATCAGAAAATAATAATTTCCAATCAGGACTTGCAGGTGTGCCTGAGTTATAATAGAAACCCGCAGTACCATCAGTTTGGAATACTAATAGTCCTGTAGCTGGTGTATTTATAGACATTTTTTGTCCGGATATCATCCTTGGAACAAGAAAGCCCGTTGTTGTAGATTTTACATCCAGCATAGCTGATGCATCAGGAGCTGACCCATCGGAATTAATACCAATATTTTGAGAATAAACGGTTTGTGATAAAGAAAAGATAAATGCAATTATACAAATAGAAATTTTAAATTTTTCATGGTTTTATGTTTAAAATAAATTTATATAATCCCCTTTTTAATATGTCATTTTTTAATGCAAAATAACAACTTTTTTTTGTAAAAAGCAAAATTCTTTTTAAAAAATCTTAATTAAAACTTTTCCAAAGTTTAGAACTTTGGGAAAGTTAAACTGTTATATTGTTATTGAACTTTTCTGTTTGTCCTGTAAAATCAATATGAGCAGATATTTCACAAATATTATTGCAGTGCAGGAACTTTGACTATATAATAATCGTTTTTATTTTTTTAATAAAAATTTTTAATTTTATTTTAATAAAAAATACAATTTTTAATACATTTAAATTCAAATAATTAATGCAAATTTAAATCTGACATAATCCCCATGTTTTTATATTAATAATCACTAGTGTCCGACTAAATTTAAAAATTTAGGTAAAATCGTTTCTAAATATTATGAGATTCCTCACTTCGTTCGGAATGACAGTTAATTGTTTTTAGGTGGGGAAAGAGA
>CAZOSY010000366.1:0-2291 GCA_964582565.1 uncultured Bacteroidales bacterium | reverse complement strand
CGCTATCACTCGGAATGACAGTGTTATTTAGAGTTCAGGGTGAGGGTAAGGACGCACTTTATGCGTCCTTACCCTCACCTTCCCAACATAATGAAGTTGTCATTCCGAACGGAGTGAGGAATCTGCTATTATAAATTCTAATTTCATTTTTAGTCGGACACTAATAAAATAATTATAATATTTTGTTAAATTTATTTGTTATGTAAAAAAACTCTTTACATTTGCAAACTTTTTTAAAAATTAATTATTAATTAACAATCTAAAAATCAGACAATTATGAAATTTTTTATTAAAGAAAAGGTGTTATCAAAAAAATGGTTTTTAAACTATTTTTTGTTATTATTAGGTTCTTTTATTATGGCTGTTGGTTATGTATTTTTTATATCACCCAACAAAATAGTGCCCGGAGGTGTTTATGGAATCTCAATTGTTATTCATTATATTACAACAGGTGTCTTATCTTTTTTCCCTAACGGGTTTCCAATAGGTCTGATGGGATTAATTTTAAATATTCCATTAACCATTATAGGAATAAAAATACTTGGACCAAGATTTGGTGTTAAAACAGTTATCGGCTTTGTGCTTACTTCTGTATTTATAGATTGGCTTACATATTTATGGGGCGATGAGCCACTTGTCCATGATGATATATTACTATCCTGCATTTTTGGTGGTTTGTTAATTGGTCTTGGATTAGGATTAATATTCAAATCAAAAGCTACATCAGGTGGCTCGGATATTGTGGCAATGATATTTGCAAAATATACAAAACTTCCTTTGGGACAGTTAATTGTATATATTGACTCTGTTGTGGTATTATTTGGCTTAATTATATTTAAGGACTGGAAAGTGCCTCTGTATTCATTAATTGTAATTTTTATAACAGGAAAAGTTGTTGATATTGTATTAGAAGGAATGAGCTATGAAAAAACTTTGTTCATAATCTCTGACAAATACAAAGAAATAGGAGATAAAATAACAAATAATTTGAACAGAAGCGGCACACTATTGTCAGGTAAAGGAATATATAAAGGTAGTAAAAAAAATATTATTTTTACTGTTGTCAACAGACGCGAATTAGCTTTGCTTGAAAATTATATTAATAATATTGACCCTAATGCTTTTCTTACTGTGATAAATGCAAATGAAATATTAGGCAATGGTTTTAAACCTCTTAAAGAAAAAATGGAAGAATAATGGTTATTCGGTAAATTTTGTGAAAAAAATATTATAAGGACAAAAAATATAATTGACCTAATTACCTAATTATTCTAATTTCTAAATAAATTCCAAGAACCAAGTCCCAATCGGGCTATCCGTAAATGCCCTGATAAATGCAAGATTTACAACAGAATTTATAATCAGAAAATACAGGAAATAAAAAATTATCAATAGAAGTATTTAATGTCTATGGTTAGCTTATTAAAAAAATCAATAAATCATCAGATTCTGATAATACCAATTTTAAAATAAATGTATCAGATTGTAATCAGGGAATTTATTTTATTAAACTAAGAACTGATAAATTTAAAAAAATAGGGAAAACAGTATTAAAGTAAAAATTATAATTAATAGATTTGCGGTATATAAAAATTTATTGATATAGACAAAAAATATGATAAAACTTGTTTTTGCTACTAACAATATATATAAAATAAAAGAAGTCAGTAATCTTGTTAATGCCCGGTTTAAAATACTTAGTTTAAAAGATATAAATTGTTTTAATGATATTCCTGAGAATAGCGATACTCTTGAAGGCAATGCTTCGGATAAAGCTTTTTATGTTTATAATAAATATGGATTAGATTGTTTTGCTGATGATACAGGATTAGAGATAGAAGCTTTAAAAGGTGAGCCGGGAATATATTCTGCACGTTATGCCGGTGAAAATAAGGACTTTGACGATAATATGAATAAAGTTCTTAGAAAATTAAAAGGCATTACAAATCGTAAGGCACGTTTTCGCACAGTTATATCATTAGTTGTTAAAGGGAAAGCAGTTTTTTTTGAGGGTGTTGTAAATGGTGTTATTCTCAATAAAAAAAGAGGAGATAATGGCTTTGGATATGACCCTGTTTTTAAACCAAATGGTTATAACAAATCTTTTTCAGAAATGAGTTTAGAAGAAAAAAACAAAATTAGTCATCGGTTTTTTGCAGTCCAAAAATTTATTAATTACTTAACCTGAATAATTCACAAATTCATCCAAAAAATTTGTAAATTACACATATTCAACAGATTAACAAAGTGATGATTAAAAAATAATTTTTCTTATATTTTTTAATTTTGTT
>CAZOSY010000365.1:0-2300 GCA_964582565.1 uncultured Bacteroidales bacterium | reverse complement strand
GTCATCGTCTGCGCCTCCGACACCACCAGCTGCATCAACATAAATCACATCACCGGATTCATTAACAGATAATACACCTTGGTCCGGATTTAAAGGAACATGTGAAGAATTCTCTCTTAAATCAGTGAAACGTAAACCGCTAAAACCCGGTTCATCAGCAACATAAGTTCCCGGTGAATTTATTTCAACTGTTTGTGTTGGGTCTTCTGAACCCATGAAATATAAATTAGTGCCAGGGTTACCTCCGAATCCTATTTGGACCACCTCACCATTACTCCACCACCGTGATGCTTCTAAACCTTCGTAGTTAGCCGACAATAAGTTACCGGTTTGTTCTGTAGTATAAATAAAACGCAGTAATCTCGGAGTAGCAGTAACAGGACTACCCCAGTCAATAATTGCATCAAGACGATTTGAATCCTTTATCTCTAGCATTCCAACATACATATTAGAACGGGATATATTACTATAAGTACCTACATCCATCCAGTCACGATGTCCTGCTAAACTTGGTGTTGCAGGTTCTCCTATTTGTAATAAAGATAAAGGATTAGGTTCTCCTGTAGCTCCTGTTCTCCAAATACCGACTCTTGTAATATTATTTTCTAATTCTCCACTTATTGTTTGCTGACCTGCTGTGATGCGCATACGCTCGCTTGTAAACGGTGTTGATGGTATTGTTGATCCGTTAACAAGGAATTGCATCGGTAAATTTTCCTGCTGTATTAATTGGGCATTGCCATTTGCAGCTATGCCTACAAGAAAACCATCAGTGGCAGAAACACCTGTTCCTCCTCCTTGTGCTTCATTGGTAAAAGCCATATAAACAGGATTAGGTTCTACGGGAGGGGCAGGAGGAGGTGAAAATTGATATCTCATATCATGTAAATGTAACTTATATTGCGGGCTAGTAGTTCCAATACCAACTCTAACATTTGCAAAATTAAATGTACGACCAAAGTTAATTCTGCCATTTGTGGATAGAATGTTATCGAAAGGAAAACCTGGTACTCCTCCAACAACTAATGAGCTATCTCCAATATAAAGCGGTCCTTTTATTCTAACACTATCGTTTATAATAGTATAATTATCAGTAGTTACTCTAATTCTTTCTAAATTATCAGTTTTAATAACAAAGTCAGATTTGTTTTTACTGCCGATAAAATCGTTATTTCCGACATTGTTATTGCCGGAGAGTTTCCATGTGTTGCCTTGTCCAAAGGCAATGCTCGTAGATGCTGTTATTACTATAATAACACAAACTACAAGACTTTTTCTGAGTTTAAAATTTTTTTGTATCATAGTTTTAATTTTTAAAAAGTGAATAAATAAAATTAATTGATTAAAATAAATTTTTTAGTTAATAGATTATTATTAATAAAACATTGTATGTAATATATGCCTGATTGTAAATTGCTTAAATCTATTTCAGTATAAGAATGATGATAACTTTTCCCATTTTTTACTTTTACTCCAAAATGATTATAAATATTAAATATAAATTCTTTTGACGAATAGTTTTCTATAAATAATTTATCTTTTGTTGGATTTGGATATATATTAATTTTATTATATTTATATCTTACAATATCTGTTTGTATATCGCAAGTAGAGGAATCTTCAGACACACATATATCATCCACAAAATAATATGCGTTACAATAATTTAAAGTTGAAATTATTGTATTATCGTCACTAAAAAAATTCCCCAATATTACATATTTATATGATGAATCTGCGAAAAAAGAACCAGAAATATTTACCCAGTTGTTTTTTTCTGTAATAACTAAAGGACAATAAATATGTGCAAAATTATTTATTGGACCTGATATAGTGTCATATGGTAATGTATCAATATGTGGTACTGTAGAAAATAACACTCCAATATTATTAGTTCCACAATATACTTCATCTGCTAAACTAACTTTAAAACTTACATAATATTTTTTTCCAGTAACAAGAGGATTTATAAGTTGTGTTCCAATATATTCTCTATAATTATCAAAAACCCAACAATATGTATAAAAAGCACAATAAGCATCTCCTGTTGCAGCATATTGAAAACCAGCACCATTATGTGGTACAGAATAATTTGGTGGCGAATCACATGAATTACAATAATCTGGTGTTGCACTATAAGTATTCCAACCCATAGCACAAGAAACCTGACATTCGTAATGAGGACAACAAATTGTATCCTCAAAGCTCGGGTTAGGCACCAGGTTTTGAGAAAAAGCAGAAATACAAATTGAAAAATAAAAAATGAAAATAGTGAAAAATATTTTTAGTATGGTTTTCAT
>CAZOSY010000364.1:0-2314 GCA_964582565.1 uncultured Bacteroidales bacterium | reverse complement strand
TAATTCGTAATTCGTAATTCGTAATTCGTAATTCGTAATTCGTAATTCGTAATTCCTAATTCGTAATTCCTAATTCGTAATTCGTAATTCGTAATTATAAATACATGAAATTTTATAATAAATATTTATTTTTTTGTGTTATAATCTCTTTTTTATTCTTTCCTTTTTTTTTAAAAGCTCAGGTAGGAATTGATTGCGAAAAGATAAAAGATAAAAGAGCAATAAAATTATTTAAAAAAGCTGTTGACCAGTATAAACACAGAAAATATTCACAAGCTACAATATTACTAGAGCAATCTATTGATAAAGAGCCAGAACTTGTTGATGCACATTTTTTACTTGGTCTTATTAATTTTAAAAAAAGAAATATAAATACTGAAACTGCAAAAAAACATTTTCTTAAAGTTATTGAGCTATGTCCTTCTTATGATATTTATACATATTATTATCTTGGCGATATTGCTTATGGCGCCGAAGAATATGAGAATGCATGTAAATATCTTAAAATTTTCTTAAATGATGTTGATAAAATAAAGTCAGACAAAGATTATGACAGAGCCGAAGAGATACTTAAATACGCAAAATTTTATGATAAGATATATAAAAATCCTGTCCCTTTCAATCCTGTTTATGTTAAAGGTATATCTACATCAGAAGATGAATACCTTCCAATAATAACTCCTGATGATGATATGGCTTTGTTTACACGCAAAGTAAAAATTCTTCCCCGAAAAACAGCTTGGGTAAGCAGCAGAAAGCATTATAAAGAGATATTTATGTATAGTGAAAAAGAGAATGGAAAGTTTGACAAATCCAGCCCAATGCCACAACCATTTAATCTTAATGACAACGAAGGAGGAGCAACTCTCACAGCTGATAGCAGACAATTATTCTATACTGTATGTAGTCAAAATAAGACATATCTTAATTGTGATATATTTTATGCTGAATTTAATGATTATTATCAGGAATGGTCTTCTATAGAAAAATTAGATACCAGCATTAATAAATCTTACTCTTGGGAATCTCAGCCAAGCATATCTTCTGATGGAAAGATTCTATTCTTTGTCAGCGACCGCAAAGGAGGATATGGCGGATACGATATTTATAAAAGTGTTAAAGACAAAAATGGTAAATGGACACATGCAGAAAACCTTGGTCCTGTAATAAATACTTCGGGAAACGAAAAATCTCCTTTCATACATACAGATAGCAGAACTTTATACTTTTCATCTGATGGACTTATGGGAATTGGCGGATATGACATTTTTTTCTCAAAAATAGATAAAAACGGCAAATTCGGAAAACCTAAAAATATTGGATATCCTATTAATACCAAAGATGATGAAGTGGGATTTTTTGTTAGTACTGACGGACATCTGGGATATTTTGCCTCTAATAAACTTAATGGACCCGGTGGATGGGATTTATATTCTTTTGAATTATACAAAGAAGCAAGACCTGAACGGGTATTCTTTCAAAAAGGAGAACTAAAAGATGAAAAAAATAATGAACCTGTTAGAGCAAAAATTGAACTGAAAAATATTGCCACAAAAAAAGTTACAGAAATACCTGTTGATACTTTGACTGGAAAATATGTTATTGTTGCTCTTTTTGATAGTGATTTTATAATGACTGTTAAAAAAGAAAACTATGCTTATGAATCAAAATATATATCTAAAAAAGATACTAATTATGAATCTCCAGACAAAGTTGATATTAATATAAAACAAATACAAGCAGGAGAATCATATAAATTAAATGACATTTACTTTGCAACCGACTCTTTTAAACTCACAAATGAATCTATGCTTATCCTTGATGGATTTATAGAATTTTTAAAAGATAACCCAAACATAAAAATTGTTGTTTACGGACATTCTGATATTGTAGGAACTGAACAATATAATTTGTCTTTATCTGAAAACAGAGCTAAATCAGTTTATAATTATCTTGTTAACAATGGAATTAATGTCTCACGATTGAGGCATAAAGGATTTGGAAGAACAAGACCTGTTGCTTCCAACAAAACAGAAAGCGGAAGAGCAAAAAACAGAAGAACTGAATTTTTTATTATTAGTAAATAAATTGTTTAGTTCTTGCACCATATTTATATCTGAAATATTATTAAATGGTTAAATTGCTAAATTGTTTACCCCGTTAAATAATGCGAAGCATTAAAATTTACGATTTTATTTCACGGGAAGAACCTAATTATTTTAATTCCACTATGGTACGATTAAAAGATGTTTACGCAGTTCCTTTCCTGTACTGTCTTACAAACATTTCAATTCCACTATGGTACGATTAAAAG
>CAZOSY010000363.1:0-2315 GCA_964582565.1 uncultured Bacteroidales bacterium | reverse complement strand
AATATCATCATATTCTTGGAGAACTCCAAAAACTGCCAAAAGAAATTAACCAACAGATAAATTTAACCAATAAAAAATTAACCATATAACCATATAACCATAAAACCATATAGCCATAAAACAATAGGATGTTTCATAATTAAATTGATATGATATTAGTATTTGTTCAGCTTATCAAAAATGTTTATATTATGAAATATTTTTGTTAACAATTTTTTGTAACAAGGCCTCGTAGTTCAACGGATAGAATAGAAGTTTCCTAAACTTTAGATTTAGGTTCGATTCCTAACGAGGCTACTAATTATTATTCTGACAAATAAAAAATAACAAACAAATTTTATCCATATAATGCAGATATTCAACAGATTAAATTCAGTATTTATTGGGAAAGAATGTAAAGATACAAAATTTTGTGTCCATACTGACAACTGATTTATAATTTTTATTTTTTAGCATAAGCAGCAATATATTGCAATACATCCCTGCAATATGAACAGATACTATTGAATAATTTATATTAATAAAAAATGATAGAAAAGTATATAGCAGATGTAACTTCTAATGCAATAAAGGAATTATATGGAGCGAAAATCTCATCCGATATAGTTCAAATTCAAAATACAAAAAAAGAATTTCAAGGTGATATAACAGTTGTTGTCTTTCCTTTTATAAAAATATCAAAAAAATCTCCTGAACAAACAGGTAATGATATTGGCAAATTTATTATATCAAAAATACAGAATATAAAAAATTATAATGTTGTTAAAGGTTTTTTAAACCTTGTTATTGATAATTCATACTGGATTGATTGGTTTTATAATAATGTTAATATAAAAGATATTGGATTTAAAAAAGAAATTAAGGACTTAAAACCGATTGTTATTGAATATTCTTCACCAAATACTAATAAACCATTGCATCTTGGACATATAAGAAACAATTTGTTAGGATATTCTATATCTGAAATATTAAAGGCAAATGGCAAAAAAGTTGTAAAAGTTAATTTGGTTAATGACAGAGGCATACATATTTGTAAGTCAATGTTGGCATGGAAAAAATGGAGTAATGGAGAAACTCCTGAGTCATCAAGGCTGAAAGGAGATTTTTTTGTTGGAAAATATTATGTTTTGTTTGAAAAACATTATCAGGAAGAAGTGAAATCATTAATATCAGAAGGTCTATCTGAAGATGAGGCAAAAAAGCAAGCTCCTCTTATTATAGAAGCTCAAAACATATTAAAAAAATGGGAAGCAAAGGATGAAAAAATTGTGTCATTGTGGAAAAAGATGAATAATTGGGTATATAAAGGATTTGAAGAGACATATAAAAAACTTGGAATTGATTTTGATAAAATATATTATGAATCTGATACATATCTTCTTGGTAAAAGTATGGTAGCACAAGGGCTAAAAAACGAGGTTTTTATAAAGAAAAAAGATGGTTCTGTATGGGCCGATTTGACAGACCATGGACTTAAATCAAAATTGTTAATTAGAAAAGACGGAACATCAGTATATATTACACAGGATTTGGGCACTGCACAATTAAGAAATAATGATTTTAATCCTGAAAAACTTTTATATGTTGTAGGTAATGAACAGAATTATCATTTTAATATTTTAAAATTAATATTAAAAAAAATAAACAAAAAATGGGCAGACAATATTTATCATCTTTCTTATGGAATGGTTAATTTACCCGAAGGTAAAATGAAATCACGCGAAGGAAATGTTGTTGATGCTGATGATTTGATAAAAGAAATGATAGACATTGCCAGAAAGACTACTGAACAGTTAGGGAAAATTGAAAATTTTACAAAAAAACAAGCAGAAAAGCTTTATAATATAATTGGAATAGGAGCTTTGAAATATTTTATATTAAAAGTAGACCCTAAAAAAAATATGCTGTTCAATCCTGAAGAATCTATTGATTTTGATGGCAATACAGCTCCTTTTATACAATATACTTATGCAAGAATACAATCTGTTTTAAGAAAAGCTAATTATGATTATAATGTTTTAACACCATTAAAAAACGAGTTGCTTTTGCCAAAAGAAAAACAACTTATTAAGTTAATATATGAATTTCTTGATATTATTTCTATGGCAGCAGAAACTTACAGCCCGGCAATAATAGCCAATTATGTTTATGAATTGGCAAAACAGTATAATCAGTTTTATCATGATATTACTATACTTAAAGAAAAAAACAATGATATTTCTGCTTTTAGAATAATGCTGTCAAAGTTTACAGGCAATGTGATAAAGTCATGTATGAAACTTATGGGAATTGATGTTCCTGATAAAATGTGAGAT
>CAZOSY010000362.1:0-2321 GCA_964582565.1 uncultured Bacteroidales bacterium | reverse complement strand
AGCATGACAAATAAGTAAATATCTACTTTTTAGAGCAGACTCAACTAATTAATAATTCACCCCGTGAAATAATTACAAAAACATAAATAAAATGAAAATATTATCAATTGAGCAAATTCGCCAGTTAGATGCATATACTATACAAAATGAACCTGTTAAATCAATTGATTTAATGGAACGATCTGCCACCAACTGTTTTAATTGGTTAATAAAGTATGTTGATAAAGGACAAAAAATAATAATTTATTGCGGCTTGGGAAATAATGCAGGAGACGGTCTTGTTATAGCAAGATTATTAATTCAAAAGGGTTATAATGTTGAAGTGTGCATAATAAGATATTCTGATAAATACTCTGATGACTTTAAGATTAATTATAAACGTTTATCATATATTAGTAAAAATAAAATATATAATATTAAAGAAAATGATAAATTTCCCGAAATAAATAAAAATGATATAGTTATAGATACTATATTTGGTTCAGGACTGACAAGACCTGTTAAAGGATTTATATCAGATGTTATTGAACATATAAACGATAGTAAAGCAAAGGTTATTTCATTAGACATTCCATCAGGTTTGTTTGGTGATATAAATAGTAATGATCTTTGTAAATCAATAATAAAAGCAGATTATACTCTTACAATTCAGTTTCCAAAATATTCATTATTATTTCCTGAAAACAATAAATATGTTGGCAGTTGGCATGTGATACCAATAGGTTTACATCCCAAATTTATTGAATCTGTGGAGGTTAAAAATTATTTGTTAGAAAGTGATGACATTAAAAAGTTTTATAAAAAGCGAAATAAATATTCCCATAAAGGCAATTTTGGACATTCTTTATTAATATCAGGTAGTTATGGTAAGATGGGAGCGGCTGTTTTATCCTCACGAGCTTGTTTGAGGGCAGGAGCAGGATTACTTACAACACATATACCAAAATGTGGTTATGAGATAATGCAGGTCGCTGTTCCTGAAGCAATGATAAGCATTGACTCTGTTCATAAGATAATTACAGATAATTTAGATTTTTCTGTTTATAAGGCAGTAGCAGTAGGACCTGGAATAGGGAAAGATAAATTAACACAAAATTCTCTTAAAACGCTTATACAAAATTTTTCTTCTCCAATAGTTTTTGATGCAGATGCTATTAATATTATTGCTGATAACAAGGAATGGCTTTCGTTTATCCCTAGCGGAAGTATTTTTACCCCTCATCCCAAAGAGTTTGAACGTCTTGCAGGTAAATCAGACAATAATTTTCATCGTAATGAGATTCAAAGAAAATTTGCAAAAAAATATAATTTATATATTGTTTTAAAAGGAGCTAATACTTCTATTGCCTGTCCTGACGGAACCTGTTATTTTAATACTACCGGCAATCCCGGTATGGCAACAGCAGGCAGTGGCGATGTTTTAACAGGTATTATTCTTGGATTGTTATCTCAGTCATATAATCCAAAAGAGGCATGCTTACTAGGTGTTTATATACATGGTTTAGCAGGAGATATTGCTGCAAAAAACAATGGATTTGAATCATTAATAGCTAATGATATAATAAATAATCTTGGAAAAGCATTTATAAATATTACGAGTTCTGAATTTTAATATTTCTAAAAAATTAAATTAGAAATATATTTTCCCCCTGGGTCTTCTTGAAGTATTTCTTCTTTTATTTCTAATAATATAGTTTTTATTAATAGGTATAACATGTTTTTTTAACTGTCTTTGGTGTGGGCTGTGGTATCTTTTTACATTAACTTGTCTTCTATGCTTTAGCATTCTTTTATGCTTTTTTCGTTCTTTTGCATATTTTGAACAAGATTCTAAACTAGCAACAGAAAAAAGAATTGCTAATAATATAACAAACCATTTTTTAAAATCTCTCATAATTAAATTTATAATTAAGAAATATTTAACCTATTTCTAATATTTTTTTTTGGCAGTAAAATTATATAATTTTTTTTAAATTCAAACAAAATAATTTATATTTTATCTTATTATACAAATATTATTACAAATAAGTTTCTTTTTTTATGATTATTATTGATTATAGACATAATTATTTTAATTATAAAAAAAAAAATTTTGATGATATTTTATAAAAATAAGTAGGTTTCTCAATTTTTTTTTAGAAAATAAATAAATTTGCAATTAATTTTGATACTATAAATTTTCAAAAATTAAAGAGATCATTACATTCATTTATTGCTTTTGTCTGGTTTTTATGTGCTCCTAAAAAAATACAATTTTTAGAAGTTCCCTTATATATTCCAAAAGGTGCGAATAAATTGATACTTTTTTGACAGGTCACCCG
>CAZOSY010000361.1:0-2323 GCA_964582565.1 uncultured Bacteroidales bacterium | reverse complement strand
TGATATTTTGCAGCCACTTGTAATAAAAAGTAATTATTAGAACTCCCCTAAATATAAAAAATCCGATAAATTATGATTAATAAACAATTAATAAACCCTGAAAGCATAGTTATAGTTGGTGCTTCTAATAACATTCATAAACCCGGCGGAAAAATTTTAAAAAATCTTATTGATAATAATTTCAAGGGTAAATTATATGCCACTAATTTAAAAGAAGACAATGTTCAGGGAATAAAATCTTACAGAAATATTAAAGAGCTTCCTAATGTGGATTTGGCAATCATTGCTATTGCCGCCAAATTTTGTCCGCAAACAGTTGACATCCTGACAAAAGAAAAAAATACAAGAGCATTTATAATCTTATCAGCAGGATTTAGCGAAGAAAACAAACAAGGTGCAGAACTGGAAAAACAAATTGTTAAGAGTATCAATGCTGTTAATGGCTGCCTGATAGGTCCTAACTGTATTGGTGTCTTAAATCAAAACTACACAGGCGTATTTACAACACCAATACCTAAATTAGACCCAAAAGGATGTGATTTTATATCCGGCTCAGGAGCTACTGCTGTTTTTATTATGGAATCAGGAATGCCTAATGGATTGACATTCTCAAACGTCTATTCAGTAGGAAACAGTGCACAACTTGGTGTTGAAGAAATATTAAAATATATGGACCAAAGTTTTGACTCTGAAAAAAGTTCAAAAGTCAAATTATTATATATTGAAAACATCAGCAAACCAAAAATGTTACTCAAACATGCCGGTTCTTTAATAAAAAAAGGATGTAAAATAGCAGCAATAAAAGCAGGTGGCTCTGAAGCAGGAAGCAAAGCAGCTTCTTCACACACAGGTGCTATGGCAAGTTCTGATTTGGCAGTAGATACTTTATTTCGTAAAGCAGGTATTGTAAGATGCAGTGGACGAAGCGAACTTACTACTGTTGCTTCTATTTTTATGCATAAAAAACTAAAAGGGAAAAATATTGCTATTATCACTCATGCAGGCGGACCAGCTGTTATGCTTACTGATGTGCTTTCAGATAATGGTATGAACATTCCTCATATTGAAAGTCCTGAACTTTTGGAAAAACTATTTCCCGGCTCTTCTGTAGCAAATCCTATTGACTTTCTGGCAACAGGAACAGCAGAACAATTAGCAACTATAATTGACTTTTGTGAAAACAAATTTGACAATATAGATGCTATGGCTGTAATATTCGGCAGCCCCGGACTATTTAATGTATATGATGTTTATGATGTATTGAATGAAAAAATGAAAACCTGTAAAAAACCAATTTATCCTATACTGCCTTCTGTAATAAATGCAGAAGATGAGATAAATCATTTTCTTGCAAAAACAAGAATAAATTTTCCTGATGAAGTTGTGTTTGGCAAGGCATTAACAAAGATATATAATACTCCAAAACCTGCATCAGAAGATATAAAATTACCTGAAATAGACAAAATAAAAATAAGAGCAATTATTGACAATGCCAGACAAGGATATATTTCTCCGGCAGAAATACAAGGACTGTTGGATGCAGTAGAAATACCAAGAGCAGGAGAGTCAGTTGTGAAAACAAGACAACAGGCAATAAAAGAAGCTAATAGTTTGGGTTTTCCTGTTGTTATGAAAGTTGTAGGACCTGTCCATAAATCTGATGTCAATGGTGTTGTCATTAATGTTAATGATAATGAGACAGTTGGAAAAGAATTTGACAGAATGATAAAGATTAAAAATACCACAGCCATTATGCTACAGTCAATGCTTTCAGGAACAGAATTATTTGTAGGAGCAAAATATGAACCTAAATTCGGACATATAATTTTATGCGGTCTTGGAGGAATTTTTATAGAGGTGTTTAAAGATGTAGCTTCAGGACTTGTTCCTGTATCCAGACAAGAAGCTCTTGCTATGATAAAACGTCTTAAAGCTTATAAAATAATTAAAGGTGTTAGAGGTCAGCAAGGTATTGACGAAAATGTTTTTGCAGATATTATAACACGACTCTCTGCATTATTAATGACAGCACCTGAAATAATTGAACTGGACATTAATCCTTTGCTTGGAAAAAAAGATAAAATTATTGCTGTTGATGCCAGAATAAATATTAGGAAATCTTAACTGTTTGGCTAAAATTGGCTGTACATTGGCTTATTCAATCAATTGTCCTACTTTACTTACTATTTTATATTCTAAGTTTTCAAATTCATTGAAATGTGCTTTTCCGCATTTAATTTTTAATTGTTAATAATACTCTTATTTTGGTAGTGTCATATATTAATTGATATTTTTTATTTGAAATAAATATCCCTATAGTGCA
>CAZOSY010000360.1:0-2329 GCA_964582565.1 uncultured Bacteroidales bacterium | reverse complement strand
ATGATGAAAGATACTTATGGGATTGAGATTACACCCTTTCAGGGCTTAGCGTGGTCAGGCAGTTGCCTGACTCACAGGGCTACACCCTGCGTTGATATATAATGCCCTTTCAGGGCTTCATTTATTGTTTATTATAGTAAAACGGCATAAATCAGGTTTTAAGTAAGGATTATATTAATACACAACAATAGTCGGTTTTTTGTGCAGATACTAGATATTTGAAATTGCCCTGAAAGGGCATAATCAATAACACAGGGTGACAGCCCTGTGAATGAATAATAACAGATGACATAAGCCCTGAAAGAGCGTAATCAAAATAAATAAAGTATTAAAGTTCTGTTATACAAATATTTATTTACTTAAAATCAATTGAACTGGAAACGAGGCAGAGTCATTTTTTTATATATTTGCACTGGAAAAATTTTTGGAGTAATCAAAAAAAATATTACTCAATATCTTTTACTCTCCCCTTTTGGTTCCCCTCTCTACAAGTAGAGAGGGGTTAGGGGTGAGTATAAAATAAGACCAGCGGTTTAAAATAATAAAAACTAATAAAAAAATTTGAATTAGAATTTAGAATTTTGTGCTTTGAACTGGAAACTTTAAACTTGGAACTTTTTAAATCTTCACATATTGAATTTAATAAAACATAAAAATTATGAAAAAAATATTATTAACAATTGTATTGTTTTGTGCATTTTGTTTTTTTAATCAACAATCCAAAGCACAAAGTGTTTCAGTATCTCCTTCAAGATTATATTATAAAGTAGGACTTGGAGAATATAAAAGTAAAAAAATAACAGTAACCAATAAAGGCAAGATAAAACAGTCATTTCAGATAAAATTTGCTGATTTTGAATCTCCTGGTAAACTTGGTAAAACCAGATTATTAAAACCAGGAGAAAGTGAACATTCCTGTGCAAAATGGTTAAGTGCTTCTCCTTCATTTTTTGAATTGGGTCCGGGTGAAACCAAAAATGTAGAAGTGCTTTTACAAATACCTAATATTCCTGAAGCAAATAAAGTTAAATGGGCTGTTATGATGATAAAATTGGCAAAAGAGAAAAAAGTGCCTGATAATTTAGATAATAAAACTATGGGTATGGGAATTATTAGCACTTTTCAATTTGCGATTCATATATTTCAGACACCGCCCAGTGTTATTTTTAAAAAAGCCGAGATATTAAGTTTTAAAGAAATAACAACTGACAAAGATTCAGTCAGAATACTTGCTTTGCTAATTGTCAATACAGGCGAAGATATTGTAGATTGTGCTTCTTATCTAGAATTAACAAACCTTGAGAATGGAGAGACCAAAAGATTAAAAATAAAGGGCTTTACAGTGCTTCCAGGCGGGAGCCGTGAAGTATATTTTAAATTACCGCTTAATTTAAGTAAAGGTAATTATTCTGTGCTTGGAGTAGTGGACTATGGTAGCAGAGAAGAGATACAGGCAGCAGAATTGAATATAGAAATAAAATAATGAACAATAGTTCTTTCTGTAATTGTTCATAATATAAAACAACCGTTTTAACGGTTTATCGGCGACTTTATGAACAAAGACTAATTAGTGTCTGTTCATAAAGTAAGTGTTTAGTTCAGAATGTTCGAGTTCGAGACTTGCGCAGTCTTTAAAATCAGGAGTTTACTTTTGTAAATGACTGATTTGAAAGACAATCATAACGAAGAAATCGGACATTATGGACAAACACTAATTAGAGTAATTAAATGACTAATGCTTATCAAAAAAAACCCAAAACAATCAAAATATTCTTTTTTTTACAATAATCAATTTTTATTATTGTCTCTGTTATTAGTTGTAATAACATTTTTTTGTTTTTCGCCTGTATTAAACAATGAATTTGTTAATTATGATGATAATAAATTTATTTATAATAATGATTTAATAAAAAATATTAACGCACAGAGCATTGTTAATTTTTTTGAAAAAGGTATTTTCTCACCTTTTTATAAACCATTGGTTTATTTATCATGGTCATTGGAATATAATTTTTTTAAATTAAATCCAGCGGTTTATCACCTTGATAATTTACTTCTTCATATAATAAATGTTTTACTGGTTTTTATTATTATCTTTTTTATATTAAGAAAACTATATCCAAAAAGCAAAAACAATTACTTTATTGCTTTTATTATAGCAGTTTTATTTGCCATACATCCTATGAAAGTAGAATCTGTTGCATGGGCAATGGAACGCAAAGATGTATTATTTAGTTTCTTTTTCTTAACCAGTTTGCTTTGTTATATATATTATTATTTAAAACAAAAATACTGGTATATTATTTTAGGGAGTTTTTTATTTGGATTA
>CAZOSY010000359.1:0-2331 GCA_964582565.1 uncultured Bacteroidales bacterium | reverse complement strand
ATTAAAGTTATGGATTAATTTTGAAATGATAAACGATTTATTTGTTAATTTATTTTCAGAATTATTTTGTTTGATTACTGGGTCAATATTTGTCTTATTCTCAAATTATATTTTTAAAACCTTACCCGCAAAAAAACTTTGGGATATTTATCATCCAAAAGATTTGATAATTTGTACGTCAACTTCCAGTAAAACAGATACTGGAGAATATATTAGACCTGCAACAGGTATAGGGCAAGTAAGAGCCTTAGCGTATATTTCAGCATCTTTGAATAAAGCATATAGTAACACAAAGGTTAGAAATATATTACTATCTGTTGATCAACCCCAAGATTCAATAGAGAATGATTTAATTTTGTTAGGGGGTCCCAAAAATAATGATATTTCCAGATTGTTTTTAGACAAATTAAGAAACTTGAACATTGTAGCCCAAAAGATGAGTACTATCAGCTGGCTAGTTGAAGGTGAAGAAGCAAAATATGAAGGCATTGTAGAAAATAAAGAGGTACTTACAGACTATGGTATTATTATAAGGATGAAAAATCCATTTTGTTCAAATAATAAAACTACAATAGCTCTTTTTTCAGGCTCTCACACCTATGGAACTATTGCTGCATCAAAGTATTTTACACAATTCTACAAAAATAATTTAATAAAAAATAAATTTCTGAAGAAGAATATTGTCATTATTGTAAAATGTGATGTCCGAGATGGTTATCCTTTCGGTATAAAAAAAATTAAGGAGTATGCTTTTGATGAAAGTGATTGAAAAATTTATCAAGGGAAAATATGATAGTATTGATAGATGTGAAGATGCATATTATCTTGATGAAAATTTTGCTTGTGTCATTGATGGTGCTACAAATAAATCAGATAGGACTATTGATGGTAAGACATCTGGTCAAATGGCAGTTAGACTAATTTTAGATTCCTTCATGAAGATTTCACCGAATGTAAACCCTTCTGATTTATTTGATATATTAACAAATAATATCTATAATTATTATCAAAGGAACAATCTACTTGAAAGGATGAAATCAGAACCCGTTGAACGATTTACAGCTTCCATAGTTGTATATAGTAAATTTTATAACCAAATCTGGTCATTAGGGGATTGTCAATTTATGGTGAATGATGAAGTTTATAAAAATGATAATAATAGTGATCATATTCTTAGTAAAGTTCGCTCGATTTATCTTTTATATGAATTAGATAAGAACAAAACAGATATTCATCTACTTCAACATTGTGATTCTGGTAGAGAGTTCATTTTACCCATATTAAAAAGAATGACATTTTTTCAAAATAATCCAAATTACAAATATTCATATGCTGTTTTGGATGGATTTCAACCAGATTTTAATGATATCATTATTAAAGAAGTTAAATCTAATGAAATAATTTTAGCTTCGGATGGATATCCAATATTATTTGATTCACTTGCGAAGTCGGAGTCAGCATTAGAAAATATTCTTAAAGAAGACCCTTTATTAATTAATAAATTCTGTTCAACAAAGGGGCTATATGAAAATCAGATTTCTTACGATGATAGAACGTATCTAAGAATAGGAGTTGGTCTGTAAAATTATTGAATTAAATTAATGTTTATTCCAGTTACAAATAAATAACGTGAAAATTGAATTGGTATTACTGATAGAAATGGATGCTTCAATATAATATTGCAAAATCAGGTATTTCAAAGAAGATGTAGAAAAAATGATAAAAAGGAATTGATTTGACTCTCAATAACCAGCTATTATCGGATGATGTCAAACGAATCTCACTTAAGGACAACGATAAGCTGTCTGACCATCGGGCTCTGGTCTTGACTTAAATTATTGATGTATATGAATAAAATAGAATTTAAGGTTGTTAAACACTGGTCAAATGAATATCGTCAGGCTATCTATCTGCGCTATAAACTCCTGCGTCAGCCACTCGGATTGAAATATACCAAAGCGCAAATGGAATCAGAAACAGACCAGATCCACATCATTGGCAAGATCAATGACCAGTTTGTCGCCTGTCTTTGCCTGGTACCTTTACCGCAAAATACACTTAAAATGCGTCAGGTTTGCGTATCAAAAGAACTGCAAAGTTCAGGGATTGGAAGTCAATTAGTTATATTTTCCGAGCATATTGCCCGTCAAAAAAGTTTTTCACGTATTGTTCTCAATGCCAGAGACTATGTTATTGACTTCTATAAAAAACTCGATTATCACATCTGCAGCGAGATGTTTCTCGAAATCGGTATTCCGCACTATAAAATGTATAAAGGACTCTGATCTTTTAAGTATGCATCTATAATTCATACGTATCCCCAGATAATAA
>CAZOSY010000358.1:0-2331 GCA_964582565.1 uncultured Bacteroidales bacterium | reverse complement strand
TTTATGTTCGGTTGCCCTATAACTCGCTGTAAATCTATTTGTTAATAATTATGGGACAGGAAATTTGAATTTAACCCTTGTGAAATATCCGCCTTAGGCGGATTTCACGGGGTAAACAATTTAACATTTAACTTTAAACCTGAAACTTACTTCATTTTCCACTCTTTCCAAATATCTTCAACCTGTGTGCTTATATTTGTTTTCGGGTTCTGTTCTTTTTTATTTGTAATTGGTGAGCGAACAGATACTTGCTCTCCAATATATTTATCAAGACCTCCAAGTGTTACATCTCCTTTGGTGTCGTGTAATTTTTTTAACAGATAATAGGTAAATATACCATGACCTTTGTCCCTGTATGGCAATGAGGACTGTGTGCCTGAACTTGCACTAAACACTATAAGATTGCCGTTTAATAAATTGTCTTTGGGCTTTATTTTTATACCTCTTGCAGCTAATAGACCAACATCCCTTGCGCCACCAGTAAAACAGGCATCAAGAAATACAATTACTTTTTTTGCAGGATATTCAATAAGTTTATTGCAAACTTCTTTTAAACTTATTGCAAGGCTTAAATCACTTCCTGTAACATTAACAGGTATTAAATAAGGAACTTTGGTTTGCTCATCTGGTAAACCATGACCTGCATAATAAATGATAACCTCTGCTTTTTCACCTGAATTTTTTATTACCGAATAAATTTGTTTTAATGCCTGCTTCATTTCTACATAACCTGCATTTATCTCAAAAATGATATTATCTTTCGGTATTCCAAGGGTTTTTATGCAGTATTGTTTAAATATTTCTGCATCATTTTTTGCAAATTCAACATTCTGTTCGGTTTTAAGGCCTGTTTGATAGCTTTTATAATCTTCGTTACCTATAATTAAGGCATAGGAATTTGCATTGGTACCGGAATTTACAGGAATGTCAGTATCTATTTTTGCTTTACCGACTTTTATTGTTTTTTCTGTGATTTTTTGACCAGAGACAGATGTGCCTTCCTGTATATCTGGCTCATACACTATTTCTCCAAAATTGTATTCAATATTGCTTAATGCATAAGTATTTGACTGTTTGCTGTCGTATAAAAATTTTACACCATTATACGGATTATAAAATTCCAGTTTTGATATAACGAATTTATTATTGCTAACAACAAAATCCGGATTCTTAATATTTATATCGGGCCAGTTGTTTTTAAATACAGGTGCAGACTTAATATCAACAGGTAAAACAAAATCGCCCCATTTTGCAGAATTAATCAAAAAAGTTTCATTATCAGCATCATATTCGCTTAAACTAAAATCATTATGCTGAATTTTTTTAATATATTGCTCTTTTAATATTTTTAATGCCTGAGCAGCTGATTGAGCAGATTTTTCTTTTCTGCTAATTTCATTTACACGGTTTTTATATACAGCGGTTTTCTCAAATTCACCTTTTTTCTGCCATACAGCGATTTCCTGTTCTACATATTGTTTAATAAACGCGGAAATATCTGCTTTGGCTCCAATAATAGCTGCTTTGCCGGACTGGCTTGTTTGTGATATTCCAATATCCTGAGCATACGAAGATAAGCTGAACAGGAAAACTGATATAAAGAAAGTAATTTTTTTCATAGATATAAATTTAGACACGAATTTCACAAATTAACACAAATTAAATAAATTCTGCAGGATAAAAAAAATATTTTACTAAAATAATATAGCCACAGACTTGCTTGCTGAAAGGATGAATCCCTTCATCCTGCAAGCAGGTTCTCAGATTAAATCATAAGAAAATCTAAACGTATTTCAATAAAAATTTACTATGCGCTCAGATTCAGAATTACATGTTTGGTTGTTTCTTTATAAAAAAGAACACAACACAGGAAATAAATCTTGTGCTTAATTAAATGTACACTTCTGTATTCCGTAAAATAAAGAATTCTGACACAAAAAGTATTGAGAGACAAATACGAAAGCCATTGTTGTTGTTCGTATTGTCGGGATTGTTCCTGTTGCGATTAGCCGACCGACAGTTGTTTGCATTGTTGTTCCAGGAACCGCCACGCAAAACAATCTAATTAAAATTTATTCCTTGACTTGCTAAAGTATTAATAATTTTCTTTTTAAAAAAATATGTATTAGAAAAAGCAGCATGAGCGCCCCAACTTTTTATACTTTGCTCAAACTTTTCCTGTTCTAATTTACCTGCTTTTAATAAGCATATTTGCTTTTTAAGCCTTTTTTTAAAACGTTTTACATTGTCCTTTTTTAATAAGCGAAAATTATTAAAAATTCTATGACCTAAAAAACATATTCCTATATTAACAGGAAAAACTTTTGTTTT
>CAZOSY010000357.1:0-2355 GCA_964582565.1 uncultured Bacteroidales bacterium | reverse complement strand
GGAAATATAGCGACCATTTACCTGTTTATATAAATTTCAGTGTAAATTAGCAGATTTTTAATTAAAAAAAGTTGTATAAATATAATTTCTTTTTAAAAGTAACTAATTTAACAGAACAAAAATATAAAACAAATGAAACATTCATGATTGGTTTTAAACACATAATGAAATGATTATAATTTTACAGTAGAGACGAGGCATGCCTCGTCTCTACTAATAATGTAATACAAAAATATAAACCTCGTCAGGCAACTGCCTGATCCAACAGTACAAAACAAATGAAAAAATATATAATAATCTTTTTTTTGGTCTTATTTGCTGTGGCTAATTCTTTTTCTCAGATTCTTGAACCTGTAAAATGGGAATTTAGCGAAAACCGTTTAAGTAATGATAAAGCCGAATTAATATTAAAAGCCAAGATTAAAGAAAAATGGCATCTCTATTCTCAATTTATTGAGCAGGGAGGTCCTGTTCCAACTAGTTTTTATTTTGATAAATCCGATAAATACGAATTAAAAGGAGATGTTACTGAAAGTCCAAAACCTATTCAGGGATTTGATAAAAGTTTTAAACTTGAACTTAAATATTTTATTAACAAGGCAAATTTCAAACAAAAAATAAAAATTTTATCTGATAAACCTTTTTCTGTAAAAGGACATTTAAAATTTATGTGTTGTAATAATATAAATTGTTTGCCACCGGAAGAAATAAATTTTGAATTTAAACTTAATGAGTCAAAACAAGAAGTTACTAAAAATAATTCAACTGTAACAACAAAAGTTATAATAGAAGACACGGCAAAAAAAAATGATTTAAAATTCACAAAACCGATTTATACATCTTTAAAAAAAGATACAAGTAAAAATGAAATATCTGAATTACAAACAAAATCAGGTATAGAAGATGCTAACAGTTCAGAACAGGAAAAAAAATCTTTATGGATATTTTTCTTTTTTTCGCTTGCACTTGGTTTTGCTGCTGTATTCACTCCCTGCGTATTTCCTATGATACCATTAACTGTAAGTTTTTTTGTTAATAATACCAAAAACAAATCAAAAGTAAAGATTAATGCTATAATATATGGTGCTTCAATAATTTTAATATATACCAGCATAGGAGCTGTTCTTACATTTATTATCGGAGACACTTTTCTTGTATGGCTAAAAACAAACTGGATACCAAATATTATATTCTTTTTACTATTCGTGTTTTTTGCAGCATCTTTTTTTGGTATGTTTGAAATAATATTACCAAGCAAATTTGTTAATAAAACAGACAGGCAAGCAGATAGAGGCGGTTATATTGGCATATTCTTTATGGCTTTGACCTTGGTTTTAGTTTCTTTTTCATGCACGGTTCCGCTTATCGGAAGTTTGTTAGTTGAAGCAGCAACAGGAGATATACTTAAACCTTTAATTGGTATGTTTGGATTTTCACTGGCATTTTCTATGCCTTTTACATTTTTGGCTTTTACTCCTTCTTTGTTAAAAAAATTACCTAAGTCAGGCGGCTGGCTAAACTCTGTAAAAATCGTGTTAGGATTTATCATACTTGCTTTGGCAATGAAATTTCTTTCTGTTCCAGACCAGATGTATCACTGGGGATTGCTTAGCCGTAATATTTATATTGCAATATGGGTTGTAATATTCTTTTTAATGGGACTCTATTTACTTGGTAAAATAAAATTTAAAAATGATAGTGATGTGAATCATATTGGCTTTATACGACTTATATTAGTAATAATAACTTTTTCGTTTGTTGTTTATTTGATACCCGGAATGTTTGGTAATCCATTAAAGGAAATATCTGCATTTTTACCTCCTCAAAAAGTCAATTTAGATAAAAATATCTCTTTAAATGAACATAAAACAAATATTTGTGAAAAGCCAGTATATTCAGATATATTTGAATCACATTATGGTATAAATGAATATTTTGATTACAAACAGGGATTAAGATGTGCCAAAAAATTAAATAAACCTGTATTTATTGATTTTAAAGGTCATTCATGCTCAAACTGTAAAAAAATGGAAAACAAGGTCTTGTTTGATAATGAAATATTAAATCGTTTAAATAAAAATTTTGTTATAATTTCTCTTTATTGTGATGATAATACCAAACTTCCAAAATCAGAGTGGTTTAAATCATCTTTTAATGGAAAAATAATAAATACTATTGGTAAAAAAAATCTTGATTTTGAAATAACAAATTTTAAAACTAACACTCAACCTTATTATGTATTAATTGATTCAAAAGGAAAATTATTAACAAAGCCAATGGGATATAACTTAAATATAGATGATTTTGTTGATTTTTTAGATAATGCAATAAAAGAGGAATAAATATTTATAAAGT
>CAZOSY010000356.1:0-2358 GCA_964582565.1 uncultured Bacteroidales bacterium | reverse complement strand
AGCGAGGAATCTCATAATATTTAGAAACGATTTTACCTAAATTTTTAAATTTAGTAGGACACTAGTGATAATTTTTAACTTTTATTGACTTTTTCAATCTTTTAATTTTTTAAAATGTCTTACAGCTTCCTTAAAACACCTGTTAAATATTTAAAACACGTTGGACCTAAACGTGCAGAACTTTTAAATAAAGAGCTAAACATTTTTAACTTTTATGACTTAATTACATATTATCCTTTCAGATATATAGACAGAAGCGAATTTCATAAAATAAAAGAAATAAATGCTAACTCTTCTTATGTCCAAATACGTGGCAAAATAAAAGATTTATATCAAACAGGAGAACGCAAATCAGCAAGATTAACAGCCAATCTGGAAGATGAAACAGGGAAAATAGAATTAGTATGGTTTCGCGGAATAAAATGGATTAAAGATAAAATTAATCCTGATGTTGAATACATTGTCTTTGGAAAAATCAATATCTTTAATAGAAGATATAATATACCACACCCTGAAATAGACATTGCCTCAGAACAAGATGCAGGAATTAACTCTAACTTACAGGCATTTTACAACTCTTCGGAAAAATTAAAATCAAAAGGACTAAACAGTAAAGGAATCAGCAAACTAATGAGGACTTTAATTTTATCTGCACAAGATAATATATACGAAACTCTGTCAAACGAAATAATTAAGACCCTGAATCTTATATCAATAGAACAAGCCATTGTTAATATACATTTTCCTAAGGATAATTATATGCTGGAAAAATCTATATTAAGATTAAAATTTGAAGAACTTTTCTTTTTACAACTAAAAATACTAAGACGAAAAAATATTAGAATAAAAAAAATACAAGGACATAAATTTCCTGTTGTTGGTAATTATTTTAATCAATTTTATAAAAAAAATATTCCCTTTAAATTAACTAATGCACAAAAAAAAGTAATAAGAGAAATTCGTATTGATGTTGACTCTGGCAGACAGATGAATCGCCTGTTGCAAGGCGATGTTGGAAGTGGGAAAACTCTTGTAGCTCTGATGAGTATGCTTATGGCATTAGATAATAATTATCAGACATGCTTAATGGCACCTACCGAAGTACTTGCAAATCAGCACTTTCAAACTATAACACAAATGCTCTATGGACTTGATATAAAAATTAACCTATTTACTGGCTCAACAAAGACCTCACAAAGAAAAAATATTTATGAAAATCTGATTAATGGTAATTTGCAAATATTAATAGGAACACACGCATTAATTGAAGATAAAGTTAAATTTAAAAACCTCGGTCTTGTTGTTATTGACGAACAACATAAATTTGGCGTAGCTCAAAGAGCTAAATTATGGACCAAAAATGTTATCTATCCTCATATATTGGTTATGACTGCAACGCCTATACCAAGAACTCTTGCAATGACTCTGTATGGCGACCTTGACATATCTGTTATTGATGAATTACCACCGGGTAGAAAATTCGTAAAAACATATCATTTATTTGAAAATAAAAGATTTAGAGTGTTTGGTTTTATGAAAGAGCAAATAAAACAAGGACGACAGATTTATGTTGTTTATCCTCTAATTGAAGAATCGGAAAAAATAGACCTGAAAAATTTAAAAGATGGATATGAAGATATTGTAAGAGAATTTCCTCCACCGAAACATAAAGTTGGTATGCTCCATGGTAAAATGAAACAGGGAGATAAGGATTTTGAAATACAACGTTTTATAAAAGGCGAGACACAGATACTGGTCTCAACTACTGTAATTGAGGTAGGCATTGATATACATAATGCTTCTGTGATGATAATTGAAAATGCCGAACGTTTTGGACTATCACAGCTACACCAGTTACGGGGAAGAGTAGGCAGAGGAGCAGACCAATCTCATTGTATCTTAATGACGGACTATAAACTAACTTCTGATGCCAGAGAAAGAATGAATACAATGGTAAGAACATCAGACGGCTTTGAAATAGCTGAGACAGACCTTAAACTAAGAGGTCCGGGCGAAATGGAAGGAACAAAACAAAGTGGTATCTTTAATCTGAAATTAGCAAACCTTGCTCAGGATGAAAAAATATTGAAAACTGCCAGAAATACAGCTAAAAAACTACTTGATGATGACCCTGAACTGCAAAAAAAAGATAATATACCAATAGCAGACAATTTTAAATTCCTGTTTAAAAATAAAACAAATTGGGGACTTATTAGTTAGTAAAAAGTTATTTTTGCTTTTTTTAAATAAAATATTCATAATCAAAGACGATTAAAAATTATGAATTATGAATTATGAATTACGAAAATCAATTACGAATGAATTAATTACGAATTACGAATAAAGATGAAATTATGA
>CAZOSY010000355.1:0-2365 GCA_964582565.1 uncultured Bacteroidales bacterium | reverse complement strand
CTGTTTTGTT
Organism: uncultured Bacteroidales bacterium; assembly: GCA_964582565.1. Classification (GTDB taxonomy): domain Bacteria; phylum Bacteroidota; class Bacteroidia; order Bacteroidales; family CAZZDX01; genus CAZZDX01. Next base: position 2,355 of record CAZOSY010000355.1, on the reverse strand, counting down.
TTTTTGTTTTTATACTCACCCCTAACCCCTCTCTACTCGTAGAGAGGGGAACCAAAAGGGGAGAGTAAAAAAATATTCAGTTTTTTGTTCTAATATCAAAGTTTAATTTCTAAAATCTTAATATTCTTACTGATTTGCCATTTTTTTACTTGTTAAATCTCATCCGCCTAAGGCGGACTAATGACCAATTAGACATTGGGTAATTGGTCATTTTTTAGGTCAATTAAAAATTAGAAATTAGGTCGATTTAATTTTTGTCTTTTATAAAAATTTAAAGTTCTTTTTTGCTTATGTAAGTTTACCTTATTTATTTTTTTTCTTCTTTAAAGGTAATATCATTTTATAAGATACTTCTATATTGCCTTTTGAAATATCATTTAGTTTTCTTTTAATAAGCATTTTTTTTAAAGGACTAAGTCTGTCAACAAACAAAATTCCTTGTGTATGGTCATATTCGTGTTGTATGATACGTGCAGGTAATCCGTCAAATTTTTCATCATGAAATTTAAAATTCTCATCATAATATTGCATACGAATATTTGATTTTCGTGAAATTTCTTCATTAATGCCGGGAATACTTAGACATCCTTCTTTAAACAACCATTCATCCCCTTTTTTTTCAATTTTTTTTGCATTGATAAATACTCTTTTAAAGTCCTTTGCACTTGGATATTTACTTGCAAGAGGTGTAGCATCTATAACAAACAGACGTATTGATAAATTGATTTGTGGTGCTGCCAATCCAACTCCTGAAGATAATCCCATTGTATGAAACATATCATCAATAAGTTTATTAAGGTCCGGATATTCTTTATCAATTTCTTTTGCAATCTTTCTTAACACAGGATGTCCGTATGCTGTAACAGGTAAAAACATAATTAATAGTTATTTTTTGATTCTAAATATGATTGTAAAATTAAAGTGGCACTAATACCATCAATCAAAGCTTTATTCTGTCTGTGTTTTTTTCTTAGTCCTGAAAGAGCTATTGTTTGTGAAGCAATTTTTGAAGTAAAACGTTCATCAAATCTTTCAACAGGTATATCAGGGAATGTTTTTTTTAATATTTTTACAAAAGGGTTTATAAACTTTACAGATTCGGAATCTTCATAACGCATTGTTTTAGGTTCTCCGACAACAAATGTATCTACTTTTTCTTTTGATATATAATTTTTTAAATAAGAAATTACATCTCTTGAAGGGACTGTTGTAAGAGTTGTTGCTATAATCTGTAAATTATCAGTAACAGCAAGTCCTACTCTCTTTTGTCCGTAATCTATAGCTAATATTCTTCCCATTTATTTAATTTAATACAGTTAATACGAAAGTGCAAAAATAATAAGAAAAATGTAAATATGTCAAAGATTATTTTTTTTATCACATAAGTTCTATTTTATTATAATATTTATTAGTATTGCATAAAATATTTTTTTAATTTTTACTTTATAATTATGACAACAGAACTTCAAAAAATTGTAGAATCAGCATGGTTAAATCATAATCTTTTAAAAGATAAATCAACACAAGATGCTATCAGAACAGTAATAGAATTATTAGATAAGGGCAAAATTCGTGTTGCCGAACCAGTTGGAAATAAATGGAAAATTAATGAATGGATAAAAAAAGCAGTTATTTTATATTTTCCTATTCAAAAAATGAAAGTTACAGAACTGGGTCCTTTTGAATTTTATGATAAAATTAGTTTAAAAAAAGGTTATAAAGAGCAAGGTGTTCGTGTAGTCCCGCATGCTATTGCACGTTATGGCTCATATCTGGAAAAAGGAGTTATATTAATGCCTTCTTATGTTAACATTGGTGCATATGTTGATAAAGGAACAATGATTGATTCATGGGTATTAGTAGGTTCGTGTGCTCAGATAGGCAAAAATGTACATTTAAGTGTTGGCGTTGGAATAGGCGGCGTTCTTGAGCCAATTCAGGCATCACCGGTAATAATTGAAGATAATTGTTTTATAGGAGCAGGTTGTATGATTGTTGAAGGTGTAAAAATAGAGAAACAAGCCGTTCTTGGTGCAAATGTAGTGATTACAAAATCAACAAAAATAATAGATGTAACAAAAGAAAAACCAGTAGAATATAAAGGATTTGTCCCTAGTAGCTCGGTTGTGATACCAGGTTCAAGAACAAAAAAATTTCCTGCCGGCAATTATCAGGTTCCTTGTGCATTAATAATTGGTAAAAGGAAAGAATCTACTGATTTAAAAACATCATTAAATGATGCTTTAAGAGAGTATGATATTAGTTTATGAATTCCCCTTTATAAATCAATAGCCGCAGTAGCAGTAGCAGTAGCAGTAGCAGTGGCAGTGGCAGTGGCAGTGGCAGTGGCAGTGG
>CAZOSY010000354.1:0-2366 GCA_964582565.1 uncultured Bacteroidales bacterium | reverse complement strand
ATAATTCGTAATTCGTAATTCGTAATTCGTAATTGATAATTCGTAATTCGTAATTGATAATTCATCACTATTTTTTTATCTCAATTATTTCAAAATCCTTTATTTTATTTATATCAATTGTAAATCGGACAAGAGTTATTACTTTGTGTATGCCATATTTACCGGCAGCACCAGGATTAACATGAAGCAGATTTAGTTTTTTATCATATATAACTTTCAATATATGTGAATGTCCTGATATAAAAAGTTTTGGTGGATTTAATTTTATTTTTTTCCTAACTTCTGGAGCATATCTTCCCGGATATCCACCTATATGTGTAATCCATACATCTACTTTTTCGCACATAAAACGTAAATCTTTGTGATATACTGCTCTTACATCCTGACCGTCAATATTTCCATAAACAGCTCTTAATGGTTTAAATTTGTTTAGCTTATCAGCAAGTTCAATATTACCTATATCGCCAGCATGCCATATTTCATCGCAATTTTTAAAATATTCAAATATTTTATTATGAAGATAATTATGCGTATCTGATAATAGCCCTATTTTTGTCATTATTAAAAATTTTATAATTTTACAAATTTAAAAACTATACAATAATAATATATTATATAAGTTATAAAATTAAATTTATATATTTTTTACAGTTAATAATGAGTGATAAAACGATTAACTTTTCCGAAAATTTTGAAATAAAAAAAATACTTAAAAATATTTAACACGGATTATTCAGGTTAAATAACATAATAAAATATTATACAAAATGGGACATTATAAAATAACAGTAGTTGTATCAATGCTTTTAATAATAGTAGGACTTTATGGCGTATTTAAAAAGGCAAATGAAAAGGGATGGAAAGCTTTTATACCAGTTTATAATTTATATATATGGTTAAAAATAATAAAGAAATCTATGCGGTGGTTTATCTTCCTTGCTATACCTTTTATAAATGTTTTTATGATAATGCTAATGTCTGTTGAGATATTAAAATGTTTTAAAAAAAATACAGTCCTTGATGAGATTCTTGGCGCTTTATTCCCTTTTATATACATTCCGTATTTAGCTTTTAGCAAAAAAGAAAAATATACAGCTCCTGATAAAATACCTAAAATAAAAAAAACAGTTGCAAGAGAATGGATTGATGCTATCTTGTTTGCTGTTGTAGCAGCCAGTATAATACGAACTTTTATGATTGAAGCATATACTATCCCTACTTCTTCTATGGAAAAATCTTTGCTTGTAGGCGATTTTTTGTTTGTAAGTAAAATAAATTATGGACCAAGAGTTCCAAATACTCCTATTGCTTTTCCTTTTGTGCATCATACATTACCTCTTACAAAATATACAAAATCATATCTGGAATGGTTAGAATTACCATATTATCGTTTTTGGGGATTTGAAAAAATTAAAAATAATGATGTTGTGGTCTTTAATTATCCTGACGGTGATACTGTTGCCCTAAAAAAACAAAATGTAAGCTATTATGCTCTGATAAGAGAACTTGGCAAAAACATAGTATGGAATGATAAACGTGACTTTGGCAATATTGTAGCCCGCCCTGTTGATAAAAGAGAAAACTATATCAAACGATGTATAGGAATTGCAGGCGATACCTTAAAAATTATTGACAGACAGGTCTATATCAATGGTAAACCTGCTCACAACTTTGAAAATATGCAATGCAATTATGATGTTATAACTAATGGTATGTCTTTAAATCCTAAAATTATTGAGAAATTAAATATTACTGATGGCGGACCTACTATGGAATATGGACATTTTATCTATTCATTAACAAAAAAAACAGCAGATAAGTTAAGAAAATTTAAAAATGTTAAACTTGTAAAATCGAAACTTAAACCTAAAGGACTTTATTATAATCAGATATTCCCTTACGACTCTGCAAATTTTAAATGGAATGAAGACAATTTCGGACATGTTTATATCCCTAAAGCAGGTGTTACAATACCTGTAAGCATAAAAAATATATCTTTATATAAAAGAATTATTGATGTTTATGAAAATAATGACCTTGAAATTAAACAAGGCAAAATTTATATAAATGGAAAACAAGCTGATAAATATACTTTTAAGATGAATTATTACTGGATGATGGGAGATAATCGTCATAATTCAGCCGACTCACGCTTCTGGGGATTTGTCCCCGAAGACCATATAGTAGGAAAAGCTTTATTTGTGTGGCTGTCATTAGACAAAGAGAAATTGTTTCCTGATAAATTGAGATGGCACAAAATGTTTAGAACTGTAAAATAATCACTAGTATCTTGACAAATTAATTTCGGAATATAATTGTATGGAATGGTTTCCAGATATATAATGGTTAAATGGTTTTATAGTTTT
>CAZOSY010000353.1:0-2389 GCA_964582565.1 uncultured Bacteroidales bacterium | reverse complement strand
GCAGTATAACTTTAAGAGGAATAAATAATGCAACAATAACAGAAAATAATTTTGAATTTAATATTTTTTTTGCTTAAACCAATTTTTTTATTGACCAGTTTTTTTGTATCTTTGTTTTTTTAACTTTAAAAATATAAAACTATGAAACCTAAAATACTTTTAACACTGATTTTTGCTGTAAGCATGCAGTTCTGTTTTTCTCAAAATGAATGGGCGCCTGTGGGAGCAAAGTGGTATTATAATGAACCTAGTTCAACATTTTTAAATTGTGTGACTTTTGATTCCGTACAAGACACAATTATTGAGGGCTATAATTGTAAAATTATTGAAGTTAAATTAAATAATTCAACTTTAATCGGTGAAGAATATTTGAAACAATCCGGTGATAGTATTTTCTATTATAATTATTATTCCGGCTCGTTTCATTTATTATATGATTTATCTGCAAACGCTGGCGACACAATAAATGTTCATATTACAAAATTCAAACCCACAAAAGCTTTTTTTTCTTATGATGATAGTATTACTGATTTTAGGTATAAAATTATTGCAATTGACAGTATTCAATTATCAGGGGAATGGATAAAACGCCAAAAAATTTCTTCATTAAATGAAGGAGACTGGGGGTTTCCGAGTGGTTTATCTGATTATTATATACTTGATAAAATAGGAAGCCTAACTTATTTCTTTGGAAAGTCATCAATAACAATACCCGAATTTGTAACTTCTTTATTAAGATGTTATACCGATACCGGACTTGCTTATACAAACCCTGATTGGGGCTACGACTGTGATATTATTGGAATTTCTGAAAGACAAGAAAAAACTGATATTATAATTTATCCAATTCCTTTCAAAAATCAGTTCACTATAAATTCGACTGAATTAATTGAATGGTTGGAGATATATGACATCACTGGTTTAAAGGTTATTTCCTTATTTCCAAATAAATTAAATACTAATATTGATTTGAGTGAATATAATCAAGGTATTTATTTATTAAAAGCTAAATCAAAAGATAAAGATAGAATATATATTAATAAATTAATTAAACAATAAATATTTATGAAAAGAACTATTTTATTTTTTTTACTGTACAGTTTAATTATCAGATGTGCTGCACAAAAATATCTTGATACAATATGTTGGGTTAAAGTAAATGAACAAAATTGCATGCCATACATGAATAAATACAGCCGGATTGATTCATTAAACACACTATTCAACAAACATAAAGTGCATTTTTACAAAAAAGCTCTTCCATTTGCTAAAAATCCTAAGTTGTTGAAAATATATGAAATTCATAGTGCTGGTAAAATTGACAGTTTAATTGCTGAACTTACAAATAAATACAATTCACAATTTTCATCATTTAGCAAATTCGAAGCTGATAGTGTAGAAAAAATGGTTTATGATCCATCGGATTATATGTGGACTATTGATTGGTTATGGCATTTAAAGAAAACCCAATGTAATCTTGCCTGGGATATTACAAAAGGTTCACAAGATATTAAAATTGCCATTTTAGATTATAATTTTGATATAACCCACCCCGATTTGGCAAATAAAATTTATCCACTTTATGACCCCTATGATAATTCTACTTTTAGTTGTAGTGCTACTGCTGGTTATCTTGTTCATGGAACAACGGTCGCAAGTTTTGCAGGTGCTGAAACTGATGGTGGAGGAGATTTAGCTTCTGCAGGTTTTAATACAATGCTAATTGCATATCATACTGGTTCAAGACAAACAGTTTTGCAAAAAGCATTACATGCTTCCAATGTTATGGGTGCTAAAATTATTATATCATGTGCCGGAAGTGGTTCTCTCGGTTGTTATCCTGATGCAACTACAGGAGAAGAATTAATTGTTAAAGAAATATTGGATAATGGTACAGCAATTATTTGGCCTGCAGGAAATGGTAGTACAGAAACGCATTGTGAATATAGCCCAAATGTTTTTCATGCATTTTATCCCTTTAATCCTGTTTATGATGACAGAATAATTATTGTTTCCGGTACAAGTAAAGGTGATAGCCTATATTATTTAAATGAAAATGGTGTTGAAAAAACTTGGTCCTATTTTTCTGAAGTTGATATTTGTGCACCAGGACATGAATTAATGGGAGCCGGAACATCAATTTGTAATACTAGTGGTTGGCCATATTATGGTAGTCCTGGCTTTGGAGGTACTTCTTTTGCTACCCCAATTGCAGCAGGAATAGCAGCGCTGGTTCTATCTGTTAATCCTTGTATAGAGCCTGGTGATTTGAAATTTATTTTAAAATCAACAACCGATCCTGTTGCAGATGAAGCAAATTATCCCGGAATGGTGGGTGCTGGTCGAATCAATGCATACAAAGCTGTCAAATTAGCCAAAGGCGAAGATG
>CAZOSY010000352.1:0-2404 GCA_964582565.1 uncultured Bacteroidales bacterium | reverse complement strand
ACTAATAATGAAGGCAGAACAGTATTATTTGTAAGCCATAATATGGGAAGTATAAGTCAACTTTGTAATCATGGAATTGTTTTGGACAAAGGAATTATAAGTTATGAAGGAAATCAGATTGATGCTATTGATTTTTATACTGAAAATCAGCTAAATAAATTAATCAAATTTTCTAATACTGGATTATTTGATTTAATAAATCATCAAAATAAAAATTATATAAAAAATAAAAGTATGTTAAATGTTGAGTTATTTATTGATAATAAACTTTCTTGTATAGCATATCCCGGTTGTAATTTTCAATTTAATATTACTTTTGAAACTGATAATAAATTAAAAGAAATAGTTTTTGGATTTGTCATTAAAAATCCTTCAGGCACAAAAATTTTAGGTGTTAATAATAGACATTATGGATTGAAATTGAATAAATATCCTGTAAATAAAGGGAAAATAAGTGTTGAATTTTTAAAATTTCCAGTTTATGGTGAAGGTAATTATTTTGTAGATCTTTATTTTGGTAATATGGAGGATAATTTTGATGTAATTGAAAATGCATTTTATTTTCATCTTAACAGTCGTGATGTTTTTATGTCGGGTCGATTATTGGATAAAAATTTTAATCAGTTTTATTTTAATGAAATAAAAATGAAGTTAATGTAATTATTGTATTTTTTTAAATATTTATTTATGCAGAAAATTAAATATGTTCATACCAGAGAAATGCATAATCTTAATGCAGCAAGGGAAATAGTTCCAATAATATTAGATATGTTTTCACCAAAAAGTGTTATAGATATTGGCTGCGGAATTGGTTCATGGTTGAAAGTCTTCAAAGACCTTGGAGTTAGCAATATTTTAGGTGTGGACGGAGAATACGTAAAAAAAGATTTGTTATACATAAAAAAAAATGAGTTTATTCCAGCTGATTTATCTAAAAATTTTAATATAAAAAAAAGATATGATATTGTTTTGGCATTAGAAGTTGCTGAACATATTTCTGAAAAAGATTCAGATACTTTTATTGAAAATCTTGTAAACCATGGTAATTTAATTTTGTTTTCTGCAGCTGTTCCTTTCCAGGGTGGACAAAATCATTTGAACGAACAATGGCCAGAATATTGGCATACAAAATTTAAAAAATTCGGATATTCAGTATATGATGTTATCAGACCAAAAATATGGGATAATGATAAAATAGAATATTTTTATAAACAAAATATGTTTGTATATGCAAAAAATAATTTTTTTAAACTAAAAGAAGATATTTTTGCAAAAGCATACATACATCCATATTTATGGGAGTTTCATAATAGAACAACAAATAAACAATTAACTTACTTAAAAAAACGAATTATAGAATATGAAGAAGGATATATTGGAATATGTCTGTCTATTCAAATTTTAAGAAAAGCAATAAGAAAAAAAATACACAATTTTTTTTCGAAATTATAAATGATTTTAATATAATTTATGAAAGAAAAACTTATTTCAGTAATAATACCAGCTTATAATTGTGATAAATATATTTTAGAATCATTAAATAGTATATTATATCAAAGTTATTCCAATATTGAGTTATTAATTGCTGATGATGCTTCAACAGACAATACCCGCAAAATTATTGACGCCTTAAAAGATTCAAGGATTAAGACATACCATAATAAAACAAATAAAGGATATTTAAAAACATGTAATATATTACTAAGTAAAGCAAAAGGAGAGTTAATTGCATTTCAGGACGCAGATGATATTTCTGACTTAAATCGCTTTAAGAAACAAATTGACTATCTTAACAAAGATTTATCTATAGATGTTCTGGGAACTAATGCAATTATAATTAATTCTAATGGAGATATTTTATATAAAACAGAATGGGAAAAAAATGTTAACAAAGCAATCTTTAATTTTAAATTTCATTTTAGTACTAATTCATGGCTATTTAAAAGAAATGTTTATGATCAAATAGGTGGATATAATAAATATTTTAAAATTGGATTTGAGGACTTTTATTGGGCAGCATTAATTGCTGAAAAATATAAAATTATAAACATGGATGAACATTTATACTTTTATAGAAAACATAAAAATTCTATGTCATCAAAAAATAAAAAAAAATTATTATCTTATTATTCTTTGATATACGTAATAAAACAACGTAGAGATAATAAAACAGATTATGCCGAGAGTCATAAATATTGTAAATTAAAATCTATTATATATAGAAAACTTTCTAGTTTGGAATATGAAAAAAAAATGTATAAAAATGCAATTAAGTATATATTAAAAGCACTTATATATAACCCTGTAAATATTTATAATATACGGACTTTAATTTATTATTTAAAATCAAAATAATATGTGCGGAATAACAGGAATAATAAGATTTAATTCAAATTGTAAAAAA
>CAZOSY010000351.1:0-2404 GCA_964582565.1 uncultured Bacteroidales bacterium | reverse complement strand
GTAAATATTAATATTTATATCTTTGCCTTGTTAATTATTTAACAAGAAATAATTAATGTCCTCGCATTAGAAAATTTATCCAGAGGATAAACATAAAAATTTAAAAATTAACATATAAATTAAAAAATAGTATTATGAAAAAAACAAATGTTTTAATTATTGGAGGAAGTGCAGCAGGAGCAACAGCTGCTTTAACTTCAAAGATGAAATATCCTGATAAAGAAGTTTCTTTAATCAGAAAAGAGGAAAAAGTAATGATACCATGTGGTATCCCATATATTTTTGGGACAATAGGAACTACAGAAAAAAATATATTACCGGATGCCGGTTTGGAAAAAGCAGGAATAAATATTCAAATAGGCGAGGTTGTTGATATTAATTTTGACAGTAAAATTTGTAAGTTAGCTAATGGAGAAGAAATAGCTTATGAAAAAATTATTATTGCAACAGGTTCAACACCTATTATTCCAAAATGGTTAAAAGGGGCAGAATTGGATAATGTTTTTACAATTCCAAAAAACAAAGTTTATCTTGATAATTTTCAGAATAAGATAAAAGATAAACAAAATATTGTTGTTGTTGGTGCAGGTTTTATTGGTGTTGAAGTAACAGACGAGCTAAAAAAAGCAGGAAAAAATGTAACACTTGTTGAAATATTACCTAATATTTTAGGTGCGGCTTTTGATAAAGAATTTGCTGTTGAGGCTGAGGAAATTTTGAAAAGCAGAGGAATTAACCTAATTACAGGAACAGGAATTAAAGAAATAATAGGGCAAGATAATGTTTCGGGAGTATTACTGGAAAATGGTCAAGAATTACAAGCCGAAGTAGTAGTAATTTCTATGGGATATGCTCCAAATACACAATTAGCTCAAAAATGTGGACTGGAAATTAATGAAAGAGGATTTATTAAAGTTGATGAATATCTTAGAACTAACAAAACAGATGTGTATGCATCAGGCGATTGTGCTGAGAAAAAAGATTTTTTTACAAGAAATACATGCTCAACAATGCTTGCTTCAACAGCTTGTGCAGAATCCCGTGTCCTTGGATTTAACTTATATAAATTATCAACACCGAGAAAATTTGGAGGAACCATTGCAATATATTCCACTGCTATTGGTGATACAGCATTTGCTACTGCCGGCATGACAGAAACTTTAGCATTACACGCAGACTTTGATATAATTACAGGTGTTTTTGAAGGTCCCGATAAACATCCCGGCTCATTACCAGCCACACATAAACAAATGATAAAATTAATTGCATCTAAAGAAACAGGAACATTACTTGGCGGAGAAATTATGGGTGGAGTAAGTACTGGAGAATTAATAAATGTAATTGGTCTTGCTATTGAAAATAAAATGACATTAAGTTCTATAATAACATCTCAAATAGGAACACATCCTTTATTAACAGGATCTCCCGTTGGATACCCTTTAATTAAAGCAGCGGAAATGGCTTGTAAAAAAAATAGCTAAATCAGATTAATAAAATATGTGATACTTTCTAATTCATTACATAAATTTATATTATTTACAACAATTTTTTCAGGAACTTTTAATATAACAGGAGCAAAATTCATAATACCTTTTATGCCATTTGAGCACAGGATATTACATATATCCTGTGCTTTTTCATCTGGTACAGCAATAATTCCAATATCTATATTTTCTTCTTTAATAATTTTGCCTATTTTATCAATACAATATACAGGGATACCCAATTTTTTATTTTGTTTTGAAGGATCCTTATCAAAGCCTGCAACAATAGACATATTTTTTTTAAAAAATTTACAGTTATATTTTATTAATGCTAAACCAATATTGCCTATTCCGACAATTATTATTTTTTTTGTATTGTTTTTACCAAAAATCTTATTTAATTCATTTAATAAACTATCAATACCATAACCGGCTTTTTTATTGCCTTTTACTTTAATACCCAATTGTAGCAGATCTTTACGTACTTGTCCTGCATTAACACCTGATTTTTCGCCAAGATTATAAGAGAACACTTTTTGGTAACCTAATTCCTTAAATTTCATCAAACTTAAACGGTATTGTAATAAGCGCATAATACTAGTCTTGACATTTAGTTTTTGTTCCATTGTTCACAATAAATTAATTTTTTTCAAACAAAATAATATTTATAACATAAGTGGATTTGCCAACCCTCACCTGAAACAGACAGGGTTTTTAATTTAATAATATATTTCTTTATGTGAAATAAAAAACAAAATAAATAAAAAAATATGATATAAAACATTTTGTTTGATGTTTTTTTTTTATTATTGCAAAATTATATTTTATTTTAAAAATATTATAAAAATTTAGTTAAACTAATATTATAAGGAGGCTCAAAATGTCAGATGTAACTGAAATAATTGAAAAACAAATTAAAA
>CAZOSY010000350.1:0-2417 GCA_964582565.1 uncultured Bacteroidales bacterium | reverse complement strand
AATTTATTTTTATTGTATTGAAATAAACGGAACTATTCTGGAATATGATAAAATGATTTTAATAAAATAAAAAAGTAATATTTTTAATCAGACAATAATAAAAAAATGTCATTTCTGATAATAATATTATTAAATTATTTATTTATGAAACAAATATTTAAAAGACCATCATTTTTTGCACAAACAAGTATGATCATTTTTTTAAATCTGTTTCCATACGACCTTTAAAAATTAAAAAATAAATGTATGAAAAAATTAGTAAACTTAATTTTCTTAACAGTGCTGATTAATAGCATTTCTTTTGCCCAGATATGGATGACTGTCCCTGGTACGCTTGGACCTCTTGCATTTATGGTTGGAAGTCCTACATATGTTCAAACATTATATGTTTATGATAGTTTATTGTATGTAGGAGGATCTTTTACACAAGCAGGTGGTAATAATATTTCCCGTTCTATAGCAACATGGAATTCTCATAACTGGGGAAGTTTGGGAGCAGGAACAGACCATAGTATAACTGTTTTTGATATATTACATTATAATAATGATTTATATATAGTAGGAGAATTTGATAGTGTTAGTATGGGATATAATAATATTAATGCTATGAATGTAGCTCGCTGGAATATGGATAGTTTAAATTGGCATTCTGTAGGTTCAGGATGGATGGGTAGTGTTGTTGATGATATTCATGCTGTAGCATTATATAAAGGAGAAATATATGTAGGCGGTAGTTTTGACGAAATAGATTATGTACATGCTGATAATGTAGCTAAGTGGGATGGCACACAATGGTCAGATGTAGGCGGAGGTATTTACTGGTCATCAATTGCATGTATGGCAGTATATAAAGATGAACTGTATGTTGGTGGCATTTTTAATTCTGCTATTGGTAATAATATTACACGTTGGGATGGTAATGAGTGGAAACAGGTAGGCGAAGGAACAGATGGTAAGGTTACCACTTTATTTGTTGATACAGTTAATGACATACTTTATGCAGGAGGAGGTTTTTTAACCGCAGGAGGTGTTATCGTTAGCGGTATTGCAAAATGGGACGGAAACAACTGGTCTGATATTGGAGGAGGATTAAATAATGGTGTTAGAGGTATAACTATGTATCATAATGAACTTTATGCTGTTGGAAGTTTTACAGGCACAGCAGATGGAATACCTGCAAATAATATAGCAAGATGGGATGGCGTTACATGGAAACCTGCAGGACAAGGACTAAATTCTACAACAGAAGCTGTAGATGTTTATAAAGATACACTCTATGTAGGTGGATATTTTACAATGGCAGGAAATGACTCTGCATTCGGGATAGCACGTTGGTATAATCCGCCCTGTGCTTCCACAAAGGCAAATTTCGGGACAAGTGCTGATACTGTTTTTTTGGCAGATTCAGCTATTGTGCATTTTTATGACAGTAGTACTTTTACCAGCCAGTGGTTCTGGGATTTTGGCGATGGCACAACAGATACTGTCCAAAATCCTATACATTATTATAGTAACCAGGGCTCTTATATTGTTACATTAATAATAAAGTATGGAGATTGCTCTAATACTAACTATGCTATAATAACCGTAGTTGATAATACAGGTATTGAAAAAATATATGGAAAAGAAAATGAATATTTAGGAGATAATATACCAAATCCTTTTAAAAACACCACTATAATACCTTATTATGTTCCACAAGGGAAAAAAGGTGTAATAGAAATATACAATGTTAAAGCTAAATTGCTAAAAAGTTTTTCTGTTAAACAGGGTCGTAACAAACTTGAAATTTCTCTTGCAGACTTTAAAAATGGAACATATATATATAGTATGAAAATTGATGGGAAAACAATACAACAAAAAAAAATGGTGCTGGCAAGATGAAAGAAAATTACGAATTACAAATTACGAATTACGAATTACAAATTACAAATTACGAATTACGAATTACGAATTATGAATTATGAGTAAATAGTATCTGTTTATAAATGTTTTATTACAGGCAATAGTTTCTATATAAATTTGAAAGCTTCAGCTAAATTAAAGTTCATGTATTATTTATACGATTCTTATGGAAATAAAATATATAGTAAAAATTTTGTTATAATGAAAGATCATATCAGAGATTATCAAATAAAACCAAAAAAAGGTATCCCTTCAGGTATTTTAGTTCACAGGTTTGAATTTGAAGATGGTTCTTTTATATCAATTACGAATAATAAATTTTAATTTTTGAATATATGAAAAATATAAAATGTAATTTACTAATATTACGGTTTTTATTACCAAATAGATATATAAAAGTATTTTTAGATATTGTATTACTAATATCAATAAATGGTATTTTTGCACAAACATCCGGCTCACTTGACCTCTCCTTTGGCGGAACCGGAATTGTTATAACAGATGTGGCTGGT
>CAZOSY010000349.1:0-2439 GCA_964582565.1 uncultured Bacteroidales bacterium | reverse complement strand
TATCATTTTCAAATCCTCAAAAAAATTTAATGAGTTTCCACAATATCCTGTATATCTATGTTTTATATTAAATTATGGTCATTGAGGTCAGTTCTTCTGAAATTATTTAAAAATACTATTTTTTAGTAAGTTCTACTTAGCACTTTAAACTCTGTTCTCCTGTTTTGTTGTCTTCCCTCATCAGTATCATTGGTTGCTATTGGCTGAGAAAATCCATATCCTACATATTCTAATCTGTCTTTTTTTATTCCATGGTTAGTAAGATAATCAGCAACAGATTTAGCTCTTTTTTCTGATAGATTTTTGTTATATGCTGCTGAGCCAATATTATCAGTATGTCCTGAGACCTCAATTTTAAGGCTAGGCACATCATTCATTAGTTTTGTAAGTCGGTTAAGTTCTGCAACGGATTCTGATCTTAAACTGGCTTTATCAAAATCAAAGAAAATATTTTTTAATACAACTTTTTGGCCAACTTCTATTTTTTTAAGCAGTATATCTTTTTCTATTTCGTGATATTCTGCCGAAGAAGATATATCAAAATTTTCGGAATGGAACAGATATCCTTTAGCTTCAACAGTTATTCCATAATTTTTGCCTGAAGGCAGAGTTATTAAATATTTGCCTGTTTTGCTGTTTGATGTAAATCTTGCGACAACTTCATTTTTTTGATTATCTGTAATTTCAATAGTTGCTTCAAGAGGTTCTTTTGTCTTTTCATCTAATAAGATTAAGCCCTTTAAAAGAGTTAATTGACTAGTTTTTATTTCTATTGTTGGTTCTATTACTGTTTCACTAATAGGTTCGGCTATATTCGCCAACATGTTATCTTCAGAATTATATATAAGAGGTTTTTCATGCCCGAGGAATGTCATAAGATATATATCTTGCTCTCCTATTCCTCCTTTTTTTGTAGAGGAATAATAGCCATGTTCTCCACTGGCAGTTATAGAGAAGGAGAGATCATTGTCAGTAGTATTGATAGGATATCCTAAATTTTCCGGTTCAGACCATTTACCATTTTCATAAACAGATTTAAAGATGTCATAGCCACCCATAGTTTTGTGTCCTTTAGAGCTAAAATACAAAGTTTTTCCGTCAGGAAGCATAAATACACCTTCTTCATTATAAGGAGTGTTAATAACAGGACCAAGATTAACAGCTTTGCCCCAATTTTTACCTTTTTTATCAATTTCAGACATATATATATCATTGCCACCATATCCGCCCGGCTTATCAGATACAAAATAAATAATTTTTCCGTCATAAGAAAAAGATGCTGATGACTCATGATATTTAGTATTTATATTTTTTCCTAATTTTTTTGGTTTTGACCATTTGTCCCCTTTAAGGTTGCATTGATAAATGTCGCCTTCATTACTACCTTCGTATGTAAATAATTTTTGTCCGTCAGGTGATAAGCCCATAGTTGCATTGTGATAATTAGTATTAAGGGATTTACCCGGATTTTTAGGTGAAGACCAGATATTGTTGTTTTTATAAGTAATATAAATATCTTCATAATATTTATTGTCTGAAGGGTCTTTATTTCCACCTGTTGTATTATCTCGTCTCGAAGTAAAAATCATCATTGATTCATCAGCGTTGATAATAGGGTTATATTCAGGATAAGCAGAATTAACTACATCTCCAAGGTTATCAATAAATACTCTAACAGAATCATTTACTAATCTTTTGCCATTATCACATTCTTTAATTTTTTTATCTATCACTTTACCAAAAGAAGTAATGTCAGCAGGAGATAAAGATTGTTTATATTTGTTATATTTACTTATTGCTTTATCAAATTCATAATTTAACTGATGAGCTTGTCCAAGCAAATAGTTAATTTTCTGACTTACATTTGGGTCTAATTTTAATGCTTTTTCAAAAAATGCAATAGAATTGGTTTTTTGAATAGTATTAAGATAACATTTACCAATTTTATAATTCAACAGAGCATTATCAGGATTAAATTTATTTGCTTTGATATAATGTTTAATAGCGTCCAGATAATACATTCCTTTACCTATTTCATAACTTTTGTTACCTTCTTCTATTTCAAGGATAGCTTTTCTTAATTCTTTTTTTCTATCAGGAAAGTTTTCCTTTTTAAATTCAACATTTTGTGCATTTAAATTAAAGCAGAATAATAATAGCAAAAAGTTGATAAGAAATAATTTATTTTTCATAATTAAGTATTTTAATTACATCTACACAATCGCCTTGTAGCATACCAAACAAGAGCATAAAAAATGTGTAATTATCCTATTTCTGATTTTGTAAATATTATTATATTAATTTTCATACAAACTTACATAAAATAAATTTATATCAAAGTATTTTTAATTTTTTTGGCAAAAATTTATTTAACAGGATAAATTTTTTGGCTCTATGTTTTTTATAGTGAGTAATTATAAAATGCCGACTCATTACAGG
>CAZOSY010000348.1:0-2439 GCA_964582565.1 uncultured Bacteroidales bacterium | reverse complement strand
ATAGGTTTCACCTATGGTTATTCAAATTAAATCCCTTTCGGGATTTTTTAATCATCACTTTGTTAATCTGTTGAATATGTGTAATTTACAAACTTTTTGGATGAATTTGTGAATTATTCAGGTTAATATGGTTTGATAATTATTATAATATAAATTTTTAAATTATAACGACTATCGATAATTTTTTTTACAATAAATAAATTTTTATTAAATAAATTTGAAAATTTTTATACTCCTTAAAATTTATTTTGTATATATTTGGCAAAAAATATGATTACAACTTTTGAACAAATATTAAATAAGACATTTTAACAAAACAGAGAAAAAACTATGCTTAAAATAGAGAATTTGACTCTAAAAAGAGGATATAAGAGAATATTAAAGAATATAACTTTTGAAGTTAAAGATAAAGAAATTTACGGTATATTAGGATCTAATGGAGCTGGTAAAAGTAGTTTGGCTTATACTATAATGGGTTGTAACAGTTACAAACAAGATAAAGGAAAAATCATTTTTGATGGACAGGATATTACTGATTTATCAATATGGCAAAGGGCAAGATTAGGAATTACACTTGCATGGCAAGAAGGAGCCAGATTTGAAGGTATTACTGTTGAAGATTATATTCTTTTAGGTATGAAGAACAAAAATCAAATAGAAGTAGAGCAAGCTTTACAAAAGGTACTTCTTAGTCCAAAAGAATATTTAAAAAGGAAATTAGATAAAAATTTAAGTGGTGGTGAGAGAAAACGAATAGAAATAGCTGCTATTTTTGCTATGAAACCCAAATTAGTTATTCTTGATGAACCGGATTCCGGTATTGATATTTTGGCTTTAAATAAAATTATTGATCTTATATATGAGATTAAAAAACGAGGAGCAACAATAATTCTAATTACACACAGAACAGACGTAGCAAAAATTGCTGAACGCTCAGCCATAATAGGTGAAGGATATTTAATTAGAGAAGGAGCCACTAAAAATATAATAAAATATTTTGAGGACAGATGCTTTAATTGTTCTAAGTTTAGATAGTAAGAAAACAAAAATTAGATTTTATATTAAGGGGGCTTCTATTAATTACTTCGCATCAAGATTTTCAGAGTATTTTATAGACGATGAAAATTTTAGATGCACTATCGGGATAATGCAAAAAAATTTGAAGAAGTATATGAAATACTCTGAAAACCCTTTGGGAACAAAGCTAATAAACAACCTGACTTCGTCAAAATATTTCTTAATAGCTACGGCTATTAAGAAATATTTGTGTCTCGCATCTTATTCATTATCTTTGTTTCTTGAAAGAAAGGAATTAATAGAAGCCCCCTTAAATTAAGTAAAGGAATAAAAATTAAAACAATAAAAAATAAATAAAAAATATGAATGAAGATTATAAATTAATGCTTAAAGCATATCAGCAAGCAGGAGGAAAAGATATCTTTAATGATTCAAATGTAGCTAATTTGGTAATTCATAAAAATAAGGTATTAGGAAAACATTTGGTACAAGGACTTATCATAAATACAAAAGAGACCGATAACGGAGTAGATATTGATATGACAGTTAAAGAAGATACTGTTATTGATTATCCTGTGCATTTATGTTTTGGAATTTTACCAAAAGAGGGAAAACAGGAAATTAAGATAAATGTTTTGATAAAGAAAGGTGCAAAAATAAAACTCCTTGCACATTGTGTTTTTCCAAATGCTATAAAGGTTCAGCATATTATGGATGCAAACTATATTTTAGAAGAAAATGCTTCGCTTCAATATGATGAGGTTCATTATCATGGGACAACAGGCGGAATAGAAGTTATTCCTCATGCAAAAATAAAAATAGGAAAAGGAAGTAGATTTTTAACTAGTTTTTTACTTATGAAAGGCAGAGTAGGAAAATTAGATTTTGATTATCAGGCAGAAGTAGATGAAAACGGAATATTAGAGATGATGACTAATGTATATGGTTATGAAGATGATTTAATTAAGGTCTCTGAAGGTGCAAAATTATTTGGAGATGGTGCCAAAGGATTGATTAAAAGCAGAATAGCAGTCCGTGATAATGCAAAAACTGAAGTTATCAGTGAAATGGAAGCATCTGCTCCTCACACCCGCGGCCATGTAGATTGTATTGAGATTATTCAGGGAAAGGCAGAAGCAAAAGCTATTCCAATAGTTAATGTTTTAAATGAAAAAGCACAGGTAACGCATGAAGCATCAGTAGGAAGAGTTAATCAGAAAGAACTGGAAACTCTTATGTCTCGTGGTCTGAAAGAAAATGAAGCTATTGACATTATTGTCAGAGGAATGCTTAATTAGAATTTGTTCATAAAGTCGCTGATAAACTGTTAAAACGGTTGTTTGAGTTGTATCGCATCTCATTAACCATACCGACTTTTTGAGTATATAAAAATGCAAAATATAAATTTAATAAAAAAAGGAG
>CAZOSY010000347.1:0-2443 GCA_964582565.1 uncultured Bacteroidales bacterium | reverse complement strand
AAGGTGAGGTTAAGGACGCGTAAAATGCGTCCTTAACCTTACCCTGAACTCTAAATAACACTGTCATTCCGAGTGATAGCAAGGAATCTCATAATATTTAGAAACAATTTTATCTAAATTTTTAAATTTAGTCGGACACTAGTGATAATTTATATGTATCAATTATTTTTAAATACTGTTTCCGTAATAAAATATTTTCATAATAAAAAAAATATTTTTTAAAAAAGTTTATGTTTTCTTAAAAAATATTTAAAAAAAATCAATTCCCGATAAAAAAATAATATTTATTAATAAAATTTTAAATTTAAAAATATTTATTTAAAATATAATATTTGTCTTATAAAATAAGTAAATTGTTATAATTTTATTTGAATTAACAGTATATATTTTTACAAAACTAAAAATATATTTTTTAAATAAAAGCATAAAAACATTAATTTTTTTTTAAAGATTTAATGTTTTTTTTAAAAATTATTAAAAAATTCTTGACTTTTTATAAAAAATGTTGTATCTTTGTATAAGAAACCAGCTCAAATTTAAAAATTATTCAATTATGAATATTTATTTTAAACATAGAATCATTATAAATTTAATTTCAATATTAATTATTTTATTGAATATAAATTTGATTAAAGCAGAAGGGACCAAGGAGTTCAGACCTAATTCAGAAGACGTTGGTAATCTTCAGGTAAATGATAAAAACCGTCCTTTTGCTCAGGAATCAAATACAGACCCTTTTCATAGATTATATTTCCATATTAAAGATACAAATGAGAAAGTATATTTTGGATTTCAGCATATAGGAGATGGTAATGCAACATTCAGAATAAAAAATCCTTCGGGTGCTGTGGTATATCCAAGAACAGATGTTCCTTCAAATGGAGAAGGATATATAAAATCTTATGAAGAAGCAGTAGCCGGTCCTAGTATTGATGATAAAGGTCAAGGTTACGATCCTTTTCAGTTTAAACCTGACACAACCGGTGATTTTTATATGGAATTCACAACAGATTTATCACAGGCATATCATTTTGATTTATTTGATTTAACTGTTGCAGATAACAGTAATAATCCTATTCCAGGCAGGTTATGGTCTTATGCATGGGACTTAAATACACGTTCATCAGGAGGTAAATATAATGGTAAATTTTATGTTTATACAGATGATAAATTTGTTTCGGAAGCTGATATGAATGGGATACAACCTTGGGGATTTGTGCTTTCTTGTAATAATACAGGACCCGGAGATACTCCTTTTGGTAATAATGAGAACAGAAAATCTATTGAAGGCAACTCAACACGACCTCAATACAAAATATTTTTAAACGACCCTGATAGAAATGTTTATCCTTCAGGAATTATTCCTACCATAATAGATAGCCTTGATGTTGTAAGACCTGTTTATTATAATGATACAGTAAGATTTTCAATTAGTATGTCAGCACCGGGAACTGTTGAAATTATTATAGATTTGAATGGAACACCAGGCTATCAATCCGGCTCAATAGATGTTATATTAGTTAAAAATATATCAGCCGGAAATGACACAATTTGCTGGGATGGTAAAGATGGTGAAGGTAATTATGTAAATTCATTAACTCCTGTAGTTATAATTACTTCTTCTTTCTCATCAGGTATAACTCATTTCCCTTTGTATGACCCTGAAACACACCTGAATGGATTTTTAGTTAACAGAATTAGACCTGTTACAGGCTCTGCAGATTTACACTGGGATGATTCTAATTTTGATGAAGGAACAGTAAATATTGGTGATTCTCTTGAAACAGGACATAGTTTTCCTGATAATTTTGGTAATGAAAGAACTATGAATACCTGGTGGGAAGGATATAAAATGAATGTTTTAAGAAATTTTGAATTTTCTTATGAAGGAGTTCTGCCTATTGAGTTACTATTTTTTGATGCAAAAATTAAGGATGATAAAGTAAAGATTACTTGGGAAACAGCTTCGGAAATTAATAATGACTTTTTTACTGTTGAACGTTCTGCTGATGCTGTTAATTTTGTAGCAATATCTGATATTGAAAGTGCTCATAACAGTAACAGTATTGTAAAATATATGATTTTTGATTCTGACCCTTTAAAAGGTATTTCTTATTATCGCTTAAAACAAACTGACTTTGATGGAAAATATACTTACTCATATATTGTTGCTGTAAACTTTACTAAAAACGAATTTTTCGTAAGTCCTAATCCTGTATTTTCTAATGATTACATTAATATAAAATATGATTTTGGTGATAACAAAGATATTTTAATTAAAGTTTTTACAATAAAAGGTGATTTGATATATAAAAATGTTTATAAATATGATGCTCATCATAACATACACATTGATTTTAATTTTAAAAAAGGAATGTATTTAATAGTATTATCATCTTATAGAGTTTCACATACAGAGAGATTGGTTGTGTTATAAAAAAAT
>CAZOSY010000346.1:0-2459 GCA_964582565.1 uncultured Bacteroidales bacterium | reverse complement strand
ATAGTACAAATATACTAAATTAAATCTCACTCCCCCTATTATTTTCTTTGAACCCAAATTTGCACACTGGCAATTTTTATACATTTGATTGTTTAATAACCAAAGAAACATATTTTCTTAGTTGTTATTATTTTTTTCTATTACATCCCAGTGTCCGCTTCTATTGTTACCAATTCGTTTTAGCAAATTTTGTTTTTTTAGTTTAATAATATATTCTTTTACTGTATTTAAGCTTATGTTCAAATTATCAGCTATTTCTTTTCTTGTAATTTGAGTATTGTTTCTGATAATTTCAATTATTTTATCACTTAGAGTTTTTTTAGGGGTGGTTATTGGGGTGGTTATTGGGGTGGTTATTGGGGTGGTTTTTTCTTTTTGTACAATAACTCTAAAACCGTGTTGAAAATTACTAAATTCAGGGATTTCTAAATTATATTCCTCAAATGCCTCAAGAACTCTTTGGATACCGGACCCATATTTTTCAATAATACCTGCTTCTTTAAAGATAGTTGCTATTTGTTTGTTTCTTGCATTTGAAATATATTTCCCTGTCAATAAATCTTTTTCACTAATATTGACAGGTAAATTGCCGGGATTAAAAAATTCTATTCTGTTATTAAAAATTTTTACTATTGAGTCGCCAGATTGCATATAATCTCTATGAACAATCATATTTATAACTATTTCACGAATTGCGTCAAGCGGATAATCCCAGAGTTCTTCTCTTTGAGGTTTTCCTGTTATAATATATGCTTTATTAATATGTTTTATTATAAATTTAATTATTTCATCAACCTCAGTAAATATATCTGTTCTGATTGTAATACTATCTTTAATTGTCGTATTATCAGAGAATCTGCCTAGTTCAATAGTAGCTTGAAAAACATCTTTATTTGAAAATAATAAATAACAAGCATTTGTAATATTATTCTCTTTTAATAATTCATATTTATTTAAAATTTTAAGAGGATTATCTTCTATTTTAATATCTTTATTCAAGTTAGCAAGATTAATAAACTTATTAATTTTATCAATAGAAATATCATCTATTCCATAATTTTCAGAAATATAATAATCCCAGCTTGTATTAAAGGTTTTTAGATGCAAATTTGTAATTTCAGTCAAATTTAGTTGATGATTAGAGTTTTTAACCCGCTTAAAATATTTTCCTTTCACAGCAACGGGTTTTATAGGAAATTCATCTACAGTTATTAGTGCTATTGTTTTATTATTAATTTTAGAAATATCAATATCTGGAATAACTGATGGACTAGTTTTATTCTTTATTTCATTAATCCAATTTTGTGCTGTCTCTTTTCCTAATTTTATTCCTGTAATATTTTTTTTATTGTTAACCCCAATAATAAGTTTACCTCCTTTTGTGTTTGTAAAAGCACAAACAGTTTCAATAGCTTCATTATTAAAACTGCTTTTGAATTCTAAATTATCAGTTTCATCCGATTTTAATAATATTAATACTTTGTCCTTTGTCATTATAAAGAATTGATTCTTTTAAATTCTAACACTACTTGGAATATTAACATATTAATCTTTTTATATATTTTTTTTGACAATCTATTTTGCATAGCTATTATTATACAAATTGTAATCTCTTATTATTCCTTGTTCCAAAGAATATTTATGTTTCCATCCAAGTTTATGTAACCTATTAACATTAAGCAACTTCTGAGGTGTTCCATCCGGTTTTGTGCTATCCCACACAATCTTTCCTTTAAATCCCACAATATTTTTAATGATTTGAGCAAGATTTTTTATAGTTAAGTCCTTTCCTGTCCCAATATTTACAAATTCTCCAAGAGCTTTTGCATCATAATTGTTCATAATAAAAACCACAGCATCGGCAAGGTCGTCAACATAGAGGAATTCACGTCGCGGAGAACCTGTGCCCCAAAGCTTCAAACTTACGTTTGAAGAATGTTGAATGTTGAATGTTGAATGTTGAATGAATGTAAGGCCATAATTAGAGAGTATTTTAACTATTTCTTCGTTTGATGAATTTCCATCGATACCGGTGATTGGCCGTTTGTTAAGGTCTTTTTGGATAGAGTTCCAATCGTTGTTTTCTAAACATTTTGCAAGGTGCATTTTCCGAAGTATTGCAGGTAATACATGTGAAGTTTCCATGTTAAAATTGTCTCCCGGCCCGTAGAGATTTGTCGGCATAACGGAGATAAAGTTTGTATTGTATTGTTCATTAAAATATCTACACATTTTTATTGCAGCGATTTTGGCAATTGCATAAGGTTCATTTGTAGGTTCAAGAAGACCTGAAAGTAAATATTCTTCTTTTAATGGCTGATGTGCAAGTTTTGGATATATACAGGAAGAGCCGAGATTGAGCAGTTTTTTTACTCCGTATTTATAACTTGCATGAATAACATTTGTAGAAATCATGATATTATCATATATAAAATCTGCAACATAAGTACTGTTTGCCA
>CAZOSY010000345.1:0-2462 GCA_964582565.1 uncultured Bacteroidales bacterium | reverse complement strand
AAATTAATTATACTACAAATTTACATAAAATAAATTTATTGGATACACAGACAACATAAAAAACTTTAAATTTTTATAAATAAAAAAGTAATATGTTTGTTTTTAAACATAATTATTAGTATCTTTTTTTAGTAGAACTACATTTTCAACATGATGAGTATGCGGGAACATATCAACAGGTTGAATTGCTTTTACAGAATATTTTTCTGTCATCATACTAATATCTCTTGCTTGTGTAGCTGAATTGCAACTAACATATATTATTTTTTCAGGCGCAATTTTTAATATTTGTGTTATCACATTTTTGTGCATACCTGTTCGTGGCGGGTCTGTGATTATTATGTCAGGAAATCCATTGTCTTTTACAAAGTCATCATTTAATACTTTTGATATATCTCCTGCAAAAAATAAAGTATTATTTATTTTATTGATTTTTGAATTTTCTTTTGCATCTTTAATTGCTGTGTTAAGATATTCTATTCCTATTACTTTTTTTGTGTTTTCAGCAATAAAGTTTGCTATAGTTCCTGTCCCTGTATATAAATCGTAAACAATTTCTTTACCTTTCAAATCTGCGAAATCCCTTACAACTTTATAAAGCTGATATGCTTGTTCAGAGTTTGTTTGATAAAAAGAAAGAGCACTTATTTTAAATTCTATATCTTCCATTTTTTCCAATATATAAGTGTTTCCTTTATATAATTCTACTTTTTGGTCAGAGATAGAATCATTTAACTTTTTGTTGATAATATACATTAATGATGTTATTTCAGGAAAAGTTGAGTATATAAAATTTAGCATTTTTTTTATTTCAGCATTATCATAATAATTAAATACCATAATTACCATAATATCTCCTAAAGATGTATTTCTTATGAGCAGATTTCGTAAAAATCCAGTATGCTTTTTAGCATTATAAAAGGTTAGTTTATTATCAACAGCATATTTTTTTATAGCTAAGCGAATAGCATTTGAAGGTTCTTTTTGTAAATAGCAATGTTTAATGTCTATTATTTTGTCAAATATATTAGGAATATGAAATCCAAGGCCATTCATATTTTTATTTTCAAGATTTACATTTTTATCATAATTTGTCAACCATTTTCTGTCAGAAAAAGAAAATTCTAATTTGTTACGATAATATTTAGTTTTTTTTGATGGGATTATTGGCATTGATTTTGGCATTTCAAATTTTCCAATCCTTTTTAGGTTATCTTGTATTTGCTTTTGTTTATAAAAAAGTTGATATTCATATTTAATATGTTGCCATTTGCATCCTCCACACAATCCAAAATGTTCACAAAGAGGTTTTTCCCTTTTATCAGAATATTTATGAAACTTAATGATTTTGCCTTGCATAAAGTTTTTTCTGTTTTTTGTTATCTGTAAATCTACTATATCGCCTGGCGCAGCATAATTAACAAATACAACTTTTTCATTTATTTTTGCAACAGCTTTCCCTTTTGCACCTGCATCTATTATTTCAACATCTTTGAATACAGTTAATTTTTTTTCCTTGTTTTTCATGATTTATACTGTTGTATCAGGCATTCGTTCCAATAAATATCCCGATAAATGCCAAATTTATAATTGGGTTTATAATCGTGAATCAGTCAGAAATCTGACCCATAGGTAGTTTTTTTTTATAAATACTTATTCTAACAATTTAGAATAAGTATCAGAACTATATAAGATTTCTTCTAAAGAGATAGAGGTTTCTGTTTTTTCAATACCATCAATAGCATTTATTTTGTTAAGTAATAAATTTTTAAGTTGTTTGGTATCTTTACAAATTACTTTTGCAAACATATGATAATTGCCTGTGGTATGGGATAATTCAACAATCTCTTTAATACTTTTTAATCTTTCAACTATTTTTTTATATGATTTACCATCTATTGTAAATCCTATAAAAGCAACTAAATCTAATCCTAATCTAGACATATCAACATCTAATGTAAATCCTTTAATTATATTTAATGCTTCAAGTTTTTTGATTCTGACATGAATAGTCCCTACTGATACATTTAACTGCTCACCAATTTCTGTATATGTGGATTTTGCATCTTTTAGTAATATAGACATTATCTCTATGTCTGTTTTGTCTATTTTGTCTATTTTGTCTATTTTGTTGTCATATATTTCCATAGTGGTAAAATATTTTAAAATGTAAATGCAAATATACAAAAAAAATTGAAATATGTACTGTTTTTTTTAAATTTTTTTTATTTTTTTTCAAAAAACTTGTTAACAAACCCTTGTTTGTTGATATTTATTTTTTCATTTCCTTTTTTTATACAGTTTTCATAATTTATCATTAGTGTCCGATTAAAATAAAATCAGAATTTATAATAGTAGATTCCTCTCCGCCTCAGGCGGAGAGGAATGACAACTTTGTTATGTTGGGAAGGTGAGGTTAAGGACGCGTAAAATGCGTCCTTAACCTTACCCTGAACTCTAAA
>CAZOSY010000344.1:0-2477 GCA_964582565.1 uncultured Bacteroidales bacterium | reverse complement strand
CATTGTATTTATTTGGATTACTTAAAGATCTCTTCATTGAAGTTGGTGCGTCGCTAATAATACATTGAGAGCCCATCACCCAGTCAGCTCTTGAGGGATCTACATGGTATTCTATCATTGTCCCAAAAATATCACAAAAAGATTCAGCTAAAGCACCACTTTCAAAACTACCGTAAGGTCCATGAATATACAAATTTGCAGTATAAGCAATAACCCCATGTGTATATTCATGACCAATTATATCAAGTGTGGCAGGTGAACCGTATTCACCTTCAACTTTTTTGTGAATAAAAATTTTGAAATCATTTATATTTTCATCTGTATAGTTTTGGCTCAGGGCAGGTCCGCCGTCAGTATTATCACCGTTGTCATTAACATAAACCCCAATATCCCTTCCATTACAATCAATACTCCATCTGTCAAATATATCAAAAAAATATTTCTGTGCCCATTGTGCATCCCAATGAGCTGTTGCTGCTGTTTTGCTTTCCTCAGTATCATTGTCCCCACCCCACTCATTATCATTAGTATTTTTATCTTTTACATCACTCCATTGGTACTCTTGCCAGGAGTACTGTTGTCGCCAAAGTTGGGTATAAATACAACCAGGAACACAATCTTTTAAAAGAGATAACCAATAAGTTCCTATATCTTTTTGACAAGTCTCAATACTCCAGCCATCACCATTATATAATGTATTTACAGTACCTGTTACAGAATGATAATTATACGAATTATTTGAAATCCTTAAAATACTGCCATTATTAGCATCAACATATACAGAATAACTCCTGCTATTTGATAATGTTATATGAAATTTGTATGTAAGTTTAAAATTATCTTTTATTAATGATTTAATATTTGGATTTTTTGAAAAAATCAGTTCAAAATGAGCAGTATTAATAATTGCGAGTGGCTCAATATTTTTTACAGTGTCAGTTGCTTTTTGCAAAGCAATTTCTTTGCTAATCAAGGGAGTTGGTGATAAATCCATATTTTCTACTAATTTTCCATTTGCTCTGATTGCAATCCCGTCTTTTGCATGAATAATATATTCTCCGCCTTCTACAGCAACTCCTTTATATGTTTGTTGAAAATGATAATGCTCCATACCGGCATCTTTATCAATACTTGTTCGTTTAAGGAGCATTTTATCATCATTTGTTAATCCAAAAGCTGACTTATAATCCTGAAACAAAGAAACAGGATTCAAATTAAGATGTTTTTTAAATTCTATCCATCCATAACCATAAGTACCTGATGCAATTTGTAATATTTCTTTATTATTGCTTTTGTTTATATATGGAATATAAACAGGAGCATTTGTTTGTGCTGTAATATTATTAATAAAAAATATTGCTGTGAACAAATATAAATATAAAAACAGATTATTTTTCTTCATTTTTTTTATTTTTAAAAGGATTATTAATATTAAAAAAAATACTTATACCAAAAAAATTTGTGAGATTATAGTATTCTCTTCTAAATAAATAAATATCATTGTGTATATAATGAGTATTAGATTTTGGATTAAAAATTAAATAGTCCATGGAAAGCATTATATTTATTTTTTTTAAATAGAATAAAAAACCTGGTGAATATGTTAAATAATGTTCACAAAAGTTACAACTAATATTATTTATTCTAAAACCAATAGCATTATAAATCCCATATTTTTCTTTAATATTTGCTATACCACTTAATTTAATATCTAAACAAAAATATTGGTTCATTATTTTTTCTGTCCCATTTACATAATTAATTGTTCCACCTGCCGTATTTGTTCCACTATATTTTAGTGTGGCTTTTCTTTCATTGTATGAGAGACCTATTAATAAATTAAGTGAATTTTTTTCATTAATTTTATACAGTTTTATTGTCCTTGAAATTCCCAAATATTTTCCAACATTCCCGGTTAGTGTTATATGGTAATCTTCTTGAGAACACGAACCAATCCAATTAGAACTATAATGATAGCCATCTATGACTGGATAATAATAATTCAAGCCAAAATCAACACCCCAATTTCTTTTTTTATAAAGAGGGTTTTGAGCAAATAAAAAATTGTAAATAAAAATTCCTGATAATATTAAAATTATTTTTTTCATATTTACTTAATTTTATTTTCTAACTCAGATATTTTTAATTTTAATTCTTGATTTTGTTTGTCCAGTTCTATTATATATAAAGTTAATTCCTCAATTTTCTTAAGAAATAGAGTGCTCATTTCAGCAAGTTTCAGACCATTTTTTTTCATCTCTTCTGCAGAAGGTATATCTTGTAGATGGTGATTTTCTTTTATATAATTTTCTACTTCTTTTAGAGTTTTTAATTTATATCCTTTTTGAAGTACATAATCATAAGTATTTATGTCACCAACCACCAGAACTTCATCTTCGCATATAATTTTTCCATTTACTGTTAATTTATAATCCGGACGACCTGTTCCAATACCAACATTACCATCATCGCTAATA
>CAZOSY010000343.1:0-2487 GCA_964582565.1 uncultured Bacteroidales bacterium | reverse complement strand
TCTCAAGCTAAATTAAAATAGGCTAGCTGGTAAAATACTATTTTATGTAGCACCTCAAAATAATATTTAGCCAATACAAACCAAAAATTAACAATTTAACAATTTAACAATTTAACAATAATTTTCAATAAAATATAAACTTATGAAAAAATTTATATTATTACTTATCACTATCTTTGCGTGTATCCGTATTTCATATTCACAAAATGTTAATGGTGTCATACTTTCAGATACAGGTAATATTACTATTATAAAAGTATGGGGAACACATTATGAAAGAGGTATTGCTTATGGTTATCTATTGGGAGATAAGATAAAAGATATATTTGACGGATATGTAAAACCTTTGTTTGGCACATATTTGCCGGCAGCAAAACAAGTAATTAGTCAAGGCACAAGCATATCTATTGATTCAATATATAAAGTAGAAGCAAAAGCAGTAATATTAGGAATGGATTCTGCAGGAACAGACACCACAGGAACAAATTATTTGGACTTACTTGTCGGAAATTCATTGCTGGATATTGGAGCTTTATTTGGAGTAAAAATTTCGGACTTGGGATGTTCAAGCTTAATGAGTTGGACAGATGCCACAACAGGAACCGACCTTGATGGCAAATCCGTCATTTCACGGCACCTTGACTGGTCAACAAATGCCCATATTGTAAATAATCAGATAATGGTTATTAATATTCCTTGCGAACAAGACGAACAACCCTGGCTTTTAATAGGATTTGCAGGACAAATATCTGTATTATCAGGTATTAACATTAGCGGAATATCTGCCTTTCAGCACATGATGTCTGACTTTACAGGAAATGCTGTTCAGGATATGGGCTATGAACCTATCTGGTTTGCTTTAAGAAAAGCCCTTGAAAAAATTGATTTTAATAATGATGGCGCTGATAATGTAAATGACATCAAAGATGCTTTATCTTCAAACACTAATGGCTATGCTGATGGTTATATTATTAGTTCTCTTGCTCCGTCAACAGAAAATAATGATAGCTTAATAGCATTAATTGCCGAAATAGCACCACAACAACCTGTGCTCACTTTCCGAAGCAACAGCTATGCTGATAGCATACCCGGCGACAACTTATATACTGCAAACAATGAAATAAAAAGAAACGAGCATCTTGATTTCTGCCCGCGATATAATGCTGTGAAAAATGCTATGGGAAACGGGATAAATATCAGTTCGGCAAAAAATTGGGAAATAATGAGGGACTCTTCCAACTCTGCTTCTTACAATATACAGTTTATGCAAGTAATACCGGAACAAAAAATACTTAAACTCGCAATATATAAAAATAGCATACCAGCATATCAAAATATCCCTGTAACATATAATCTTGACGATTTATTCTCTTCTCTAATATCAATAAAAGAAAAATATAAACATAACGTATCAATAAATGTATTCCCTAACCCATCCAAATTTTCAGCAAAAATAGGTTTTTATAATAATAAATACCAAAAAATAAATTTGTCATTGTTTGATATTAACGGAAAGCATATAACTACTATTATTAATAAATATTTAAACAAAGGAAACTATATATATAATATTAATACTTCTGTATATAATGAAGGCATTTATTTTTGTAAATTAACAACTTACAATGATACTATTTATAAAAAAATTGTTTTGATAAAATAAATTTGGAAAATACATAAAAATTTATTTCTTTTGTTCCTTAAAAATATTTTTTGACATAATGCGTTAGGTTGTGGTTTTATAAAAAAATGGATTAAGATATATTGCAGTCAAAAAATTTTTGTATTTTTGTGTTATGAGGATAATTGCATTTAGGACACTTAGGGAATTTTGGAAAAAAAATGAGTATGCCGATTCTGAAACCTCATTACGTTCATGGTATTATGATGCAAAAAGTTCAGATTGGAAAAATCCTAATGAACTCAAGCAACAATACAAAAATGCAAGTATAGTCGGAGAAGGGAGAGTCGTATTTAATATTAAAGGCAACTCTTATAGACTTGTTGTTTCAATAGATTATGAATTTCAGGTGATATTTATTCGATTTATTGGAACACATAGACAATATGACAAAATTAATGCTAAAACAATTTGATTATGGAAATAAGACCGATAAAAACAGAACAAGATTACAACAAGTCAATTAAAAGGATTAAGGAATTATGGGGAGTAAAAAAGAACTCCCCTGGAGGAGATGAATTTGATTTGCTATGCACATTAGTTGAATCGTATGAGATGAGACATTATCCAATTGCTCCGCCAGACCCTGTTGATGCAATTAAATTTAGGATGGAACAAATGGAAATGACAAATACTGATTTAGCAAAATATCTCGGTAGTCAAAGTAAAGTAAATGAAATACTTAACAGAAAAAGACAATTGACGCTTAAAATGATAAAGTCATTGTATAAAGGATTAAGAATACCCGCGGAAATTCTGTTAGCATAATTGTTGTGGTTTGATAAAAAAATGGATTAAGATATATT
>CAZOSY010000342.1:0-2488 GCA_964582565.1 uncultured Bacteroidales bacterium | reverse complement strand
AGTAATTATTAAATAAACATAATCAAGATTAAAATTTATTTTTTTCAAATAATTAACAATGAAATATTTTTTAATAATAATTTGTGTGTTTTTTAATATAAATATTTTTGCCCAGAAAGAAAGGAATATTTGGTACTTTTGTGACTCATCAGGTATTGATTTTAATTCTGTTATTCCCTACCCACTTGCAGATGGTAATTTAAGCTCAGAAGAAGGCTGTGCAACAATAAGTGACAGTGCAGGAAATTTATTGTTTTATACTAATGGAATAACAGTATGGAACAAATTACATCAAATTATGCCAAATGGTATATTAGCAGTAAATCCTTCTTTTTGTGATGTTATTAATACTATAACACAAAATTCTTTAATAATACCTTTGCCTAATCATTCCGGTTATTATTATTTATTTACTTTATCAAATTTTACACTTCCTTATGGTGGGGGTTCAACCTTAAAATATTCTTTAATTAACATGAATCTGGATAATGGTAATGGAGATATTATTTTTGATAAAAAAAACATACAATTATCATCGGCTGAATTAACAGAACAATTATTTGGGGTAAAACATGGAAATGGCTTAGATTGGTGGGTATTAACACATGAATTTAATTCAGATGTTTTTTATAAATATTTAATAACATCTTATGGAATAGAAGGTCCTTTTACTCAAAATATTGGTTCTATGCACGGAGGGACCCAATATGTAGATGATAGAGGACAAATATCTGTAAATCCACAGGGGAATAAATTATGTATAGTAGCAACTAATGTCGTAGATTTATTTGATTTTGACAGATGTACTGGTAAATTAAGTAATTGGAAAAATTTAGACAGTTATAACCCTGTAATTCTCCATTATGGATGTGCTTTTTCACCAGATGGTAATATATTATATGTTACATATTTTTTTTACGATTTTCATTATAGAAAAATTTTTCAATTTAATGTAGCATCTGATGATATATTACAAAGTAAATTTGAAATTTGGTCTATTCCTGATAGTATTTATTTTGGCCAATATCAATTAGGTCCGGATGGAAAAATATATCTGGCATCTTTTTGTCAGGGCACTTCTAATATTCATGATACAATCAATAAGAGCTTAAGTGTTATTAATAATCCTGATTCATTAGGTTCTAAATGTAATTTTATTCCTTACTCTTTTAATATAGAAAAGAAAAAAATTTTTTCGGGTGGTTTACCTAATCTTCCTAATTATAATTTAGGGGCATTAGTTGGTAGTATATGTGATACTATAAGATATGTTGAACCAAATAAACAAACAGATATATTTATCCCCACAGCATTTACACCCAACAATGACGGGCAAAATGATATATTATATGTTAGAGGCGGGCTAAAAAATATGGAAATAAAAATATTTAACCAGTGGGGCTTAAAGGTATTTGAAACAAATGAACAATCCAGAGGCTGGAATGGCATATATAAAGGAGAAAAACAACCAACAGGAAACTATGTTTATATGTTTAAAGCAACAACAACACAAGACAAAGAAATTATAAAAAACGGTGTGCTAAGTTTGATAAGATAAATGTTTCAACTATTGATATTAACTTAAAATCAGGGAATATATTTTTATAAAATTATATTAAATAATAATATTATTGCTTCTGATAAATTAGTGATTATTAAATAAAATTAATAAACAAACATTAGTTTAATAATAAAATATTTTGAAAAAAATAAGATATATTATATTATCATTATTGTTATTTATTAACTTACAGATACTTGCTCAGATAAATTTAGCACCAAATTCAAGCTTTGAAACTATTATTGGTTCATATAGTAATTGTCAAAAACAGGGAATAGAAGATACTCCACCATGGGAAAGTCCAACTGGTGGTTCTCCTGACTTTTTCAATACCTGTATTTCTCAATCTCTTAATTTGGAACATTCTGTGCCACAAAACTATATCGGTTATCAGTATCCAAGGACAGGAAATGGATATGGGGGTTTTTGTACATTTCACAAGAATGTTAATAATTTTAGAGAATATATTCAAACAAAATTAACAAATACATTATATAAAAATAAGAAATATAATGTAAAATTTTATGTAAGTTTAGGTGATTCTATTTGTTATGCAATATATGATATTGGGATATTTTTTTCAGATACAGCAATAGGGCATCCTTTTAATCATTCACCTTTATTTGTTATACCACAGATATCAAATCTACAAGGAAACTTTATTACTGATAAAAAAAAATGGACAGAAATTTCCGGTACTTATACAGCAAATGGCGGAGAAAAATATATTACTATTGGTTGTTTTAATAAAGATGATGCACATCTGGATACTTTATTTGTAGAAGGAGAAATGTCAAGTACTAATCCTTACATATCATATTATTACATAGATGATGTATCAGTAACATTATATGAAGATACAGCAGAAACAGAACAAACAGATATATTTATCCCCACAGCATTTACACCCAACAATGACGGGCAAAA
>CAZOSY010000341.1:0-2529 GCA_964582565.1 uncultured Bacteroidales bacterium | reverse complement strand
TAATTCGTAATTCGTAATTCGTAATTCGTAATTCGTAATTCGTAATTCATAATTCGTAATTCATAATTCGTAATTCGTAATTCGTAATCCTATTGTCTTAAAAATAATTATTTTTTATAAAAGTGCATCTTTTTAATATAATCATATACTTTTACAGGAAGCATATATTTTACATCTTTTTTGTTTTTTATGGCATCTCTTATAAAACTTGATGAAATTTCTGTTAAAGGAGCATCAATGATTTTTATTTGTTTGTTTAATGTTTCTGTTTTATCTGATTTATATCTTGGATAAACATAGAGTTCATAATCTTTAATGATTTGCCTGTAATCTTTCCACTTATAAAATGTTTTCAGATTGTCTGAACCCATTATTAATACAAATTGTTTTTTAGGATATTTTTCTTTAATATAATTAAGTGTATTAATTGTATAAGAAGGTTTGGTAAGTTTAAATTCTATGTCGCAGACCTTTAATTTTGAATTGTCCTGTATGGCAAGGTTCACTAATTGTAAACGTTGATATTGGTCAAGTAATATATTTTTTTGTTTAAAAGGATTTTGAGGAGATATTACAAACCATATTTCATTAATATCAGTAAATTTGAGCATATAATCAGCAATTATCAGGTGTGCTGAATGAAAAGGGTTGAACGAACCGAAAAAAAGTCCTGTTTTTTCTTTTAAGAGCATTTTTTTTTGAATTATTTGTTTAGCCATTCAACAACTATTTTTTCTGCTTTGTCAACAGCTGTTTTTAAATCATCATTTATAATTATCTCATCAAATTTATCAGCATATTTTAGTTCTTCATTTACTTTATCTAATCTTTTTTTAATGCTTTCAGATGTTTCTGTTAATCTGTTTTTTAATCGTTTTTCCAAATGTTTTAAAGAAGGTGGCATTATAAATATTGCCAGAGCTTTGTCTTTATATATTTTTTTTATGTTTAGTCCGCCAACAACATCTATATCAAAAATAACATTACTGCCTTTTGCCCATATTCGTTCTATTTCTGTTTTTAGAGTGCCATAATAATGGTCTTTATAAACTTGCTGCCATTCTATGAATTCGTTGTCCTTAATTTTTTTCTTAAATTCATCTAATTTCAAAAAGTAATAATCAATACCATTTGTTTCGTTTTTTCTTTTTTGTCTGCTGCAAGCTGATATAGAAAATTTAAGGTCTTTAATTTTTCCCAATAAATTTTTTACTATCGTTGTTTTTCCTGCTCCTGACGGAGCTGAAAAAATGATTAGCTTTCCTTGACTTTTGTTCTGTTTTGGATTAATATTTTTCATCTTATAAATTCAAATTATATTTATTCAGTCCGCAATAAGATGGATTGTAAAAATTAATATTCAAAGTTTAAAATTTAGCAATTTAAAACTACACAAGCCCGCATTTATGTATTTTATAATATATTTAACAATTGTTCTTTAATCTTTTCTAATTCGTCTTTCATTTCAACAACAATTTGTTGTATATCAACATCATTGGCTTTTGAACCCAAAGTATTTATTTCCCTACCTATTTCCTGAGATATAAAAGATAATTTTTTTCCATTAAGAGGTTCTTTTAATGTTTTTAAAAAATACTCACAATGTTTTTTTAAACGGACTTTTTCTTCGGTAATATCAATTTTTTCAATATAGTAAATCATCTCCTGTTCAAGACGATTTTGGTCTATTCTATCTTTTTCAATAATTTCAGATAATTTTTTTTGAATATGCTCTTTAATAGATATTATTCTTTGTTTTTCAAAAGCTTCAATATTATCAAGTAATTTTAAGATTAAAGATATTCTGTTAATAATATCTTTTTCAAGTATTTCACCTTCTTGCTTGCGTGATTTGTCAAGAGAAGAACTTGCTTCTTTAATAACCGATTGTATTTGTATCCATTCATTTTTATCAAGTTCTTTTTTTTCAGGTATTAAAACCTCAGGCATTTTTACAATAGCAGAAAGGATATCGGAAGTTTTAGAGATATTCATTTCAAAAGAGAAATTGTTTAACTCATCATAATATTTTTTTGCAACAGATTTGTTAAAAGAATAATTAGCAGAACCATTTATGTTTTGAACAGAGATATCTAAATCAATTTTCCCTCTTTTTAACTTTTTTAACATCTGTGAACGTATGTCAAGTTCTTTTTCTTTATAAATATTAGGCAACCTTATTCTTAAATCAAATTGTTTGCTGTTTAAGGATTTTATTGTGATTGTAATTTTTTTGGCAGCAAGCTCTAAAACTGACTTACCAAAACCTGTCATTGATTTCATCATAATATTTTTAGAATATAAAAGTAAAAACACAAAGATAAATAAAGTAAAGGAATTTGTATATATGTAAATAAAAAATATAACTCTATAACCTGAATAATTCACAAATTCATCCAAAAAGTTTGTAAATTACACATATTCAACAGATTAACAAAGTGATAATTAAAAAATCCCGGAAGGGATTTAATTTGAATAACCATAGGTGAAACCTATGGTTTACAAACTACGTAGTATTCATCTTCAATC
>CAZOSY010000340.1:0-2543 GCA_964582565.1 uncultured Bacteroidales bacterium | reverse complement strand
TTTTTTAGTTTCAAGTTCAAAGCACAAAGTACATAACTCATAATTTAATATACCGTTGTTGTGTATTATAATTTATTTTAACAATTCATTAATAATATATTCTACGGTAATATTTTCTGCTTCTGCTTTATAGTTTCTGATTATTCTGTGTCGCAATACTGATGTTGCTACTGTTTGTATATCTTCAATATCAGGTGAATATTTGCCATTGATGGCGGCATTACATTTTGCGCCTATAATAAGATATTGAGATGCTCTTGGACCTGCGCCCCATGAGATATATTTATTTGCAAGAGGATGTGCTTTTTCTGTGTCAGGTCGTGTTTTTGAAACTAAATTTACAGCATATTCTAATACATTATCAGTAACAGGAATTTTTCTGATAAGATTTTGAAAAAATATAATTTCCTCTGCATTTAGCACTATTTTTGGTTCAATAATAGTTCCTGATGTAGTATTTTTTACAATATTTATTTCTTCATTAAAAGAAGGATAGTCAATACAAATATTAAACATAAATCGGTCTAATTGAGCTTCGGGTAGGGGATAGGTGCCTTCTTGTTCTATAGGATTTTGAGTAGCTAAGACAAAGAAAGGTTCATCTAATTTATAGGTGGTTCTTGCTACAGTAACATTTTTTTCCTGCATAGCTTCTAATAAAGCTGATTGTGTTTTTGGCGGAGTTCTGTTTATTTCGTCAGCAAGAATAATGTTAGCAAAAATAGGTCCTTTTAGGAATTTGAATTTTTTGTTTTCATCAAGTATTTCTGTGCCTATAATATCAGAAGGCATTAAGTCTGGGGTGAATTGTATTCGCTTATAGCTTAATCCGAGAGTTTTTGCAACAGTAGTTACTAATAAGGTCTTTGCCAGTCCAGGCACACCAATAAGCAGGCAATGTCCTTGTCCAAATATTGAAATGATTAGATTTTTTACTACTTGTTCTTGTCCTGTAATGACTTTTGCTATTTCTTTTTTAAAAAGTTTATATTTTTCAACAAAATCATCAATAGCTTGCACATCTGAATTATATTGCATATTATAAGTTGTTTTTTTGTATGATATTATTATAATTGTTAATTTTTATATGATAAACTAGTTAGTTTCCAGTTATTAACTCTAAACGCTAAACTCCAATAAGGATTATAATTTTAATTAACCCAATTATGTTCAAAATTACAATTTTTATAAGAGTCATCAATTTTAATATAAGTATTGGTTGTCTTACTTTTTATCCATTTATTGTTAAATTTATTTTGTTTGTCAATAAGGGCTTGATTTTGTATCTTATCGTAATCTTTTTCAAGAGTTGCTCTATGAGGTTTTGTTCTTGTTTTCAGATATAGTATGCGGTATGCTTTTTCTCCATTTTCAGTTTCCATTATTACAGGTTTTGATATTTCTCCTTTTTTAATTTTATCAATAATAAAAAAAACATTAGGGTCTAATTGATTTTCTTCAAATTTTGAAGTTCCTGTAACAGGATTAATAATTAGCCCTTGATTTTTTTTTGTTGGGTCGTCTGAGAATTTTAGAACAGCTTGGTTAAAAGTAATTTTATTATTATTAATAAGGTCAGATATACTATCAAGGAATATTTTTGCTTTAGAGAGTGCAAAAGGAGATAACTTAGGTCTTATCAGGATATGTCTTACATTAATATATTCTCCTCTTCGTTCAATTAATTGTATGATATGATAACCTGCTTTTGTTTCAACAACATGTGATATTTCTTTTTCTTTCAAAGAAAATGCTGCTACTTCAAATTCAGGATACAGTTCTCCTCTTTTGTATAATCCGAGTTCGCCTCCTTTTTTTGCAGATTCTACATCTTCGGAATAAAGGGTAGCGAGTGCTGCAAAGTTTTCGCCATTTAAAATTCTGTTTTGTAATTCGTTTATTTTTTCTTTTGCAGCATCTTTTTCTTTTATGCTTATAGGAGGCTTTTTAACTATTTGTCCGATTTCAACCTCAGAATTAATAAGAGGTAAACTGTCTTCGGGAAATTTTTTGTAAAAAGTTTTTACTTCGGATGGAGTTATTTTAATATCTTTAGTTATTGATGCTTTTACTGTTTGTATTCTTAATTGGTCTCTGATAACATTTCTAAATTCGTCTTTTATTTCATTAACAGATTTTTTATAATATTTTTCTAATTTATCCTGTGAGCCAAATTGTGTAATAAAATATCGCATTCTTCTGCTTAGTTCATCTTCTACCTGACTATCAGAGATTTGCACACTATCAATTTTTGATTGGTCAAGAAGAAGCTTTTGAAATAACAAGTCTTCAAGGATTTGACATTTGGTAATATCATTTTTTGTATATCCCTGTGCAATAAGCTGTAGATATTGTGATTCAATTTCTGAGTATAATATAATGTTGTTACCAACAACTGCTACTATTTTATCTATTACTTTATCTTGTGCAATTGTATAATTATCTTTTAATAGAAAAGATAATAATAATATAGAGAGCAGAAGAAATTTTTTCATACATTTATATTTTAAAACAAGTTAAAAGTTCAAAGGTCAAAGTTTAAA
>CAZOSY010000339.1:0-2549 GCA_964582565.1 uncultured Bacteroidales bacterium | reverse complement strand
ATATTATTGACAGAGGTTTTACCGGCCACGAACACCTGCCTGAGTTTGCTCTTATTAACATGAACGGCCGTATGTATGACCCGGTTCTTGGCACATTCATAAGCCCTGATAATTATGTGCAATTACCTGACTTTACTCAGGGTTTAAACAGGTATTCTTATGCCTTGAATAATCCGCTGGTGTTTACAGACCCTGATGGGGAATGGGTATGGATAGCAATAGGAGCAGTTGCAGGATATTATTTAGGATCATCATCTTATATGGGAAATTATGAAATTTGGAATTTTAGTAGTTGGTGGTCTGAACATAAAGAAACAGGTGCTTGGAAACAAGGAGTTATTGGTGCTATAATGGGGGCAGGAGTTGGAAGTATTGTGCAAGCTACTTCTACTTTGCCTGGTTTGTTAGGTTCTGAGGCAATTAAAACTGGTTTAGGTGTCCATACTTTGGGTTGGGAAATGGCATCTGAAGCATTAATCACTGCAAATGTAAATATAGGAATGAGTTTAGCACAAGGAAAAGATTTAACTCATACATACTATAGTGCTTTAATCGGATTAGGTGCTGGAGCGGTCGGAGGTTATGTAGGTACTCTTGTAAATCGTGGTGGTAGAATTGCAGGAGGAGCTATTTATAAAAGAAATTGGAGCCCATTTGCAACAACAGTAAAAAATCTAACTACATCTACATTAAGTGGTTATGGACGTGGAGTTTTATATGGTTATGAGCACCCTGAGGAAGAAGGTGACCCTTGGCTGACACATGGTGGCTTAGGGTTTATTGGTGGTTTTGTTGGTGGTGGAATTGGTTCTTTAAATATTTTTACTACTATAGGTAGAGGAGATATCTGGGGTCATCATATTAGTTCATTTATTTCATCTAGTTTAACTATTATACCTCCTCATAGTATAACAATTGGGGCTCCTTAATTCTTAATATGTACATAAAAAAAATGATTTTTATATGTTAATACTAAAAAAAAACAAGAATTATTATTTAACTATTAGTATAATTTTTATATATTTTTTTATATCACTTATTTTTATAGAAAATATAGAAGGGCAAATATTAAGAGAAATAAATAAGGATACATTAAACCAATATAATGAATCAGGTCAAAAGTCAGGTTATTGGATAGAGTTATTAAATAAAAGTTTGATTCCTGTAAAGAAAGAAGAAGACGCTCAATTTTATCATTTGGTTTATTATGAAAATGGCGAAAGAAGGAGTAATTTTAATAATAATTTAAAAAAAGTAAACAATCTTGAAATAGATGGAAATAAAGCAATACAGAACGAAATAGTATTACTCAATGGAAAATATAAGCTTTATAGTAATGAAAATAAATTACTATGTGAAAAAGAGTATAGTAAAGGTATAAAAATCGGTGTACATAAAACATACAATACCTTAACAGGTGAAATATCTGAATATGAAAATTTTAACAAAAAATATAAAGGGCAAAATAAATCGTACTTTCTTATGTATTGTCAAGACCATAAAGGTAACTTTGATTATATGAGTTATTATAGAAACGGGGAAAAGGGATGGAATTTCTATTATTATACAAATGATACATTATTATTTTCTGAAAAAGATTGTTCAACATTAATTTTCTATGGTATTGATTATAAACCACATTACCAAAAATGGGTTAAATTATTAATTAATGATAGCTTGAAACTTGATATTACTTATAAAGAATTAATTACTATTTATTACCCCGAAACCAGTATTAAAATTTATTTATTAGAAAATAAAAAAACTTTCTACTTTGAAATAAAAGAAGGCGAGAAAAATTA
Source organism: uncultured Bacteroidales bacterium (assembly GCA_964582565.1). Taxonomy (GTDB): domain Bacteria; phylum Bacteroidota; class Bacteroidia; order Bacteroidales; family CAZZDX01; genus CAZZDX01. The sequence continues at coordinate 747 of CAZOSY010000339.1, read as the reverse complement.
TTTTAGATTATCATATTTAGATAATCAACTTATAATAAAGAAAATATCCAATGAAATTGCAGAAAATGAAATAAAAGAGAAAAAAATTACTAAAAAGGTAAATTGGTTTAATGGAATAATTAGAGTTAATCAAAAAAATTATTAATAATATAGTTGAAATGCCCACGCTCCAGCTCGTTTGTAACGATTAAAATGCGAAGCAGTTTACAAAAAAATGCACCCAAAACGGTATAGGTAACGGTGGTAAAACGGTATAGTAAACGGCACAAAAACAGAAAGCCATATAACGAAAAATATTCCTGTTATTTTAAATACAATTAAGTAAATTTGCATTTATGTCAGATAGTTATAAAATATACAATCACAATAAAGCATACTTTGTAACCTTTCAGGAGAAGATGTATTTGTATTGTATAAAATTGAAAATGGCAGAGGTCTATTATATTTATACAGATTACTTATGTTCACCTTATTGTTTAACTGATGCAACAGGAACTGTAACAGAAGAACACAGTTTTGACCCTTGGGGCAGACAACGTAACCCAACTGACTGGACATATAACCACATACCTGCATCAAATATCATTGACAGAGGTTTTACCGGCCACGAGCACCTGCCTGAATTTGCACTCATAAATATGAACGGCAGAATGTATGACCCGGTTCTTGGCACATTCATAAGCCCTGATAATTATGTGCAATTACCTGACTTTACTCAGGGTCTGAACAGATATTCTTATGCTTTGA
>CAZOSY010000338.1:0-2560 GCA_964582565.1 uncultured Bacteroidales bacterium | reverse complement strand
GATTGTATTGCTGTAATGGCCGGAGATGGACAAATGGATTCCGATGAATTAAAATGATAGTTCATGTCGTCCCTATCACTCAACTTATGTTTAAAGTAATTTTATAAAATATATATCAGAGCAAATTTGCAATATAATTTTTAAAAAGGTAACTAATTTTTTTATTTTATTTGTTATAGTTCTGTGAACCAAACTATTTTTGTTAATTTTGTTTTTCAAAAATAGTAATTTCATTTATATTAAATGTTAAAATCTTTAGCAAGAATTTTTTTTGGCTTTGTTAAACAAAACAATTTAATCATTTCTGTTTTAATTGTTATTGTAGCATTTTTATTTTCCAGATTACCTTTTTTTATTTGGGTGCCAATAGTTGGCTCATCTTATGATACATTTGAATATTTTGAAATAGTAGAACAATTAAATAATAGTATTCTTCCATCAATTAGTTTCATACCTATTGGATTTCCTTTATTCTGTTATTTTATTATATTAATTCATTAGAAAATGAGCGTATTTCGATGTAATTGGATTTCCTTTATTCTGTTATTTTATTGGCTTATTTAGTGATAATATTTTAACTATAATATATATTCAAAATTTTATTGCATTAATAATATCCTTATTTTTTATTTTTGTTGTAAATAAGTACTACAAAAAAATAGCAGTTTTAATTTCAGTTGCATTAAGTATGTATTTAATGGACAGTTTTAAATTAAGTATTGATACACAATTATATACTGAGTCAATCTATTCAAGTTCAATATTATTAATATGTGGATTATTTATTTGCTTAATAAATTCAAAAAATAAATGGATTTGGATATTTTTTTCCATTAGTTTAATTTTTCCTCCTTTAATTCGCTCCAATGGTATATATATATACTTATTACTTCTTTTTTTATTATTATTTATAATTTTTAACAAATATCATTTAAAATTTTATTTCTTATTATTGTTACCAGTATTATTATTAAATATTTTATGGGGACTATATAGTATTAAAGTTGATGGTATATTTTCTATTACAAATTCCAAAAGAGTAAATTATGTAATTGATTATTCGCAACATTACAGATTAGGAGATAAAAAAATTAGAGATAAAAAAATTTCTTTTAACAATTATATTAAAGACAAATCTATTCTTTTAGGAAAATACATAAATAATATTAGTGTTTTAAAAGCTCAATTTTATTATTCAATAATTCCAACAAGATATGACAAACTTTTTATTCAGGACAAAATCCATAAACCTGACTTAATGATGGATTTAAAAACAAGGGAATGGATTTCGCTTAAAGAATCAATTAGAAAACTTGTTTATAAAGATTATTTTTATAAAACAGACCCATTTAAAAATATTATTTCAGAATTCAATGTTAAAAATAAGTATAACAATTTATGGTTGTTTTTATATCATATTTATTATAAAATTTATGATATATTTTTTTTGAATATTATTTGGTTTATTATTAGTTTAATAATTTTTATCTATACATTTATATCATTAATTAAAAACAGATTTAATAATAAAATCATATTTTTAATAAACTCATTTTGTTTATTACATTTTATTGCAATTATAACTATAACCATAGGACATGGGAGATTTCAAGCAAGATATTCTTACGTTACAGAATTTGTTTACTATCTGATTCCTGTATTTTTTATTTTATTTTTACACACAGCTAGCAAAAAGAATCGTAAAACAATACAAAAAAAATAAAATATCTATAATTTTTATGTAATTTTGTAAAAAAATAAAAGTAACAATTCTATTTATGTCATCATATATTGATAAAATAATAAAGCAATTAAAAACTATCAACCCATATAAAGTAATCCTCTTTGGCTCTTATGCTTATGGAAATCCTGATGAGGACAGTGATATTGATTTGATTGTAGTAACAAATGATGAATTTATGCCACAAAATTATAAAGAAAATATTAATGTTTATTTAAAAGTGTCTAATTCAATTTCTGATATTAATAAATATGTTTCAATAGATTTAATAGTTTATACTAAACCTATGTATAAAAAATTTAACGAACTTGCTAGTATGTTTTCAAAGGAAATAGAACAAAAAGGAAAGGTATTATATGAAGAAAGTAACTAACGAATGGCTTGACAGAGCCAAAGATGATTTAGATACAATTAAAGAAATAATAAGTAAACAATATTTAACAAATATCGTTGCTTTTCATTCTCAACAAGCTATAGAAAAGTGTTTTAAAGCTATTATTGAAGAATTTGAAATTGGTTTTATTAAAGAACATAATTTAGAAGTATTACTTAATAAAATTGAAAAATATATAAACTTTGAAATAAATATTCAACTTCTTAAAGAAGTTAATAAAATTTATACTATTTCCCGTTATCCAGGCGAATTAGGATTATTACCTGATGGAAAACCTACAATAAAGCAAGCAAAACATTTTTTTGAATTTGCAAAAAATATATTTGAAAAAATAAATTCTTTTTTACAAAAATCTGAATAACAATAACAAATGCTTAACAACAAAACCATAGCAGTAGTTGTCCCTGCTTATAATGAAGAAAAGC
>CAZOSY010000337.1:0-2565 GCA_964582565.1 uncultured Bacteroidales bacterium | reverse complement strand
TATTGGTAAATTAAACAAATTAAATATTAACAATGTAAAAGGATTGTATATTGTCCAGGTATTAACAGATAATAATGTATATACAAAAAAAATTATTATAAACTGATTATAATCAACTGTGATTTATTGGAATATATAATTTAATGCATTCATTTTATACCAAGTTGTGCTCATAAACATTTTTTTGATATTTTCTATAAAATAATAAAAACAATAATTATGTCAACTTATATACAAATATTGTATCAAATTGTTTATTAAATAAAGAATCGTAAACCTGTTCATAAATAGGGTTTACTCAGAAAGTCAGGTTTTGGGCTAAAGCCCATATTTTTGTTTTATTTCTATCCCCGACTTGAAAGTCAGGGTAACTGATATTCAAATGGAACATTCCGTATTTATCGGAATAGTTCAAAGATTTTTTTGTTTGTCAATTACCCCGCCATTTATGGCAATGTCATTTAGTTAAGCATATAAATCTTTGATTAAGAGCATATCAGAATAGCACCATTCTTTAGAATGGTGAATAATAGATATGCACACATCGTATATTGCAGCCCGCTTTAGCGGGCTTTTATTAATCACAAAATACGTCTCTACATTTTTTTCCATTGTATTCCTTTTTAATTTTTTTTATGATGTTTTATATGTTATTATTAAAAGTCAGCTAAAAGCTGACTGCCTCTATTTGTATGGAATATGCTTATTTTCCCACCACAATAAATTGTGGTGTTAGTCTGATGTTCAATATGTTACACCTTAACTAAATTACACCTCCATTTATGGCGGGGGCTTAAGATAAAGCCATTTTAGAGGGCTTTAGCCCAAAATCGGCCAGGCACCTGAATGATTTGACTTTTTGAGCAGACACTAATCATTTCTTTGATATTTTTAAAAAAAAAATAATAAAAAAAATACAATAACCAATATTCTGTATAAAATTTTTATATGAAAATATTTATATCTATCCTTTTAATTACGCTTGTTTCATGACAAAAATATCAAATTTAAATAAAAAAATATTAAAAATATACAAAAAAATACTTGCTATTTTTTATAAAATGGTTATATTTGGAAATTTGTATAAATTAAGCTAAAAAATAATAATTAAAAAAATCTGAACAATTTGAAACTAAAATAATTTTATTACGTAGTAATAGTAATTACATAATTTAAGTTATATACATTAATAAATACTTAATATTTAATAAAAATTTTGTATCTCTGAACAATAATAATAAATTATCTTTTTTAGAAACAACTCCTGCAAGTCAGAATAAAAGATCACACACAACATACACCTTCTAGTTATTTATTAAAAACAATAAATATATGTTCCATTTTTTATCAAAACCTCCGTATCCCTTGCTATCACTGATAAAGCGGGGGGGGGGTGAGTATTGTATATTCATCAAATAGGTTTATTATAGTTATCGGTATATTATTCTGTTTATTAAATACTTATGCACAAAATCCTAATACTCATAGTTTAAAATTTGATGGAATTAATGACTATGTTGATGTAGCAGGATTGACTACAGATTTAAGCGGTAGTGGAGATTTTACAATAGAAGCATGGGTAAAAGCAGATGGTAATAGTGAAATATATGGCATTTGCCAATCGCATACTATAGGTACTTATGCTTCTGATGTTATATTTTTTTATCAATCTAGTGGAACAACTTTATTTTGGATGAGAAGTGTAACGCTTAATGAACCTGCTGGCTTTGACCCTACCAAGTGGAACCATATTGCTATGGTCTGGGATATATCAGCAGCAACATACGAGGGCTTTGTTAATGGTGAAAGCATAGGCACATCTGGTGTCGTTTCAGGATATGGTGGAGTAGGTAGTGTAAAAATAGGGACAAGAGGAGATGCTACTTCATCGTTTTTTGGTGGTATAATGGACGAAGTGAGGATTTGGGATACTGGTTTAACACAAGCACAAATACAGGCAAGAATGTTTACTCCAAAAATTACTGCTGCAGATCCTTTATGGTCAAATTTAATTGGATACTGGAAATTTGATGAAAGCAGTGGCACCACTACAGCTGATGATTCGCAAAATAGTAATAGCGGCACATTACATGAAGGTGCAGCAGTAGGCAATGGACCTTCATGGAGACAAAATTTGCCTTTTGCCGTATGGCAAGGTAATACAGATAGCGATTGGAACACTAACTCTAACTGGAGTTCTTTATTAGTGCCAACAAGTGATAGCTGTGGCAATACAATAATAGAATCTGTAATTACCGACCCTACAATAAGTGCTGATGCAACCAGTATTAATCTTTTTATCAGATCCGGAGCAACTTTAACTCATAATGCAAATATACAACTCACTCTTAATGGCAACTATTTTAATGACGGGATACATAATGCAGGAGATGATAATATAATTTTAAATGCTACAGCATCCGGAAATACAATTAGTGGAACAGGGACAATTAATAATGTAGAACAATTTCAGATAAATGATTTTAATCATACTGTTTCAGTAGGAACCGATTTAACAATTAATACAACAGCAACGGGTTCAGTTGATATTGCAAATGATATTAC
>CAZOSY010000336.1:0-2572 GCA_964582565.1 uncultured Bacteroidales bacterium | reverse complement strand
GAATTACGAATTATGAATTATGAATTATGAATTATGAATTACGAATTACGAATTAATAATGAGGTAATTACGAAAATATAAATATATGAAAATTGATGTATTGTTGGGTCTTCAGTGGGGAGATGAAGGAAAAGGGAAAATAGTTGATGTGTTAACATCTAAATATGACATAGTTGCAAGATTTCAGGGCGGAGCTAATGCAGGACATACTATTGAATTTGACCAAAATAAATATATATTACATATAATCCCTTCAGGAATATTTCACAAAAATGTTATTAATATAATAGGCAACGGAGTTGTTATTGACCCTGTAATATTAAATAAAGAAATAAATGACTTAAAAAATGCTGATATTAATGCAAAAGATAATCTGTTAATATCAAAAAAAGCACATCTTATATTGCCTACTCACAGATTGCTTGATGCAACTTATGAAACAGCCAAAGGAAAGTTAAAAATTGGCTCCACTCTTAAAGGAATAGGACCTGCATATACTGACAAAATCAACAGAAATAATATCAGGACAGGCGATATATTTTCTCCTGATTTCAAAAATAAATATGAGTCATTAAAAAAACATCATTTGCAAATTATTGATTCTTATAACTTTAACTACGATGAATATCTGATAGATGGATATAATTTTAAAATATATGAAGAAAAATGGTTTAATTCAATAGAACTCTTAAAATCAATGCAACTTGTTGATAGTGAGTATTTTATAAATTATGCTTTACAAAAAAACAAGTCCATATTAGCAGAAGGAGCTCAGGGGACTTTACTTGATATTGATTTTGGTTCATATCCTTTTGTTACTTCATCAAACACTATTTGTGCAGGAGTATGCACAGGATTAGGCGTTGCACCCAACAAAATAGGCAAAGTTTTTGGAATAGCCAAAGCATATTGCACTCGTGTAGGCAACGGACCTTTTCCAACAGAATTGTTTGATGAATATGGCAAAGAACTTCAAAATAAAGGACATGAATTTGGTGCCACAACAGGGAGACCAAGAAGATGCGGCTGGCTGGATATTCCTGCTTTAAAATATTCTATAATGCTAAACGGCATCACAAATCTTATAATTAGTAAAATAGACATTTTAAGTGATTTTGACAAATTTAAAGCTTGCACAAATTATATCTACAAAGGAAAAACAATTAACTACATGCCTTATGATATGAAAAAAGAAAATATCACTCCTATATATAAAGAATTTAAAAGCTGGAATACTGATATTGGAAAAATAAATTCAATAAAACAAATACCAAAAAAACTTTCAGATTATATTAATTTTATTGAGCAGGAAACAAAAGTGCCTGTATCATTTATATCTGTTGGACCTGACAGAGAACAAATTTTATTTAAATAATAAAATATATTCATTGCTCAGCGTTCTACTGGGCTTTAAGTAATTCTATTTCTTTTTTAAGTAATTCTATCTCTTTTTGTTGTTCCTGAACTGCTTTAACCAAAGGGACTACAAATTCGGCATAACGTAAACCATAATGGTCATTTTCATTTTTTGGTGCATCAACACCGCTAAAAACAAAACCAATTTCCTGAGCAGATTTTTCTACATCCTGTGCAAGAAAACCTGTTTGAAGCATATTAGCTTTTAATATCTCAGCATCTTTTAACCGCAAACTGTCGGGTGTGTTCAAAAACCTGGCTATGGCATTCATATCAAGATGATATGTTACAGGTTTTAACTTCATAATAAAATCCAAGCCAGGCACATTTTCCCGAACATCTTTTTTAAAACGTTTATCACTTATAGTTGTCCAGTCAGCATAACCACCAATGCTTGTAACAGAGCTATTACCCAATCTTATTTGGCTACTTGCAGTAATTATTGTGTTATAACCAAGTGCTGTACTATTTGTATCATTACCACTATAAAAAGCATAATAACCTAATGCGGTATTATAATTTCCTGTTGTATTGAGAAAAAGTGCATAATAACCATTGGCTGTATTATTATATCCTGTTGTATTATTATAAAGTGCTTCATAACCATTGGCTGTATTACGAGATCCTGTTGTATTGGAGTATAAAGATTTATAACCATTGGCTGTATTACGAGATCCTGTTGTATTGGAGTATAAAGATTCATAACCATTGGCAGTATTACTATATCCTGTTGTATTATTATATCCTGATTTATAACCAACAAAAACATTTGTATTATTACTTAAATCATCATTAGCACCTGCTCCTTGTCCAATAAAAACAGAACTCCCGGTATTTAAAAATTCTATTGTTCCATTGGTCTTAAAACGCCATTTTATAGTGTTATTTGTCCGTATATCTAAATCTATATTATCTGTTGTGCCAATAAAATCAGTTCCTGATATTGTGCCTGCATTACCTGATAATTTCCAGTCAGAAGATTCGGTTGTCAAATAACCTGCCAACGAATGGTCGCCCCAGCCATGAGCATCATTCCAGTTTGCTGTGTCTGTTCCTGTTATACCACTTGCTAATGAAACACTATAAACAGGGTCGGTTTCTGTATAACTGTCAAGTTTATTGTTCCAGTTTGTCGTGTCTGTTCCTGTTATACCAC
>CAZOSY010000335.1:0-2576 GCA_964582565.1 uncultured Bacteroidales bacterium | reverse complement strand
AATTAAATAAAAAATTTTCTATAAATTAATAATTTTAGTTCTAATGCCTTAATGTAGTTACAAACGACATTTTTATCGGCACTCGTTACAAACGAGCGCCAGCTGATTACTATATTTTTTACTTTTTTATCAATTGGTACAACAAATCTAAATATTTTTACAGGTAATTGCGGCTCACTGATTTCTTTTGTATAATAACCATTATTTATAGTTACTATATCATAACCATTTTGGGTTGTAAATTCCAGTTCGTTTGAATTTGTTGTTACAGAATCTGTATAATCTGCATAACTAACAAATCTGCATAAAAGCAGAATTATTAGGAGTAATATTTTTTTCATAATCTTAGAGTTTTATAAGTTTATCAATTTGAATAATTTTTTGTTCATCTTTAATCACTAAATAGTAGAGACCTGGTTTATAATTACTTAAATCAATTTTAAACTGGTAATCATTTATTAATTTTACTTTTTCAATATCCATTATATTTTTCCCTAATGAATTAAAAATTGAAACATTTAAATCGTTATTATTTATAATTTTTGAATTAAAAGTAATTATTGTTTTATCTTTGAAAGGGTTAGGGTAAATTGAGAATCTTTTTGTTTCAATTTTCTGAATATTTTCTATAAATCCCCGTTTATAAATTATGCCACCTTGATAATTATAACCAACTGCATATCCTGTATCTTTATTAACAAAATCTAAGTCCCAAAAATTTCCGTATAATTCCCCGTTTATTTGACTTAAACAAACATCTTGCTTAAATATCTGGCATGCACCCATATCAATCCATGACCAATATAACAAACAGCTATCAATTACATAAAATGACCGAATAGAATGTTGGTTGTTTATTTCATTCCATGTATTGCCGTAATCATTTGTTTTATATAATCCATATTTCCCAATAAGATATCCTGTTTTTGCGTTACTGAAATAAATTGTAGAAAAATAAAAATTATAAGAAGTAACCGTATCTATGTAAATATAATTCCAGTCATTACCTCCATTAGTTGTTTCTAAAATGCTTGCTGTATCATTATTTCCTGTTATATATCCTGTATCTTTATTAACAAAAAAGACAGAAGGTAATACTTTATTAAATGTTGAATCCACTATCCAGATTGTTCCCCCGTTTATTGTCTTTAATATTAAACCTTTATTACCTATAGGAAACATTATACTTTGTTCATTTCCGCCAACTATCCAACATGTATCAGAACTTATGAAGTGAATGTCTAATAAAGTCATATTAGTAGTAATTCCTATATTAAACCAATTTACTCCACTATTGGTTGATTTAAGTATGGTTCCTAAACTTCCAACAGCATATCCTATATTTTTGTTAACAAATTTTACTGACCTTAAAGTATTTGTAGTTCCCGAATAAACCGAGTCCCATTGCACTCCGCCATCAATAGTTCTTACTATAGTTCCATTTTCCCCAACTGCTATAACTGTATCAGCATTAATACAATAAACAGAATATAAAGTATTATTTGTACCTGAATTTTGCTTATACCATCCTATAGTCTGAGAAAAAGATATATTCTGTATAAAAAATATACCTATTAATAAAAATGTATTTTTCATAATCTTAGAGTTTTATTAGTTTTTTTGTTTGTATAATTTTATTATTATCCTTTATTATTAGGTAATATAAACCATTAGGTTCTTGTGTTAGATTAATTATTAATTGATTACCTTCTAATTTTGGTTTATTTACAATTTCTTGACCTATTGAATTGTAAACAATTATTTCTGAAATATCAATATCTGATGATAAAGTTATTATTATTTTATCATTAAATGGATTTGGAAAAATTTTAATTTTTTGTTTTTTTTCCTCGTTTATGTTTGTAAGCAAACCTCTTCTATATATCTTACTACTAACACAAAATCCTGAATCTTTATTTAAAAGATTCATTCCTTGAAATATTGGGCAAGATAAAACAGAATTAGAACAACTATCAACACCATAAGCATCCCCGCTGGCGCTCGTTTGTAACGAGTGCCTATTTAACTAATCCGCCAGTTGGCGGATTATAATTTTTAATTACGGGCAATCATATGAAGATGACTTGGCATTAAACACCAGCCAAATATTGTTAATCCCTTCTCTTTTTGACAAAATTTCAATGATTCTACTATTTTTAGTTTATGATTTTTCTTTGTAAAAACATCAATCCAATCTATAACTGTTGATGTAACAAAATAAGCCCTTTCTTTGTCCCGTATTTTGTATTTGTCTGACATAATTAAATAAAAAATTTTCTATAAATTAATAATTTTAGTTCTAATGCCTTAATGTCGTTACAAACGACATTTTTATCGGCACTCGTTACAAACGAGCGCCAGCTGACAGATCAGGAATATCTAAATATCACAGATATAAAACCTGACAGAGTCGTTAGACCTGTCAGCGTTTGGCTTTTATACGAATCTTTATTATTGACATAACACTAGGATATTTTAATCAAAAAATCAACCGCCGCTAATTAAATGTATAACATTAACGTTATCACCATCATTAATAACAGCAGTTTTGTAATTTTCTTTTTTAATTAACTTCC
>CAZOSY010000334.1:0-2577 GCA_964582565.1 uncultured Bacteroidales bacterium | reverse complement strand
CGTACGGTTCTGTGAGAAGTTAGGGGTGAAATTCCCCTAGCTTACTCGACTAGCTGCTGGCTGTTTATCAATCCTTCATATTTTCAAATGCAAAACATTTAAATTCATCATCCTCTCTTTGATCCATTCTGTTTAATGAACAAAGAATCTCTTCATCTGGATCATCCTGCTTTTTACAGATCAGACAAAGATCAGGTTTCGGAATCAAATCCGGATTTACCTCAGTTCCATAATCGTCATAAAAAGGTGTCATTTTACCTCTATTTAAAATTCAATCTTCGTTTAAGTAATTCGTAAACATTATATACTATCGGACATACCTCATAATTACTTATGACTCCATGAAGTCTGGAGGTAAAACTATCTTTGTGTAAATACGGATATGAATTACATTCCTCTGGTCTTAAAGAGAAAATTGTACACTTTTTGTCTTTTAAGAATTGACATGGTTTTGAATTCAAAAACAATTTGTTCTCGTCGCCAAATTCGTCAGGCTTTGTTGATTGATTAATAAATTCAGTTTTATCAATTTTTAGAGACTTGGTCAATCGATCAATTTCGTCAATTTGAAAACTTGTCTCTAATTCAATACAACAATTAGCACATTCTGTACAGTCAATATACTCAAGAACCTTGTGATATAAATCATGTACAATTTTATCTATTCTATCAGAGTCTTGTCCTTTCAGAAAACTCCTGAATCTGTAATTCTGATCCTCTCTGATCTTTGCATTCTTTTTGATGATATTTAAATCCAATTCTATTTGCATATTACGTTTGTCATTTTTACAGCTTGCAGCTAACGGACCGGCGCTAAAATTTAGTTGCCGTTTTTTAGCAATGTCCTTTCAATTTATTAATAAACTTTACCAAATGTACAAAACTCTCAAAAAGCACCAAACCAGCAATTAATTTTAACGCCTGTTACCAACTGGGCTTTATCACATTATCCATTCAATTTTATTATATTTTTCTTTCATTTTGTCCCAAAAGCCGTTACTCCAATCCATTACAACGGCTGGTTGCCAATCTACTGGAAAATCGTTTAAAATTGCATCTACCATCTTGCTACCATTTCCTTTTACTGGTGAATTTATATCAAAAAAATCAATAGTTTTATATACTGTGCTATAAAGTATCCGTACTCCAATTGCTGTTTCGTGGTTCATATTTGTAATTGGAACTTTTGGTCTTTTCGAGTAATTCTCACTTGATGCAGACAAAGTTTCATCACAAATTCTAACATATTTTATGAATTCTAAATCAGCAAGTCTAATGGGCATATCTATAATTTCAACTGGCAATTTTTTCACTCTTGTTATTATCCAAATCTGCGTGCTTTTTTTGTTATATGGCGCAAATATTTTTTCAAATTCCCCTCTTCCGATCCACTTTTTCATCTACCACAACATTTTTTATATTTCTTCCCACTTCCACACGGACAAGGTTCGTTTCTTCCAACTTTTTTATCTTTCGTTATTGACGAAGTATTCAAATCTGGCAAAAAATGAACTAATGGCACAGGATTTTCGTCAATTCCTATTTCTAAATGTCTTTTTTCTTTGGGTATTGAATTCAAATCAACTATTCCTGCAATTAAATATTTTAAGTTTTTGTCTCCTTTTATTCCTAATCTTGCTGCTTGTTCAAGTTTCTCACTATCAAATACTACAACAGGACAATTAGTACAAAAATTACTACCTGTTAGATTTGTCATAAATTCGCCTTCATCTGTATCGGATTTAACTGCTAATATAACCGTACATCCTTCTTCTGTTAATTCAGAATTACATTCTGGACAAATCGTTGGTTCACATTCGTCACTATAATATCTTCTCCTGCGAATTGATAAATCTATGTTTTGTTTTATATCTTCAATATCTTTTTCCATTTTCTATTTACTGTTTTCTGTTTTCCTTCTTTGCCTTGTTGGTAACTTGTTTATAAACGAAATAAACTTTCGCTTTAGCGGCTTATTTAGTTTAAAAAACGAATGTTTTGTTCAACAAAAATATCTGTTTAGTTTCTTATTAAAATGATAAAATAAATACAGAGGCCTGATCAGTTGCGATTCAATATCAATATATTGAAGCTGAAAGATAATAAATTTTTTCCGGAAAAAGTATCCCTGAGTAAAAAATTATGACTAAAAGCACTGTTCCCCAAAATAAGCTATCACGTTTTGGCAAGTTTAAGCTGCCAGCTTGTTCAATAAAAATCCTTTCACTATTTTTGTTTCATCTTCTGCCTTGTTTATCAGAATACAAATATTTTTACAATAGAATTATTGTATATTTTCAAGTATTTACCTTCTAAGTACCAGTCCAATATAACATTGTTGAAGCCAAGGCAAAATGAAACAAGCATGATAAAAAAATATAAACAAATGAAAAAAACTTTTAGGATTTTGCCAATTAGTGCCATTTTAATTTGTGTACTGCTATTAATAACAAGTTGTACAAACAGTAAAAAGCTGATAGTCTCAGATTTAAAATGTGAATATATCACAAATCCCCTGGGGATTGATATACAGCAACCCCGATTTTCATGGACTATTTCAAGCGAACTTCGTAGTGT
>CAZOSY010000333.1:0-2579 GCA_964582565.1 uncultured Bacteroidales bacterium | reverse complement strand
TCACTCGGAATGACAGTGTTATTTAGAGTTCAGGGTGAGGGTAAGGACGCGTTTTGCGCGTCCTTACCCTCACCCTCCCAATATAACGAAGTTGTCATTCCTCTTCGCCTGAGGCGGATGAGGAATCTACTATTATAAATTCTAATTTCATTTTAATTGGACACTAATAAAAAACTTATAAAAAAAATAACATTAGCATCCGACAAATAAAACAGTTAATTTTTAAATTGATAATTTTACCATCTCTTCATAAACTTTCTGCCATCCTTTCCATGTCTTTGCATTGCTAAATGATTCATTATGCCATAATGATATAAAAGTTCCGTTAACATCTTTTACTTGCTTAATCAAAGGTCTTATATAAGAAATAGCATTATCATCAGACATTTTCATATAATCTTTTAATGTGCCGTCCATTACAGCAAAAGGATGAACCTTCAGGTTTGTTTCTGTTTCCAAGTCAATATCATAAAAATTAAAATCAGAGCATATACTTGCTCTAAAACCTAATTCAGAAGCATAACCCATTGTATAATCATCAGTAATATCATTTTTAATAAGATTACGATATGTTGCCGGCAAGTCCAATTTTAAAAAATGCTGTCTGCTTTTAGTTATTTCTTTATTTATAATTTTTGATAATCTGTTTTTTTCAATTTTTAATTTTCCGGGATTTGTATTAGAAGCAAAAGAAGGATGAATACCAATTTGTGCATAATCGGCAATTGATTTTATTAATGAACGAAATAAATTGTCTTGTGTATTAATATTTTTATCATATTGTGCATAATCTGCACATAAGATGAAATAAATAGGATTTAGATTATGTTTTTTATGAATATCAAAAATAAACTGATATGTATCAAAAGGGTCTTTTTTTGATTTTGTCAGCACTTTTGTCCGTTCAGCAATTTCATGAAAGTCAATATTTTTTAATGCTCTCAGATAACCACCTATTGTCCTTACAAATCCTTTTGATTTATAAGAATAAGCAATATCAATATCAATAGTTGGAATAAATTTATAATTTTTTTCAGGAATATTAAAAGAACTGAATTTTTGTTTAATAATTTCTGCAATTTTTATTGCCCATATATTAACCACAGGTTTATCAAGAAATCCATATTTATAAGCAATGCTGTTTTTAGCAGAAAATCTGTTGTATTTATCTTTTATATAAGGCAGATATTCTTCATATCGGCTAACAAGATAAAAACTGGCAGCAAAAGGGTCAAAAGCAAGTGCTGATTTTTTATTATTATTAATAAAAAAGACTTTTGATTGTTCAGACTCTGAAAATAAGAGATTCTGCTCTTTTATACCTTTTTCAAACAAAAGATTATGAGATAAAAAAAATATTTCATCATCAATAATTTGTTTGGAATAATTGATTTTAGCCCCGTTATAATTTCTAAAGTCCTCTTTGTTTGATGTTAAAACAAATTTAATACCCAATAGATTTTCAAATATTAATTTAAAAATATATTTAACCCGTTTGGTTATTCTATGTGTATAAATAAGTAACATCTCTATAAATTATTTGTATTTATTCAGTTCTGACAAGTCGGAATTCCGATTTTCTTTGCGTCTTAGCGTCTTTGCGAGAGGTATTATTTTCACGCAAAGCCGCCAAGTCGCAAAGATTAAAATTTATAAACAAACCTGCATAATTATCTCTGATTTTTTATATTTTCTTCGCCTTAAGCGAATGGTTACATATTTTATGGTAAATATATCACAAAATTAAAATTACGGGAAACTTTTAAAAATATGATCAGGATAAACAATTTCTGTTAAAAAAAGTCCTTGTGCATCTACTGATTTGCCTGCATTAGAACGATTTTTGCTTTCTATAATTTTTTTAAAATCATTCAATTTAATTTTTCCTTGTCCCAGATTTAATAATGTGCCTATAATAGCTCTTACCATATCTCTTAAAAATCTGTTTGCAGTAATTGTGAATATCAACATATTGTTTTGTTGTTCAAATTTTGCATAAGTTATTTTACAGATATTTGTTTTTGTCTGTGTATGTGATTTTGAAAAGCAAGAAAAATCTTCATATTCTGATATTTTTTTTGCTCCTTTATTCATTAGAGCAATGTTTAATTTTCCATAAAAATAATATGAAAAATTTTTGTTAAAAGGATTTTTTGTCCTGCTGATATAATATTTATAAGTTCTTAAAATAGCATCAAAGCGGACATGAGCATCATCTTTTACTTTTATAATATCATGTATCACTATATCTGATGGTAAAAAATTATTTAGTTTAAAAATCAAAGATATTTTTTCTTTTTCATTAAAATAATGATTGAAATCAAAATGAGCAAAGAAATTTTTGGCATGAACTCCCGCATCTGTTCTTCCTGCTCCAATTACATTTATTTTATGATTTAATATTAAAGATAATGCCTGATTTAATTTTCCCTGAACAGTTATACTGTTATTTTGGATTTGCCATCCGTGATATTCTTTGCCATTAAACGATAATTTAATAAAATATCTTTTTGTCATTTTATATTATTATTTGTATCTATTCAGGTATGCATCATCTGACAGATATATCCGCCTCAGGC
>CAZOSY010000332.1:0-2588 GCA_964582565.1 uncultured Bacteroidales bacterium | reverse complement strand
ATCATTGTTTTTCCTGCTAAATTATAATTTTCCATTAAATTCGTGGTAGAACCAACTAATTTAATATCCTTAAAACAGTTTAAGTATATCTTTAATATCAGCATAAGCAACACCTATAACAGTATCTGCTCCGCCGTAATATACAAGTAGTTGTCCGTCTTTTTCTACTGTGCCGCAGGTAAAAATAACATTTGAAACATCACCTACTTTTTCATATTCTTCGCCTGGTTCAATGATTGGTTCAGGATGCCTGTATATTAATTTTCTTGGGTCATCAAGGTCAAAAACAGCTAACCCAAGGCGATAATACATATTACGGTCAACAGCATGATAAATATGTACCCAACCTTTTTCTGTCTTTATTGGTGTTCCTCCGCCACCTATTTTATAATATTCCCATCCTGAGCCCTGTGGCATCATAACTATTGAATTATCATTAAATGTCTTTAAATCATCTGAAAATCCTACCCATATATGTTGTGGAATTCTATGATAAAGAACGTATTTACCTTTATATTTTTCAGGTAACAGATAAGAATCTTTGTTATCAGTATATGGAAACGGGTATGTTCTTTTGCTCCAGTTCCATCTTTTGTTTCTAAAATCATCAACAGAAATAGAAGTCATAGCTAGCTGAACCCATGTCTGAATACTGTTCATTCCGGGGACAGTTCCATATGCCGAATAAGTCATATATATAGTGTCATCTATTCTGGTAAGCCTTGGATCTTCGCATCCAAAAGCTTCTCTATCATTTAAAGGGTCTGGCAAATATACTGGCTCTGGCAATCTTTCAGTAATATTAAAACCATCGTCAGAACATGCATATCCTATTCTTGATATTCCACCTTTTGCGCCTCTTGCCCTGTATAAAAGATGGACTTTATCATCAAGAATCAATGCACCAGTATTGAATGTAACAATCGACTCCCACGGATGTTCAAAAATAGGTTCAATTATTGGGTTTTTTTTGTACCTTTGAAGTTTAAAAGACATATAATCCTCCTTTTTTATTATATTGTGAATATTAAAATTAAATTATCAATGAAATGGGAAAGTGATTTTTTCCCTTTATTATTTTAGGGGAGTTCTAATAATTACTTTTTATTACAAGTGGCTGCAAAATATCATTATTTCGTTATCGGGCAAAATCTTTCCTCACCATAGCTATGGCTATGCCTGCGGAATATTTTACCCTCCGCCTCATACTGATATTTTTTGCTCACTTTCATATACAAAACCAATTATTAGAACTCCCCTTTATTTAAGATGTTTAAATAAATCTATAAATTTTTGTGCTATTACTATTGACGAATTTTCTGTTACAAAATTTTCTGCTTCTTTTATAAGAGTTTTATATTTATCTCCCTGATCAAAAACAGATTTTATTCCCGAAATCAGTTCTTCCATATCAGAAAATTTAATGATAGACTCTTTATAAAGTTCTGTAAAAGTAGAGTTAAGAGCAACTATAGGACACCCAGAACCTATGCACTGATAAATTGTGCTTGACAGGACAATACGTTCTGATGATTTATTTATTAATAACAAATCAGAAGCATAAAGATAATCATATAAATGATCTATATCAGGTGCTTCTTCTCTTATTTCAATATCCATAAGTTCTGCATTTTTGAAAGCATTAATCATATTAAGCGCCTCATTATTTTTCGTTACTGCAAGTAATTTGACAGGATATTCTTCTTTCAATTTTGCTATTGTAGGGATAAGCGGTGCTATAAGTGCTGCAGCCGGACCAAATGTGAGAATAATCTTTTTATCCTGTGGAATACCAAGTTTTTCTCTGGCTGCTCTTTTATCACCTTTTTTCATCTGGTGAGCAGGATAAGGTATTATATTAACCTTATCTTTGTCATAACCTTTAATAAGAAAGTTATAATACCTTTGGTCAAAAGCAATGATTGCATCCCATTCAAATTGATAAAAAGATGGGTTTTGTGTTAATTCATAATCATGAACAACATTTATTACTTTTGCTTTCCCCTTTATTCTATGAAATATCTTAGCAAGTAAGTCATTGGGAAGCATTCCCAAATCTTCAACAATAAAATAATCATAATCTTTGGTAATAAACGGAACAGCATTTAATTTTTGTATTTTATCTCCGGATACAGTAAAACATCTTTCAACATAATCTTCATCTTTACCTGTTATATTTGTTCCATGAAAACTACTGCCAAAAAAGGTAAACACATCCAGTTTATAGCCAAGTTCTACAAAAGCTCTGCCAATCATTTCGCTATGGAAAGAAGCACCGGAATCAGTATTCCATCCTCCCATAATAGCTATTCTTAAATTACTCATATATATATTATTTTATGATAACTTGATTTTATTTTGAATTGCAAAGTTAAAAATTTATTTTAAATTGCGAATTTAAAAATTTATTTTAAATTATATCTCATAACTTAAAAAAAATAAAATAATATAATATGAAACATCTGTAACTCTGCTTAATGCGGATGAGATTTAACAATTTAACAAAGAAAATGGCAAATCAGTAAAAATATTAAGATTTTAGAAATTGAACTTTGATATTAGAACAAAAAACTGAATATTTTTTTACT
>CAZOSY010000331.1:0-2604 GCA_964582565.1 uncultured Bacteroidales bacterium | reverse complement strand
AAAGTAGAAGATGTAAAAAAAGATAGCAAAAAGAAAAATACACCAAAAAAAGAAGTTATTGATAAAGAAAAAGTAAAAAAACAAAAAACAGTAAAAAAAACAGTAAAAAAGACAAAAAAAAATGATAGTAAGTAATAATATACTTTAAATAATGTCTGCACGAAAACAATACTTTTTGTCATTCTGAACTTGTTTCAGAATCTATAATAACTTGATAATCAGATTCCGAAATAAATTCGGAATGACAATATGAGAAAATATTATTTGTTTTCGTGCAGGCACTACATAGTATTTAAGCAAAAATTATTTAATCCGTAGGATATTTTATCCAACGAGGTAAACATTTCTTTAATATGAGACCTGTGCTGAATTTTATCCTGAACTTTATGTTGAACTTGTTTCAATATCGTGTCAGGGTTATTTCAGTATTTATTTCAGTGCTTGTTTCAGTAACCTGTGCTGAACTTGTTTCAGTATAGTTACAAAATTTATAATGGTTTATAGCAGAAAAGCAATTAATTTATGATTACTTTTGCATCTTTTTAAAAATATGCAAAAGATAAGAAATATAGCAATTATTGCACATGTTGACCATGGTAAAACCACTCTCGTTGATAAAATTTTGATGCAAGGTAATTTGTTTAAAGGTCATGAACAACCTGGAGAATTAATTATGGATAGTAATGAACTTGAAAGAGAAAGAGGCATTACAATATTATCTAAAAATATTTCAGTTGTTTATAAAGATGTAAAAATTAATATTATTGATACTCCAGGTCATGTTGATTTTGGAGGAGAAGTAGAACGTGTTCTGAATATGGCAGACGGTGTTTTATTGCTGGTAGATGCTTTTGAAGGCACAATGCCACAAACTCGTTTTGTTTTACAAAAAGCTATTCAATTAAGGATAAAGCCGATTGTTGTTATTAACAAAGTGGATAAACAAAATTGCAGACCAGAGGAAGTGCAAGAGCAAGTTTTAGATTTAATGTTTAGCCTTGATGCTGAAGAATTTCAACTTGATTTTCCAACTATTTATGGTTCTGCCAAACAAGGATGGATGTCAACTGATTGGCAAAAACCAACAAACAATATTGTGCCTTTGCTTGACGCAATTATAAAATATATTCCGGAACCCAAAATTGAAAAAGGGACATCTCAGTTACAAATAACATCACTTGAATATTCTTCTTATGTGGGGCGAATTGCAATTGGCAGGGTTCACAGAGGCACAATAATTTCAGGAATGAACATCTCTTTAATAAAAAGAGACAAAAGCATTAAACATACAAAAATAAAAGAACTTTATGTTTTTGAAGGTTTAGGAAAAAAAAAGGTTGAAAAAGTTGAAGCAGGAGATATTTGCGCATTAGTTGGAATAGATAATTTTGATATTGGAGATACTGTTGCCGATTATGAAAATCCTGAAGCATTGCCGCCTATTTCAATTGACGAACCTACAATGAGCATGCTCTTTACTATTAATAATTCTCCTTTTTTTGGACAAGATGGTAAATATGTTACATCCCGTCATTTAAAAGAACGATTATATAAAGAGACTGAAAAAAATTTAGCTTTACATGTTGAAGAAACAAACTCTGCAGATGCCTTTACCGTATTTGGAAGAGGTGTTCTTCACTTATCAATTCTTATTGAAACAATGCGACGTGAAGGTTTTGAACTTCAAGTAGGACAACCCCAAGTAGTTATTAAAAATATTAGAGGAAAAAAATACGAGCCAATAGAATTGTTATCTGTTGATTTACCTGAAGAAATATCAGGTAAGTCCATTGAAATTGTTAATAAACGTAAGGGAGAGATGATTTCTATAGAACGTAAATTTGATTATATTCATCTTGAATTTAATATACCGTCGCGTGGAATAATTGGATTAAAAAATATTTTAATGACAGCTACAGATGGTAAAGCAATAATTTCACATTGTTTTAAAAGTTTTGAACCCTATAAAGGAACAATTAAAGCCCGACAAGACGGGTCTTTAATAGCAATGGAAACAGGAACGGCTATTCCCTATGCTTTAAATAAACTTCAGGACAGAGGAAAATTTTTTATTTTTCCCGGCGATACTGTTTATAAAGGACAAGTTGTTGGTAAAAATACACGTATCGATGATATTGTTATTAATGTAATAAAAGAAAAAAAACTTACTAACATGAGAGCTGCCGGCTCTGATGACAAAGTAAATCTTCCTCCTCCAATTGTTTTTAGTATTGAAGAAGCTTTGGAATATATTCAAAAAGATGAATATGTAGAGGTTACTCCTAATTCAATGCGTATTAGAAAAATTGTTTTAAATGAAAATGAACGGAAAAAAATTAATAAAATAAAACATAATTAAAAAATTAGTATCTTGACAATTTAATTTCGGATCAGGCAGTTGCCTGAATGGAATGGTTTCCAGATATATAATGGTTAAATGGTTTTATAGTTTTATTGTTAGATGGTTTAAAATGTTAAAATTATGCAAAATAAATATTTACAGCTAAATGATGTATCTGCTTACAAAACTGCTTTTCATCTGAGCAATTATGTGTGGGATATTGTTATAAAATGGGATTGGTTTGCTAAAACGCATGTTGGAGG
>CAZOSY010000330.1:0-2610 GCA_964582565.1 uncultured Bacteroidales bacterium | reverse complement strand
CAACATAACGAAGTTGTCATTCCGAACGGAGTGAGGAATCTACTATTATAAATTCCAATTTCATTTTTAGTCGGACACTAATAGTTTTTTTTAATATCTTTATCTTCCTCTTTGATAAAGACCTCTTCTTTTATCATCTTTCCTTTTTCAAAAGTTTTCTTTTTAACAAGTTCGTTTTTTTCATTATGAAAAGTCCATACACCTTGTTTAAAGGATTTTTCATAAATTCCTGATGTCATAACTATGCCTGATGGATAATAAAATTTGAATTGACCATCTAAAAAATTATCTTTATAATATGCCTGTAATTTTATTGCTCCATCACTATAATATTGTTTCCATTCACCATTTTTAGTATGATCTTTCCATGTTTTTTTATCACTCAGATTGCCGTTGGCATAATAAATTTTACATACACCATTTTTTTTGCCTTGTTTATAAAAATCTTCTGTTATTAAAATACCTTTCCTATTATAATATTTCCACAGACCATTTTTTTTATTATTAATATATAATCCTGAACCTTTTATTTTGCCATTAGCATAATAATGTTTTGCTTCAGTTGTATTGCTATTGTTTAAAAAAAATAATACAGTTTCTGTAAATCCTTTGGCATCGTAATATCTGAATGTATCAACAGGAATATTATTTTTAAAGGTTCCTTTATATTTCAGAACATTATTTTTGTCATATTTTTCCCAACATCCCTGTTTTAAGCCGTTTGCGTCAGTATAATTAGTGTCTTTTACTGATATGGATTGACTATATACAGATATTGACCAAATAAAAAAGGCATAAAAAATGGCTAAAAAATATTTGATATTATATGTTTTCAAAATGCTATAAAATTAAAATCAGGTCTAATTATAAAAAAAATTATGAATTCAATTTAATATTTTAGCGCAAAGACGCGCGGATACAGTTTACCCCGTTGGATATTATCCTACGGGGTTTACCCAGTTAGATTCTTGCCCCGTTAAATCTCTTTTATTTAATTGGGTCTTCCATTTAATGTGGTTTTTCTTATCCAACTGGGATCATTATTCCTTACTGGGCAAACAATGTCGCAAAGAATTGATAGACAGCAGATAGCGTTCTTTTCATAGATTTTGCGAAAACTCAAACAAATCTTTAAATGTATAATTGATTATTGAGTAGTTTTCTCTTATTATCTGTAAATCATCAGATATAAATACATTAATCATTTTCATTTTATATCCAAACTCCATATCAGTAATAGAATCGCCTATCATAACAGATTTTCTGAAATTTATTTCAGGATAATCTTTTTTTGCCTGTAAAGCCATACCAATATTTGGTTTTCGCAAAAAACTGTTGTCTTGTTTTTTGAAAGGGCAGAAATATATCTTGTCAATTTTGCCTCCGTATTGTTCAATTTTATCAATGGCTTTTTTATGTATCTCAAACAAATCGTCTTGTGTCATCAGACCTTTGCCTATTCCTTGCTGATTAGTAATAATAAATATATTGCCAAATAATGTTGAAAATTTTTTTATTGCTTTTAAAGCATTTGGCATAAATTCAAATTGTTCCCATTTTAATATATAATCATTTATAACTCTTTTATTTATAACGCCATCTCTGTCAAGAAACAAAGTCCATGATTTATCAATTTTTAAAATTTGAATATTTTCAGTATCAAAATTTTTTATATCCATTGACATTGGGTCTATTTTGGAAACATTTTTGACTCAACTATTTCGCATAGTATATGTCCAATTAATATATGAACTTCCTGAATTCGTGGTGTATCATCAGAAGGAATATTTATTAAATATTTACATATATCTTTTATTTTCCCACCTGTTTTGCCTGTCATTCCAACAGTAATCATTCCTATTTTATTAGCAGCAATAACAGCATTAACAATATTTTCAGAATTTCCTGATGTAGATATTGCAATAAGTATATCATTTTTTTTGCCTTTGGCTTTCACAGCTCTTGAATAAACTTGGTCAAAGGAAAAATCATTAGCAACAGCAGTAATAAAAGAAGTATTGGTATGCAATGCTTCAGCAAACAATGGGTCTCTGTCATAATAAAATCTGCCTGAAAATTCAGCGGCTATATGTTGTGCATCTGCTGCACTTCCTCCATTACCGCATAACAATAATTTATTGTTGTTTTTAAAGGCATTAATAATTTCATCAGATATTTTTAAAATAACATTGATTAAATCATCATCTTTCAAAAGCTTTTGCTTTACATCTATTGATGATTGTATAATATTTTTTATTTTTATCTTATTCATATCTTTTATAATTAATTTATTTTCAGTAAGTAAAGATGCCTTATGATGGGTTCAAAGAAAATATCAGGGGGACAATAGGTTTTATTGTAACCGTTCATAGCTTGAAATTAAAATAATAAAGTCAAAAGCCAAAAGCCAAAAATTAAAAGTCAAAAGTATCTTGAGTTCAGAACATTTATCTTGATTTTGAAGTTACGATAGATTTTGCAATTATTTTTATCAGTTCCCTGTTTTCTTTCAACAAAAAAACAAGTATGGCATCGGATTTGTCAACAAATTTAGTTTTTTCAATTAATCTTAACCAATATAATGATTCTTTAAGTTCTTTTAATACTACT
>CAZOSY010000329.1:0-2620 GCA_964582565.1 uncultured Bacteroidales bacterium | reverse complement strand
TTACCCCGTTGGATATTATCCTACGGGGTGAAAATTAAATCCCTTTCGGGATTTTATAATTAAAACAAAATTAAAAAATATAAGAAAAATTTTCCAAAAATAATATACATTTTAGTTAAAATTTTAATAAGTCTAAAAATAAATTTATTTTTAATCATAACTTTGTTAATCTGTTGAATATGTGTAATTTACAAACTTTTTGGATAAATTTGTGAATTATTTAGGTTTAAATAGATTTACATTTCTAAAAAGTTTGCTTTTTCGTTCAAAGATAAACAATTCCAATATTAACAAAAAAAGTGATATTGCTATAAAATATTGAAATCTATCTTCATATTCAGTAAACACTTTGCTTTCATATTCTTTTTTGTTCAGTTTATCAATTTTTCTGAATATTTTATTTAGTCCTATTTCAGTATTATTAGCTTGGACATATATACCGTTTCCTGTGCTAGCTATTTGTTCTAACATTGTTTGATTTAGTTTTGTAATAACAGTATTTCCCTGTCTGTCTTTTTTAAATCTGTTGCTTTGCATAGACACAGGTATGGGAGCGCCTTGAGTAGAGCCAATACCAATAGTATTGATAGTTATACCTTTTCCCGCAACATTTTTAGATATTTCTACTGCGTTATCTTCCTGGTCTTCGCCATCAGAGATTATAATAATAGATTTATTTTTGTTGTCTTTTTTATTATCTGTATCTCCAAAAGAATTATAAGCAAGTTCTATAGCAGCGCCTATATCTGTGCCTTGTGATGAGATTATATTTGTATTTATTGTTGACAGAAACATTTTGGCTGCTCCATAGTCCGTTGTGATAGGCAGTTGCACATAAGGTTTTCCTGCAAATACAATTATGCCTATACGGTCATTTGTTAGTTTATCAATAAGTTGTGATATAGCATTTTTTGATTTTTCCAATCTGCTAGGTTTAATATCTTGGGCAAGCATACTGTTTGATACATCAAGAGCAATTATAAGGTCAGAGCCCTTACGTTTAACTTTTTCTAATTTTGAACCTATTTGAGGATTAGCCAGTCCTAAAACAAGAAAAATATAAGCAATCATCAGAATTAAAAATTTGATATTAAGTTTATGCTTTGAGGCATCAGGCATAAGTTGCTTAATCAAAAAACTTTCTCCAAAATTTTTAAGAGATTTTTTCTTCCATCTCTTCATGAGCATAAATAATATTATGAACAGAGGTATGAGAGCCAAGGCATAGAGGTAATATGTATTTTCAAAACGAAACATTTTCTTATTAATTTATAAATTTTATGGAATAGATTTAAAAA
Organism: uncultured Bacteroidales bacterium; assembly: GCA_964582565.1. Taxonomy (GTDB): domain Bacteria; phylum Bacteroidota; class Bacteroidia; order Bacteroidales; family CAZZDX01; genus CAZZDX01. The sequence goes on along the minus strand of CAZOSY010000329.1, from coordinate 1,322 downwards.
CAGTATTTTTAAGTAAAATTTCAATTATAAACAGAAAACAAGCTATTAAAGCAAAGAGTAAAAATTCCTCTTTCTTTTTAGTAAATTTAGTAACATCTATTTTTGATTTTTCCATTTTATCTATTTCATCATATATTTTTATTAATTTTTTTTTATTAGTAGCTCTAAAATATTTTCCTCCTGTTGTGTTTGCAATTTCTTTTAACAGTTGTTCATCAATTTGTACTTTTACATTTTGATATTGAATACCAAAAGGAGTTTGAAAAGGATATGGAGCCATTCCCATAGAGCCTATGCCTATAGTATATACTCTTATTCCGAATATTTTTGATATTTCAGCTGCTGAGCGCGGGTCAAGTTCTCCTCTGTTGTTCACACCATCGGTTAATAATATAATTACTTTGCTAATGGTTTTACTGTCTTTGATTCTGTTCACAGCAGTTGCCAAGCCATTGCCTATTGCAGTGCCATCTTCAATAATACCACTTTTTACTGATTTAAACAGGGCTTTAAGTACAGTATGGTCAGTAGTTAGAGGACATTGAGTAAAACTTTCTCCTGCAAATATTACCAGTCCTATTCTGTCGTTGGGTCTTCCATTGATAAATTTTGTTGCTACATCTTTGGCTGCTTCTAAACGATTTGGCTTAAAATCTTCGGCAAGCATACTTCCTGATATATCTAATGCTGTAATGATGTCAATACCTTTAATAGAGACATTTTTTGTGCTGGTGCTTGATTGAGGTCTTGCTATTGCAATAATCAATAAAATAATAGCCATTATACGAAGTATAAAAGGGACATGATATAATTTTTGACGAAAAGTTTTTGATGATGTTTTAAAACTATTTATTGAGGATATTTGTATTTCAGCATTGTTTTTTTTATATTTAAACCAATACCAAGTTATTAGCAAAGGTATTATAAATAATAAATATAAAAAATATGGCTGAGCAAAATGTATATTATTAAACATTTTATTTTTAATTTTGTATTAATACATAAGTATCAAAATTTTGTTATATAATTCTTAAAATAATAAATCATTTCTTAACCTGAATAATTCATAAACTAAAAAATTCAGACTTCTTAAAAATTTGGAGATACAAAAATAATAAAATCTTATAACATCCGTAATATCAAGTGATTATATTATATGTAAAAAATAAAACTACTCATTCACACAATTTTATTTGTATTACATTCTTATTAGTAGAGACGAGGCATGCCTCGTCTCTACTGTAAAATTGTATTAAAAATATTTTTCCTAAAGGGAAAAAATATGAATAACTCCGTATAAACTAAGCGAAGCGTTCTCACGA
>CAZOSY010000328.1:0-2675 GCA_964582565.1 uncultured Bacteroidales bacterium | reverse complement strand
TTTTCGCTCACTTTCATATACAAAACCAATTATTAGAACTCCCCTAAATAACATTGTCCTGAAGGAATTTATTTAGAAATTAGGTCAATTATAATATTTTTCCCACAAATTTTACCGAAGAACCAAGTTTTCAGCTTCTGATATTCTTTGTTTAATACGGTTTACAGGTCTTATTTCATCTGATAATTCTATTTAGGCAGAAAAGCGGAATCGCGGTTTAATATTAATTTACGCAATATTTTATAATAAAAATATATAAATATAATAGTTCCCAGGCATTTTATTATTATTGTTGAATATATTAATCCCCAGAAGTCAAAAAGATTTATAAATATATAATCAAAAACAAGATTAAGTAATCCAACTATAATTAAGAAGTGCATACCCATTTTTGCATGTCCTGTAGATACCGCAAAAGGAGATACCATTCCCAACAACATAGAAGTAAAATATAAAGGTAACATTACAATTAAAAGATGCTTCATATCATTAGTATAATATTTATTAAAAAACAAACTAAATATTTTATGTTTTAATAATATAAACATTAAAAGAAAGACGGTACTTACTATTATTGAAAAAAATAAATATTTTTTAAATTTTATATTAACCAAAAAATAATTTTTAGTTGAGAAATATTTAGTAATATCAGGAGCAATAACTTGTCCTATAATTGTAAAAGGAATAATAAATAAAGCTAATATTTTATATGCTATTTCGTAAAAACCTATTTCTTTAATAAAATTATAATGTCCTAAAAACAATATATCAACACGCCATGTAAAAAAGGCAAATATTCCTGCAACTCCAATAAATAAAGAATACTTACCTATTTCTTTGATAATCTTTTTGTCTATTTTAAAATTAAAATTTTTGTATCTAATAGTTAAAGCAATAAATAACAAGAAATAAAATAAGTTTTGTGCAATTAAAGCACCTGTTAATTTATATTTATCAACTAATATAAAAACAAAACCAAGAGATACAGAGCTAACAATTAAAGAAATGATTGATAATTCTTTAAACTTTTTCAGTCCTCTGTAAATTCCATCATAAAGAAAGCTAAGCGGAGCAAAAAACAGTAAAGGCAAAAGATAATATATATATAATAAATATTGATTTGAAAATATAAATCTGCCCAAAAACAAAACAAGTAAAGAAATTACACAGCTTAACATTAATATTATCAGGGCTGCATTAAATAAAACCGACTTCAGTTTTTCTTTGTTTACAGCATTATATTCAGCAACATATTTGCTAGATGCTTTTGATATTCCAAAATCAGTAAAGATTATAAGAAAAAATGCAATTGTTAATACATAATTATAAAGTCCAAAATCAAAAGCATTGAGTAATTTTGCACATATTATAAAAATAAGAAATGTTATACCTTTTGTTCCAAATATATGAATTCCTCTCCATATTATGTTATGAAAGGTTTCTTTGTCTCTTATATTTATTTTATTAAACATATAAATAAAGGGTTCTTTTTTAAAAAAATTACAATTCATACTCTAGCTAATAATTTCCTCAAAATTTACAATAATTTTATCATAATTATATATATTCTTAATCTTTTGGTATCCTGTTTCACCCAAATCATTTCTCAATTTATCATTATTTAGAATAAGTTGTATATTTTTAATGTATTCTTCTTTATTGCGGGCAAACATTAAGCAATCTTTTCCTATTATTTTTAATTCATAAGTTGGATATCCGACAATTACTTTTTTTGCCGCCCAGTAATCAAACAGTTTAATAGGACAAATTGAATCATTAATTTTACCTGATTTTAATGGCAAAATACCAAATAATGACTCTGCCATTAATTTGGGAATATATTTACTTTCTATATTACCTAATATATTTATATTATCATACTGTTTTGATTGAACAAGTAAATAATTATACAAATCGCCTTTGCCATATATATTTAACTGTAAATCAGGAAATTCGTTAAAGACATCAAAGAGCAAATCAAAATCATACCAATCTCTTAAATTTGCAACAAAATTAACTTTATTCTCACACTTTTTATTAATATATTTCTGTGTCTCCGCAATAAACTCATTTGATTTTCCATTAGGAATAATATATACGCTGGAGTTGTATTTTTTAAAAGATTTTGCCTGCTTATGACTTGTGCTTGTTACAGCATAAGATAACAGTCCGATAATTGGCTTTGCAATAAGTTTCCAGTATAAAGCACGGAGTTTACTTGTCTCCACTCTTTCCCAATTGTCAGTAACATCAAATATAAATTTAATCTTTTTTAATTTGCAATATATACAAGGGGCTAAACTCATTAAATGGTCAAAAGAAATTACAAGAGCTGGTTTTTCTTTTTTTATATATCTGACATTATTAATATTTTCATATATTAAGACCAGAAAAGATTTTCTTAATTTAATGTTTCTTTCAATGACAGTCATATTTTTATGAATTTCATTTTTAGAAACATTATGTAATCTTATACTTGATTTTTCCCAGTTTTTATATCGGACAGGATTAACATAAACGCAATGATTTCCTGATTTTGAAAGCATAAGGGTTGTTTCATGACGTCTGCCTCTGTAAAAATTCCATACTACCTGAGAAAAAAGTAAAATCTTCATTATTGTTTAAAAGAGATTCAAATTATATACAAAAATAGTAATATTAAGGATTTTAACTAT
>CAZOSY010000327.1:0-2679 GCA_964582565.1 uncultured Bacteroidales bacterium | reverse complement strand
TTTATCAATGATATATTCCTTTGGCTTTTTTATACAATATTCTTTATTTCCTTATACCCTATACCTTATTTCCCTATACCTGAATAATTACTTATTTTTTATTTATGATAGAATAAATATTTACTTCTTTATTATTTAAGATATAAAGTTTATTTTGCCATACATTAACAGACAAAGCTTTTTCTTCAGGTAATTTAGTTGTTGTCTCGTCAAGTGTTTTTAAGTTATAAGTTTTAATTAATGATGCTTCTGTATAAAAAAGTCTATTTCCAGTAATCTGGAAAGAAGTTAATCCTTTAAATGGTATGGTTTTGGAATAAGTTCCATACTTGTCAAAGACCAAAATACCAATTTTTGGATCATTAAGATAAATAAAATTGTTACTTTCAGTAAGATAATTAGGGCTTATTTCCTCACCAATAAGTTGAGTAATGTTTCCGCTTTGCTGTCTTATCTGAAAATTTTTGTCAACACGGGTTAATTTATACATATTGGGTTCGTAAACCCAGAAAGCATTTTCATAAGAAGAACAGGCAAGAGTAGATTGCTCTAATTCATACATTTCAAGTAATAATACATCTCCTTTAATACTAAGTGTATTATCTAAAAAAACAATTTGACCGAAATCTTTATAAAACACAAGAATTTTTAAGGGATCGCTTACATCAACATAAGTAATTTTACCTAAATCTTTATTACTGTAAGACATTAAAAAATTAACATTATTATCATATTTTAATATTTGGTCATTATTAACTAAATAAATATTACCAAGCTTATCAACAGTAATAAAATTAGCTTTTGTTTTTATACTTTTATATAAAGCAAAATCATTATTACTATTAAAAGTTAAAATTATTAATATTGTTATTATTATTTTCATACATTTATATTTTTGTATTTAATTTGTAATTAAGTAGTTACCATATTTGATGTTTCAAGTTCCGAGTTGCAAGTTGCAAGTTACATTGTTCAATTGTTTTATCGTTTCATTTTTTTAATTGCTAAATCCGCCTAAGGCGGACCATTCTCTTACATATCAAAATTATTTTTCCATAAATATTTCACCTCTTATTATTTTATTTTGCAAATTACAATTTTTTTTAAAACAAATTTATAAATTTGTATATTTTAAAAATGTAATTGATGATTTGTTTTCCAAACTGTAAAATTAATTTAGGGCTATCTGTTACACAAAAAAGGCAAGATGGTTATCATAATATTGAATCAGTATTTTATCCTGTCAAATTATGCGATTCTCTTGAAATAATTATATCAGAGAGAAAAACAAATATTCAAACAAGCGGAATTAAAATTCCCGGAAATTCAAATTTATGTATAACAGCATATAATCTGTTAAAAAACGACTTTGATTTACCGCCTGTCCAAATATATCTGCACAAACAGATACCAGTAGGTGCAGGATTAGGTGGTGGCTCATCAGATGCAACTTTTACTATCAAATTATTAAACAAGTTATTTTTATTAAACCTTTCTAAAGAACAAATGAAAGATTATGCAAATAAACTTGGCAGCGATTGTGCATTTTTTATATATAATAAACCTGCTTTTGTATATTCTAAAGGAGACATTTTTAATCCAGTTGAAATTGATATAACCAAATATTATATACTAGTTGTAAAGCCCAATATACATATAAATACCAGTGAAGCTTATTCCGAAATTACAATGAGCAAAAAACAACAGCAATCAATTAATAAAATTATAAAAAGACCTGTTCATAGATGGAAAACAGAACTATATAATGATTTTGAATATAATATTTTTAAAAAATATCCTGAACTAAAAATGATAAAAGAAAAATTATATGAATATGGGGCTTTATATGCATCAATGAGTGGAACGGGCTCTGCTATTTATGGAATCTTTGAAGAAAAAAATAATGAAAAAATATTTAAAGATAATTATTTTGTGTGGCAAGGGAAAATGCAAAAAATTAACGAATTTTGAAAAAGTTATTATTAGAACAAGGAAAAGTTATTCCTTTAATGGAGGAATTTTATAGTATTCAGGGAGAAGGATTTTATTCAGGTAAAGCTGCATATTTTATCAGAGTGGCCGGATGTGATATTAAATGTAAATGGTGTGATACCAAAAAATCCTGGAATCCTAAAAATTATCCTCTTAAATCTGTTGATGATATAATTGGGAATATTATTGTCTGTAATGCCAAAACTGTTGTTGTTACAGGAGGAGAACCTTTGTTATATAATCTTGATTATCTTTGTTTTGAATTAAAAAAAAGAAATATTAAAACTTTTCTTGAAACATCCGGCGTTCATAAAATTACCGGTAAATGGGATTGGATTTGTCTGTCTCCAAAAAAAAACAAAAAACCTCTTAAAAATATATTTCAAAAAGCAGATGAACTAAAAATTATAATTTTTGACAAAACAGACCTTGACTGGGCTGAAAAAAATGCTGAACTTGTTAATAAAAATTGTAAATTATTCTTACAAGCCGAATGGAGTAAAAGAAAACAAATAATACCGGTTATTATTGATTATATTTTAAAAAATCCTAAATGGAGAATATCTTTGCAATCTCATAAATATATTGGAATACCGTAAAATAATTGAAGGTTTAAGAACGAAACTGGAAACTTATGAATTATGAATTATGAATTACGAATTATGAATTATGAATTATGAATTATGA
>CAZOSY010000326.1:0-2696 GCA_964582565.1 uncultured Bacteroidales bacterium | reverse complement strand
CCAGAAAAATTTACCCCAAAATAATAGATTATACTGCCACTGCCACTGCTACTGCTACTGCCACTATCTTATTATTTGTTTGTAGCCTTGTGCTACGTTAAAAATTTTTAATATAAAAATATTCTGTCATTTAAATAAAAAAAATTATTTTTGTAAATTTTAAAACTAAAAATATGGCAAAAAAGAAAGATACTACAGAAGAAAGAATTGTTGCTGTTGAGGAAGGACTTAGTAAAACAGAGCAATTTATAGAAAAGAATCAAAAGATTATATTAATTGTTCTTGGTATAATAATTGTAATTGTTTTGGCTTATATGGGATATAAAAAATATATTCTTAAGCCCAAAGAGATAGAAGCACAATCACAGATGTTTATGGCAGAAAAATATTTTGAGCAGGATTCTTTGGACTTAGCAATCAATGGTGATGGCAATTATTTGGGTTTTGTTGATATTATTGATGAATATAGGATAACAAAATCGGCTAACTTAGCCAATTATTATTTAGGAATATGTTATTTAAAAAAAGGTGAATTTAATGACGCTATCAAATATCTTAAAAAATTCAAATCTAAAGATCAAATTGTGGCACCTATGGCTATTGGTGCTATTGGCGATGCTTATATGGAGTTAGGTGACAAACAAAAAGCAGCAGATTATTATCTTGAAGCAGCTAATAAAAATGATAATGATTTTATATCCCCTTTGTTTTTAAAAAAAGCAGGGCAGACTTATGAAGAGTTAAATAAATTTGATAAAGCTGCTGAAGTATATAAAAAAATACAAAAAGAATATAATAAAAGTTTTGAAGCAAGAGAGATTGAAAAATATATAGCCAGAGCAGAAGGGTTAAGTAAAAAAAAATAATTCAATAATTTTGTTAAAATGTCTTCAAATCTTAAAAATCTATCCGAATATAATAAAGATACAATTCCTTCGGCACAAGGTATGACTTTTGCAATAGTTGTTTCTGAATGGAACTCAGAGATTACTGATGCCTTACTGGAAGGTGCTTATTCAACATTGATAAAAAACGGAGCATTAGAAGGTGATATAACAGTAAAGCATGTTCCCGGAAGTTTTGAATTATCATTAGGTGCTCAATATGTTATTGAGTATGCTAATGTTGATGCTGTTATTTGTCTTGGCTGTGTTATTCAAGGCGAAACACGACATTTTGATTTTATATGTAACTCTGTTTCAAAAGGAATAACAGATGTAAATTTATATTATAACACTCCTGTCATATTTGGTGTTCTTACTACAAATGATAAACAACAGGCAAAAGACCGTTCCGGAGGTAAATATGGCAATAAAGGAGTGGAAGCCGCTATATCCGCAATAAAAATGATTAGATTAGGAGATGAACTTACTGAAAATAAGTTTATATAAAATAGAAAACTTTCCAAAATAAAAATCGTAGGTTTAAAATTTAATTTGGTTTAGTTTATTATAATAATCGGAAATCTGCAGTCAACAGTTAACAATTTGTTTTGCCGATTTGTTTTATATAGATACCGGAGCATTAATCATAAATTCAAAATTAATTAGGAAAGATATATTGAACCGACATCAAAAGAATTTTTTTACAGATAAAAATGCTATTAAAATGAACAAAGACCTAGGAATTGTTTTTATAGGAACACCTGAGTTTGCTGTTGCATCATTAGATGCTTTGATTAAAAATAAAAATAATGTTGTCGGTGTAATTACATCTCCTGATAAACCTGCTGGCAGGGGAAGAAAAATAAAGTATTCAGTTGTAAAAGAATATTCTCTTAAACATAATTTAACATTATTACAACCAACAAATTTAAAAGATAGTAATTTTATTAAAGAATTACGTTCATTAAGAGCTGATTTGCAGGTTATAGTAGCTTTTAGAATGCTCCCCGATGTTGTATGGGATATGCCTCGCTTAGGCACATTTAGCATACATCCTTCATTATTACCTCAATATAGAGGTGCTGCACCTATTAACTGGGCAATTATAAATGGCGAAACACAAACAGGCGTAACATCTTTTTTTCTAAAACATAATATTGACACAGGTAATATTATTTTTAAAGAAAAAATAACTATTGAGCCAGAAGAAACAGCAGGAGAACTCCACGATAAGTTAATGAATTTAGGAGCAGAATTAACTGTTAAAACAGTTGAAGCTATTCAGTTAGGTAATTATTTAACTACTAATCAGCATGATTTTTACAATAAAAATAAAAAATTTAAAAATGCACCTAAAATATTAAAAAAAGATTGCAGAATAAATTGGAACGACTCTGTTGATAATATCTATAACTTTATAAGAGGACTTAGCCCATATCCTGCTGCTTATACAGAATTTATTTCTCCTGATAATAAAAAATATTATATTAAAATTTTTAAGATATTAAAAGAAAAAATGAGTATTAGCTATAAAACAGGAAAAATTGTTACTGATGGTAAGAATAACATAAGCATTACTGCTATTGATGGACTAATACATTTACAGGAATTACAACTATCAGGAAAAGGGAAAATAAGTATAAAAGATTTTTTAAGAGGATTTAAAATAAATAATAGTTGGAAAGTGTAGTTTTTTTTGTATTTTTTTTTAGATAAATTTAAAAGTTTAATGATTTTTTATGATTAAATTAATTTTTATCACTATTGTCCGACTAAATTTAAAAATTTAGGTAAAATCGTTTCTAAATATTA
>CAZOSY010000325.1:0-2703 GCA_964582565.1 uncultured Bacteroidales bacterium | reverse complement strand
TTAATACTTTAAATTTTGAAATTGGGTCCATTTTAAAATTTTATTATATATTTTTTATGATAATCGTGCCATTAATCGTGCCATTAATCGTGCCACATCAGGAAAGAGTATAATAAACGCCCCTTCCTTCCCCGTGCTTGATAATTTTTCCTTTATTAATTAGTTCATTAATCTCTCGGTTCGTATGTCTTAATGATATATTAGTTTCTGACGCGTAATCTTTTCTTGTAAATTTCCCATATTTGTATAAAAACATCATCATGTTTCTCTGCCGCTCGTTCAAACCCTCAAATTCATCTGTTTCAATAAAACTTGTCTCTTTAATCGGTGATTCAAAAATAATCCTGGTTTCAATCGGGTGGAGATCATAGTAAGGTTCTTTATTCCCCCATTTTCTACTTAAGTCCCGCATCATATAAATTCCGGAGCCGTACTTTTCAATAAACCCAATGTCATAAACAAACTGGCAGAGATTCTCATTAACTGGTTTATGTGCAGGGTTTTCAGGTGTTACGCCCTCAGGGAAGTTCCCGGGGTTGATTATTTCAATCCGGTTGTCAAATATAAAAACCCTGACATCGCCTGTTTCAAGATAGTTTCTATGTATCAAGGCATTGAGTATCGCCTCCTTTACGGCTTTTATCGGGTACTCAAATTTATCTTTTCTTCTGAAACTTGTTTCTGTTCTTGTTCCGAGAAGCCGTATATTCTTTCTTATGAAATCTTCTGCTGTATTTACCATTTCCCAGATTGTTCCCTCGCAGTTAGCAGTATCCAATGTCGGGTGAATCACTTTTGTACCTTTAAATTTCACAACTCTCAGTCGTGCATTAAGTAAAAATTTCTGTGGGACTTTTCCAAAAAATAAAATCCCTGCGTAAGTTGGTTTATCTCCTTCTAATGCTTTTATATTTTGCAGAAACTGGTTTATGGGAATTTTTATTTCCCGAGACATATTCCTTGTGATTTCTCTCTGTTCAAGATACCACTTTACCTTCTCATCGTCAATATCCTCAAGAGTAGATTCTTTACAAACTTGCGAATCAAACTTCACAATCCCAAGTTCATTAGCCCTTTTAACCAATTCCTCAATACTCATCGGCTTATTTGTTGAACCAATCCGCTTATATCCGTAACCTTTGTATGTATGCAGTTCTGAACTTTTCTTGACTTTAACCATCAGAACGGTTTTTCCGTTTGATTTGATTTTCTCAATTTCAGGATAGACCGGCTTGTCTAATGAATATGCAGCATTAGCAACATCCTCTTCTTTCTTATCACTCACACCAACAGGTTTTCCATCATCACTCACACCAACAAGTATAATTCCGTCATTTGTATTTGCAAAACCACAGATGTCTTTTCCTATGTTTGCTGGTGTTCTCTTGAAATCCAGGTACTGGGATTCACCCTGTTTTATTAGTTCTTTGAGTTGTTTTTGATTCACTCTTTATTTTGTTATATTATTAAACTGTATGAATATTGAATAATGTGTCTTCCAAACCAGGAAAAGTTATAGGAATATTTATATTTAGCTGTATCACAGACAAAATCTATCGCAATTTTTTTTAAATATTGAGATTCACCTAATTTTTTAAGGGGATTATAGTAAAAAATGGACCAAATTAATTTAAACAGGCAACTGCCTGTTAATTTATTTTACAAAGATACATTTTTTTATTTCAATTGAAAAAAAAACTAAAAAAATTAAAAAAAATATTCATTGTTAAATTATTAATCTATATTACGATTTATACAACCTTTCATTATCCTGTATATCCATCAATATTAAAATAATACGGATGTTTTATTTTTCAATAATTTTCCAGTATCCGTCTTTTCTGCCTCCAGTTCTATTTATTTTACCCTTTTCCCGTAAAATTTCTATATCCCGCATTATTGTTCGCATAGTAACATTCAGCAATTTTGCCATTTCTTTTGTTGATATTGATTTATTTTTTGAGATTATTTTTAATATTGTTTGTAATCGTTTTTCTTTTGTGACATCTTTTGTGACATCTTTTGTGACATTTATTGTGTCATCTTTAGGGACATCTTTAGGGACATCCTTAGGGACATCTTTTGTGACATCTTTTGTGACATCTTTATTTGACCCGATAACAACTCTTAGAAAATCATTCAAATCCTGAATAGTGTAACTTAACTCAGGATAATCAATTAAATGCTTGCGGATTCTTATAAAACCGGTACCGTATTTTTCTACTTCGCCTGTCAGGTAAAAGGCTTCGGCTAATAAGCTGTTTCTATGTTTTGCCTGATAATGGTCTGTTTCTAAGTTCTGTTTTATTCATTTATTTATACAATCTTTCATTATCTTGAATATTCATTCATATTAAAATAATACAGATGTTTTATTTTTTGAATTTTTCCATCCCGAATGTTTTTCTTAATAAAACGTATTGCTTTATTTAAGCGACAGCAAGATATCAACTTATTTATCACTACTTATTACTTCCCAGTGTCCGTTCTTTGTTGACCCGAGACGTTCAATTATTCCTTTTTCTTTTAATTTGGCAATATTTTCCTTTATTTTTCTCTGCGATATTTTTATTTTATTAGCTAATTCTTTAGTTGTTATATAAGCATTATGTACCATTAAATTGATAATCCTTTGCTGATTTTCAGTTAAAGTATCGGTGACCTTATTGGTGACCTTATCGGTGACCTTATCGGTGACCTTAT
>CAZOSY010000324.1:0-2703 GCA_964582565.1 uncultured Bacteroidales bacterium | reverse complement strand
TGCTACTGCCACTGCTACTGCCACTGCCACTGCTACTGCCACTGCTACTGCCACTATCTTATTATTTGTTTGTAGCTTTGCTACGTTAAGTTTTACTTTTCCCCTTTGTTATTTTAATATTAATTTTTTGAGTTTTATTCTCAAAACCTATATGAATAACATCTCCCTGTTTAAAATCTTTTTTAATTATTGCTTCTGCCAAAGGGTCTTCAATATATTTCTGTATAGTTCTTTTAATAGGTCTTGCACCAAACTTATCATCCCATCCTTTATCAGCAATAAAATCTTTGGCTTTGCCTGATATTTTTATTGTATATCCAATACTAACAGTTCTCTCATAAAGATAAGAAAGTTCAATATCAATAATTTTGTGAATATCTTCACGTTTTAAAGAGTTAAATATCACAACATCATCAATTCTGTTAAGAAATTCAGGGGCAAATGTCTTTTTCAAAGCATTTTCTATTATGCTGTGAGCATATTTGTCAGCGCCGGATATCTTTGCAGAAGTGTTAAATCCAATTCCTTGTCCAAAGTCCTTTAATTGTCTTGAGCCAATATTAGAAGTCATTATTATAATAGTATTTTTAAAATCTATTCTGCGTCCCAAACTATCTGTAAGTCGTCCGTCATCCAGAACCTGAAGCAATAGATGAAATACATCAGGGTGTGCTTTTTCTATCTCGTCAAGTAAGATAACAGAATATGGTTTTCTTCTTACTTTTTCTGTAAGCTGTCCGCCTTCTTCATATCCTACATATCCCGGAGGAGCACCAATAAGTCGTGATACAGCAAATTTTTCCATATATTCACTCATATCAACACGTATTAATGCATCTTGTGTATCAAACAAATATTCTGATAAAATTTTGGCAAGATATGTCTTTCCAACACCTGTGGGACCTAAAAATATAAAACTGCCAATAGGTTTATCTGGGTCTTTTAATCCGGCTCTGTTACGACGTATGGACTTTACAACTTTTTTTATTGCCTCTTTTTGTCCAATAACTGATTTTGCAATCTCTTTATCCATATTAATAAGACGCTCACCTTCGTTCTTTGCAATTCGTTGAACAGGAATACCTGTCATCATAGCTACAACTACTGCTACATCTTCCTCATCAACTGCCTCTTTATTTTTTTCTAATTCTTCTTCCCATTTTTTATTTTCTCTTTCCAATGCCTCAATATAGTTCTTTTCTTTTTTCAGGAACTCAGCAGCTTCTTCAAATCTTTGACCTTTTACAGATTCTATTTTTTTTTGCTTTACTTGCTCAATCTTATTTTCTATATTTGTTATTTCCAAAGGCACATTAATATTAGTAATATGTATTCTGGATCCTGCTTCATCAAGAGCATCTATTGCTTTGTCGGGTAAGCATCTATCACTTATATATCTTGTAGTTAATGATACGCAAGCATTAATAGCTTGTTTTGAATATTTAACCAAATGATGGTCTTCATATTTTCCTTTAATCTTATTAAGTATCTCAACAGTCTCTTCAGGACTTGTAGGTTCAACTAAAATTTTTTGAAATCTTCTTTCAAGAGCGCCATCTTTTTCTATATATTGTCTGTATTCATTAAGAGTAGTGGATCCAATACATTGTATATCACCTCGTGCTAAAGCCGGTTTAAATATATTGGAAGCATCAAGGGAGCCGGAAGCACCGCCAGCGCCAACGATTGTATGAATTTCATCAATAAATAATATAACATCAGGATTTTTTTCTATTTCATTTAGCATAGCTTTCATTCTCTCTTCAAATTGTCCTCTGTATTTTGTTCCTGCAACGAGAGATGCTAAATCAAGAACAATTACCCTTTTATTAAATAGAGCACGTGAGACCTTTCTTTTTACTATCTTCAATGCTAATCCTTCAACTATTGCTGTTTTTCCAACACCGGGTTCTCCTATAAGCACAGGATTATTTTTTTTTCTTCTACTTAATATCTGGGCAATACGTTCTAGTTCCCGCTCTCTGCCTACAATTGGATCAAGTCGGTTTTCTTCTGCTGCTTTTGTAATATCTGTGCCAAAATTATCCAAAACAGGTGTCTTTGTTTTAAAAGATTTTTCTCTCTTTGAACCTTTATCAAAATAATTGGAATTGGCAGGTTCTTTATCATCTGTATCATCATATAATTCATTCTTAATAGTTTTACCTGTTTCGGAATTTGATAAAATATATTCCAGCTCTTCCTTAACAGCTTCGTAATCAATGTTGTATTTTGCTAACAAATTTGCAGTTAAATTATTTCCATTTCTTAATATTGATAATAAAAGATGCTCTGTATCTATTATTTCACTTTTAAAAAATCTTGCCTCTAAATAAGTAAGTTTTAAAGATTTCTCTGCTTGTTTTAATAAAGGTATGTTCTTACTATGGTTTATAGCCGTATTTTTATCATTTTTTATTTCCCCTTCAATATTATTTTTCAAATCAGATAAGTTTACTCCAAGAGACAAAAGAATTTCTACAGCAACTCCTTTACCTTCTCTTATTATTCCTAATAAAAAATGTTCTGTACCAATATAATCATTACCAAGTCTTAATGCTTCTTCACGACTGTATGTTAAAACATCTTTTATTTGTTGAGAAAATTTTGCTTCCATAATATGTTTTTTATTTCAATATTTTAAGAATCATTAGTGTCCGACTAAAAATAATTATGAACTATAAAAACGCACTATTGATAAGG
>CAZOSY010000323.1:0-2719 GCA_964582565.1 uncultured Bacteroidales bacterium | reverse complement strand
ATTCATTAGTTACTTAGATATAAATTATATAAACAAGAAAATATTTGACAAGGGAATTGATTTAACAGAAGATACAAAAGTTACTTTGAACGGTTTTATTAAATATGTTATACACAAATGATATGAAGACGAAAGAATTATTTTTCATTGGGTTAATATTTCTATTTACATGAACCTTAAAGGCACAAAAAAAATATTTGGGAATTATTGCAGGTATAACAACTGAAGATTTGTTTAATAAGTATGATGGATTTTTTGAAGAAAAAGTAAAAACAAATAGAAATAAAAACACACATCTATATACAAATGCCATTTATCCTACTTTTCAGAACAGTTGCAACAAATATCTATATTTTTTCTATTTTTTAAAATAGAATTTCTAAAATCTTTATACATATCTCCTTTCCAGATATTTTTAAAAGTATTTTGCTTTAAATCGCCCAGTATATGTTCTGCATCTTTATCAAAACAACAAGGCACCACTAATCTATCCCATGTTATAACAGCTGAAGACCACATTTTGAAACAATGATTATGCAATTTGTTTTTTATAACATAAGTTCCGTCATCTTGTTTCTTATAGCGGGAATATTTGTCATTTGAAGGAATCAAAGAATCGTTTTTCTTATAATCATAAATCTGTGCTGTTTTTAACTGCACTTGGTCAACGCCTAATTCCGAGCCAACTTTTTTTATTTTCTCTATCTGATGTTCGTTAGTTTTCAATACAAGAAACTGCAAAATAACATAAGGAGTAGAAGAGTTTAATTTTTTTTTCCATTGGACAATATTTTTTATTCCCTGTTTAACTTTTTGTATATCGCCTCCTGCTCTATACGAAGAATAAGTTTTCTGGTCTGTTCCGTCCATAGAGATAATTAATCTGTCAAGTCCTGATTCTATGGTTTTTTTTGAATTATCATCATCTAAAAAATGTGCATTTGTAGAAGTCATAGTATAAATATTTTTCTTTTTGGCATATTTTATAAATTCAAACAGATTAGAATTCAAATATGGCTCTCCCTGAAAATATAAAATAAGATACATCAAATTTTTATATAACTCATCAATATTTTTTTTAAAGTCATCATTTGTAAGTGTGCCTGTTTGTCTTGTAAACTTATGTTGTCCGGCAGGACATTCAACGCATCTTAAATTACATGAAGTTGTTGGCTCAACAGCAATACTCATTGGCATTCCACAATGAACGGTTTTATGAATTATACGTGATAAATAAAAACTGACAAAAATTTTTATTATATTCCAAAATCTTCTAAAAGTTAGTTTGGAAATCAGATTTAAATTATCTTTAATTTTTTGTTTCATTAAAAAAAAATTATTAAACTCTTGACAAAATGACTGAAATTCAGAATGTCTAAAAATCTCCAATCTTCTAAACTTTTAATTTCTCCCCTTCTGTTTTCGCAATAACAACAGCACAACAGCTATCACTCCATACGTTAGTAGTAGTTCTAAACATATCTAATATTCTGTCAACGGATAATATTAAACCTATTCCATCCAAAGGCAGACCAACAGCTGTTAAAATTATAGTTATCATAAACAATCCTGCCATAGGTATTGATGCGGCACCTATTGAAGCTATTAATGCTGTAAACACAATTATACATTGCTGAGCAAAATTCAAATCAATACCATATGCCTGTGCAATAAATATAGCAGCTACACATTCGTATAATGCTGTGCCGTCCATATTTATTGTTGCGCCAAGAGGCAGAGTAAAACTTGTAATCTTATTAGACACGCCTGAATTATGTTCAACACATTCCATTGTTAAAGGCAAAGTTGCACCGGAAGAAGATGTAGAAAATGCTGTAAACAAAGCTGTTGTCATAGCTTGTAAATGCTTTAAAGGATTTACTTTACCAACAAATTTTATTATTAATGGCAAAGTAATAAAAAAATGAACGCTTAATGCTAAAATAATGGTGAGCATATATAAACCCATATTTTCTGCCAGGTCTAATAAATTATCCTGTTCTGACACAACTTTTGCAACAAGGCCAAAAATTCCAAGAGGTGTAAATTTTATGATAAACATAGTTATCTTCATTATCACTTCAAAAACAGAGTTAAAAAGGTCTGTCAAAAATATTCTTGGCTTATCATTAATTTTTGTTATAAAAAATCCAAATAATAAAGCAATAAAAATTACAGAAAGCATTTTGTTTTTAGTAAAAGCAACAAAAATATTATCAGGAATAATATTTAGCAAAGTATCTGTTAAAGTAGAAAAATCAGCTCCTTTGTTGGTAAAATTCTGTGCTACAAGATGCAAAGAAATACCGGGATGGATAACATTTATAAAAAACAGTCCTGTGATAATTGCCAAAAAACTTGTTATTATATAATAAAATATTGTTTTTACTCCTAATCTTCCAATGTTACTTCCTTTTTTAATATTAGTAATGCCAGATATTATTGAACTCAGGACTAATGGAATAATAATCATTTTTAAGGCATTCATAAATATTGTTCCCATCCATGAAACATATTTAATATATTCCTTAAAAAATACACCAAAAATAACAGCAAGTATTAATGCAATCAATACCTGCCAGTGAAGTTTAATTCTTTTCATCTGTTTATATATTTTGTATTACATTGTTAGTAGAGACGAGGCGTGCCTCGTCTCTACTGTGAAATCCGCCTCAGGCTCTTAGGTTTGCAAATTAAATTTTAATAAATAATTATGATG
>CAZOSY010000322.1:0-2736 GCA_964582565.1 uncultured Bacteroidales bacterium | reverse complement strand
GGTATATCACAGAAGATAATTTTAAAAAATATTTGAGTGGAGACTATCCGGTCCCGGTTAAATAAATTACTTAAATATTATACTTAGCTTAGCATATTGCCTTTTTAAACCAGGGCGGGGAGAGATTAACCCGGAAATATAAAAAAAGAAAAGGCATTAGAACGCCTTGTAGAAATTAAAGAATTAAAGAAAAAAGATTAACTATAAAAGAGATAATTGATCTTTTTAATAAATCTACTAAAGAAAGATAAAACATACAAATTTTAAATTCGTATAAAATATGTATTTTTTATACAGTACAATGAATATGATACTCTTATTAACATAGTTATATATTATAAATATGAAAGGAAAAAGATTATACCAAATGAAACCTACTCAAACTAAAATAATTAACTTTTTAAAAACATTAATTACATGCAATGATTTAGCAGAAATAAAACATAATATTTTAGAGATGAAAAACAGTATAGAAGCCTCTGGCACAGGTGATTTTGACCATTTAAACTTCAGTTTAAATGGTCAAACGATAAAAATTAAAAACAACTATCTTGTTAATGAATTAACTCAGATTCTTGCAACTCACACCCTGCAAAGAACAAAATACTATACCAAAAGACTCATTAAGGGTTTGTCAGAAGTTAAGACAAGCAAGATAAACGATATAAATCTTAATCAATGGAAAAAATATAATGATATATTAACGGATAGCCTTTGGCTTATCAAAAAAAGAGATAATTCCGGTTCCCATTCAGCAGAATATTGGGGAAATTTTATCCCTCAAATACCCAATCAACTTTTGAAAAGATACAGCAAACAAGGCGAGTGGGTATTAGACCCTTTTCTTGGAAGCGGAACTACATTAATTGAGTGTATAAGATTGGGCAGAAATGGTATTGGAGTAGAATTACAAGGAAAAATAACTGAATTAGCTGAAAATAATATTCAAAAAGAACAAAATTTATTCAACAAAGATGTAAAAACAGAAATAGTAAATGGAGATAGCTCTGCTATTAACTTTAAAGATGAGTTAAAAAAAAGAGGTATTAATTCTGTGCAATTATTAATAATGCATCCACCATATTGGGATATTATAAAATTTAGCAATGATAAAAGGGATTTATCAAATGCCAAAAATGTAGAGCAGTTTTTATCAGCTTTTGGGAATATTGTAGATAACACTTATCAGGTTTTAGATAAAAACAGATATTTGGCAGTTGTTATTGGGGATAAATATTGCAAAGGGGAGTGGATTCCTCTTGGCTTTTATGCAATGCAAGAAGTATTAAAAAGAAAATATAAGCTTAAATCTATCATTGTAAAAAACTTTGAGGATACTACCGGCAAAAGAAATCAACATAAACTTTGGAGATACAGAGCGTTGGTTGGTGGATTTTACATTTTCAAACACGAATATATTTTTTTATTTGTTAAAAGGGGGAAATAAAAATGGCAACAACACATGTTTTTATAGTAGATACAAACACATTCAAATATCATTTAGAGTATCTTTTTGCAGGAACGGGGGCAAAAGATACAAAGGTTGATTTCAATAATAATTTTAATACTTCTCTACATCATACAACTGAAAATAATTTAGTGGGAATGATTGCAGACTCTCAAAGATTGCGAAAAGATGATTTTGTCGTGTTTTATTTACAACAAAATCATTCCGAGAAAGTTTACGAGGGAAAATTTTATGGGATTTTTAAGGTTAAAGAAAATTTATCTTTTTTAGATAATAATGATTCTGAGCAATTCTTAAAAAATGAATTAGTAAAATCCTTAACATTTAGGACATTACTCGAACCTTTTGAGATTTATTCAAAAGGTGTTACTGAATGGGAGGCATTAGACGAAATAAAGCATATTCAATCACCAAATCAAATGTTATGGAGTATGATTTACAGGAAACTTAAAGGTAATAGAGGAAATACAATGATAACTATTTATGAAAGTGAAAGATTGTTCAAGCTATTAAGAGACAAAAACAAACGGCAAATGCTTCCGGGAGATAGATTTACCTTTGATGTTTTAGCACAAGAAATAAAACAAGATATAAATAAACATAATTATACCGGAAGAAAAGAAAAAATAAATATTCTTCCTAGATTGATCAATAAATACCAAAATAATAAGGCTTTTGAAACTCATTTACAGGCATATATTGTCCAGAATATAGGTAGAAATACAAATAATAATTTAGATAAATTTCTTCTTAATGGGTTAAATTTTGAGTGGTTAGGAAATGAAGTTTCTTGTGGGGTAGGCATGCAGAGAATAGACATAGTGCTTTCTTTGATTAAGAATAATCTTAAATTGATTCTTCCCATTGAATTAAAGGCTGTTGAGGCAAAAGTAGATAATATTTTTCAGATTCAGAGATATGTTGATTGGTTAGAGCAATATTATATTCCAAATAGAATTAGCGATGTTCAACCTGTTTTAATTTCTAAAAAGATAGTAAATAAAAATACTAATAATTATAAAAATATTGTAGAAAGTTTTAAATATTTCAATGATAAAAATAACCGGTGTATGCCTATAAAATATATTGAATATGAATTATACGAAGATAAATTAAATTTTCAAGAAGTAAATTACTAAAGTAAAAAGCTTCCCCTCGTTTTATTAAAAGTAATTATCAATATTTCTATTTTTAGAATTTTTATTTTTATCTTTATTTATTTCGAAATATATTTTTCTATTGAATTGGATAGGATGATCAAATAAAAA
>CAZOSY010000321.1:0-2773 GCA_964582565.1 uncultured Bacteroidales bacterium | reverse complement strand
GGAGATATTTTTTAATGTCGGAATTTAAATTTAACAAAAATGAAAGGGAACGAGAAAAAAAGACAGAAGAAATTTTAAAAAAATATGATAGCGAATCAAAAATTCGGCAATTTTCAGGATGGAAAAAGCAAGTTCTTAGATTATGGTTAGTTGTATTTAGTTGTTTTCAATTATATACTGCTGTTTTTGGTGTATTACCCAATATGTTACAACGGTCAGTTCATTTAGGATTCGTATTGGTAGCTGTGTTTTTGTTGTATCCGGTAAGCTCTAAAAATCTTAATTCAAAACTTAATATTTTTTTTGATATAATTCCTTGTATTTTGAGTTTAGTAGTTAATGGGTATATTTTTCTTTTTTTTGACGATATAGCTAATCGGGGAGCAATGCCCACAACTTTAGAATACTGTTTTGGTGTTATAGCAATCTTGTTAGTTCTGGAAGCAGGCAGAAGAGTAATGGGCAATGTATTGACTTCCTTATGTTTATTTTTTATTGTTTACTGTTTTTTTGGTGAATATTTCCCAGGAGTTTTTATCCACAGAAATGTTTCTATTGGGAGGATGATTCAACATTTTTATCTTACTGCTGAGGGAATATACGGAGTTGCCTTAGGTGTTTCCTCAACTTTTGTTGTACTTTTTATTATTTTTGGAGCTTTTCTTGCAAAGAGCGGAGCGGGAGAGTTTTTTACAGATTTTGGTCTTGCCTTGGCAGGTAGAACAAGTGGGGGACCAGCGAAAGTAGCAATTTTTGCTAGCGGACTTTTAGGAACAATAAATGGCAGTTCTATTGCTAATGTTGCAACAACAGGAACTTTTACTATTCCTTTAATGAAAAAGATAGGATACAAACCAGAATATGCTGCTGCTGTTGAAGCGTGTGCTTCTACTGGAGGACAGATTATGCCACCAATTATGGGAGCCGCAGCTTTTATTATGGCAGAACTCTTAGGGGTAAGTTATTTAAGAATTGTTATGGCGGCAATTATTCCTGCTGTCTTATATTATTTTGCTTTATTTATGAATGTGCATTTAGAGGCAAAAAAATTAGGATTAAAGGGTATACCTAAAGAACAACTTCCGGTTCTAAAGGATGTTTTAAAAAAAAAGGGGCATTTAATTTTACCTATAATAGTTATTATAGTATTGTTAATTAGAGGATATACTCCTCTTTATGCCGCATTTTATGGTATTGTTGCAACAATTATTATCAGTTATTTTCGAAAAGAAACTCGATTGACTTCTAAAAAAATCGTTTTTTCCTTGGAAGATGGAGCACGTACTACTCTATCTGTCGCGGTAGCTTGTGCTTTAGTCGGTTTTATTATTGGAACAACTTCATTGACTGGGCTGGGTTTAGTTATAGCAAATAATCTTATAAAATTAGCCCATGGAAACATGCTTATTACCTTGTTATTAGCAATGTTTACTTGCCTTCTTTTAGGAATGGGATTACCTACGACAGCTAATTATATAGTAACATCAACATTAATAGCACCAGCATTATATAAATTAGGGGTACCTCTCCTTGTTGCACATTTCTTTTGCTTTCAATATGGTATAACAGCAGATATAACTCCACCTGTATGTTTAGCATCTTATACTGGAGCAGGGATTGCTAATGCGAATACAACAAAAACAGGGATAATGGGAACAAAAATAGGGATAGCTGCGTATATTATCCCTTTTATTTTTATTTATTCACCGATGCTTCTTATGGTAAATGTCGAATTTTGGCCCCTATTATTAAAGATAGTTATGTGTATATGTGGCTTAATTGCTGTTGCTGCAATTTTTGAGGGATGGCTATTTCTAAGAGTGCAAATTTATGAACGGATTTTACTTATTATTGCAGCTATATGTATGCTTTTTATGAATAATATCATTTATAGTTTTTTAGGCTTAGCAATATTTTTATTAATTTTATTACTTCAATGGTATGGAAAATTAAAGTTACTTAAAGTTGAAAAAGTAGTAGTAGAAAAATCTTAAATGTTTTTTAGAAAAATATAAAAAAATTGGAGGAAAATGAAAAATATGATAGGGATTTTCGATAGTGGGATTGGAGGTCTTACAGTTGTAAAACAAGTATTTAAATATCTACCTGAATATGAAATTATATATTTAGGCGACACTGGGAGATTTCCTTATTCTACAAAGCCTTTAGAAAATAAAATAAACTTTTCTCTCCAGGATGCAGAGTTTTTAATTAAACAAGATGCTAAAATACTTATTATAGCATGCAATACAATCACTTCATTTGCAGGTCAAAAAATTCGTAAAAAATCCTCAATTCCAGTTTTCGATGTTGTGAGTTCCGGAGCATATGGTGCTTCTAAAATAACTAAAAATAACAGAGTAGGATTAATTGGCAGCAGAGACACTATAAATAGCGATATATATAAACTTTATTTAAAAAACATTAACCCAGAAATAAAATTGTTTCCGCGAGCGGCTCAACTTTTTATATACTTAGTTGAGGAAAATTATATCGATTATCCCGAAACTACTCAAATTGTTAAAAATTATTTAAAGCCTTTTAAGAAAGATAATATTGATACATTAGTACTTGGTTGTACACATTTCCCTTATCTAAAAAAAGAGATTAAAAAAGCAGTAGGGAAAAGAATTAATTTAATAGATCCAGCAGAAGAATTAGTACTTCAGCTAAAGGAATATCTTAATAATCATACCAAAACAGAGAATAAATTAGCCCGAGGACGAAATCATAAGTTTTTTGTTAGTGGTGATGTGGATAATTTTCAAAAATC
>CAZOSY010000320.1:0-2791 GCA_964582565.1 uncultured Bacteroidales bacterium | reverse complement strand
TAACTAATTCCAATATTTCTGTTCCATAAATATTGGTTATGTATAATCTCACATTAGTTGTTTCCTGAATGCTGAATATTATTTGAGTTGAGTTGTTGAAAGGGTTGGGATAAGATTTAAAAACATTTTCTTTTTGAGAAATATCATTGATAATACTATCTTTTTTTAGTTCTTCATTAATATATTCTTCTGAATAAGGATAAGGATAACCATTATCAACAACTAACATTTTATTATTACTTAAACAAGGTTCAATATAAGCATGAAAATAAGTGCCATTAGTTCTGAATCCTTGTTTTAATGTAATTTTGTTTCCGGCTGTTATTATTGTTTGTTCTGTTTTAGTTGGGTCATTGTATATGTTGCAATTTATTTCAGCATCATTAATTGCAAAAAAATAATAGGGCATGTTGTTCTGATGTGCATTCAAAATATCATAACAATTTACTATTTTATTATAATTATGACCTCCAACTGAACTAACATTTACTGCGTCCCAGGCATTAATTGTTTGAATTACTTCATTAGAGCACATTCCAAAGTGTTCAATTGCAGAATATATTGAACCATTTCTGGCATCTGAATAATTTGAATACTCAACTAAATAATTATTTAAATTAAAATATGCAATTGTTGCAGCTTTCTCTCTGCCAATTCCTTCAACAGTAACATCATTATAACCTGTACCACCCATTGAAAGTAAATAAAACCAGTGATTTTGAACGCCATTTCTGCAATGACAATCACTATTACTCCAATAATTATCTTCATAATATGCAGCATCATTGTATTTATTTGGATTACTTAAAGATCTCTTCATTGAAGTTGGTGCGTCGCTGATAAAACATTGAGAGCCCATCACCCAGTCAGCTCTTGAGGGATCTGCATAGTATTCTATCATTGTCCCAAAAATATCACAAAACGACTCAGTTAAAGCACCACTTTCAGTAGGATAATACTCAGATATATACAAATTTGCAGTATAAACAATAACTCCATGTGTATATTCATGACCAATTATATCAAGTGTGGCAGGTGAACAGTATTCACCTTCAACTTTTTTGTGAATATAGATTCTGAATGGATCTCCTTCAGGTTGGCAATGAGCAGGAGAGGAATGAAAAACATCATCAACAAGAAGCTCAACTTTTCTACCCGCACAATTAATACCCCATCTCTCAAATACATCTAAAAAGTAATTCCATGCCCATTGTGTAGCCCAATAAGCTGTTGCTGCTGTTTTGCTTTCTTCGGTATCATTAGACTCACCCCATTTATTATTTCCATCCTTTACAGGAGCAGCTGAAACATATGTATAAATATTTCCACCACATGTACAGTCATAATTGGTTAACTGAAAATTAAATCCAATGTCTTTTTTACAAGTTTCAATACTCCAGCCATCACCATTATATAATGTATTTACAGTACCTGTTTGGGGAGAACAATTATACGAATTATTTGAAATCCTTAAAATACTGCCATTATTAGCATCAACATATACAGAATAACTCCTGCTATTTGATAATGTTATATGAAATTTGTATGTAAGTTTAAAATTATCTTTTATTAATGATTTAATATTTGGATTTTTTGAAAAAATCAGTTCAAAATGAGCAGTATTAATAATTGCGAGTGGCTCAATATTTTTTACAGTGTCAGTTGCTTTTTGCAAAGCAATTTCTTTGCTAATCAAGGGAGTTGGTGATAAATCCATATTTTCTACTAATTTTCCATTTGCTCTGATTGCAATCCCGTCTTTTGCATGAATAATATATTCTCCGCCTTCTACAGCAACTCCTTTATATGTTTGTTGAAAATGATAATGCTCCATACCGGCATCTTTATCAATACTTGTTCGTTTAAGGAGCATTTTATCATCATTTGTTAATCCAAAAGCTGACTTATAATCCTGAAACAAAGAAACAGGATTCAAATTAAGATGTTTTTTAAATTCTATCCATCCATAACCATAAGTACCTGATGCAATTTGTAATATTTCTTTATTATTGCTTTTATTTATATATGGAATATAAACAGGAGCATTTGTTTGCGCTGTAATATTATTAATAAAAAATATTGCTATAAACAAATATAAAAACAGATTATTTTTCTTCATTTTTTTTATTTTTTAAAGGTTTATTAAAAAAAATACTTATACCAAAATTTATGAGATTATAGTATTCTTTTCTATATGGGTAAATACCGAAAAATGGATTGTCATATTTTTTCCTAAAATCAATAATTTCAAAATCTACATAAGGCATTATATTTGTTTTTTCAGAATAAAACAAAAAACCTAATGAATATGTTAAATAATATTCAAATATCCTAGTAATGTTTGTTCTAAAACCGATAGCATTAGAAACGCCATATTTTTTTTTTATATTTACTATACTATTTAATTTAATATCTAAAGAAAGGTAATCTTCTTTTTTATATTCCGTTATCCAATCTTCTTGGATACGATTTATACATTTACATTTTAATTTTCCTCTTCTTTGATTATATGATAGTCCTATTAATGCATTAAATAAGTTTTTATTGTCATTTTTATTTAATTTTATGGTTCTGAATAATTCTATATGTTCACCAAAACCACCGATTGGTTCTATACTATAACCTAAATCTATTGGATTTGCAAGACCAACTGGAGGCCTAAAAAATTGGTATTTATCTATGGTTGGGCAATAATAATTCAAGCCAAAATCAGCACCCCAATTTCCTTTTTTATAGAAAGGGTTTTGGGCAAATAAAAAGTTGTAAATAAAAATTCCTGATAATATTAAAA
>CAZOSY010000319.1:0-2817 GCA_964582565.1 uncultured Bacteroidales bacterium | reverse complement strand
TATCAGGTAGTTAATAAATTTATTGGAAATCATTCATTCCAATAAAAACAACAAATTTATAACATATTTTTAAATTATTACAAATATACATATTTTTTTTTATTATTTGTTATATCCTAAAATTAGCAAGTTTATTTTTTTGTTACTGATTACATTTATCCCGTTAAATTCCCGATAAGTCCAGTGATTTTCTAATGAGTTTTTTATTTTTGTATTAAATGTATAATTAGCTAAATATCAAGTTGTTAGAAATAAAAAAACTAAAATAAATTATGGCGGTAAATAAACTATTTTTTTACCACAAGGTACACAAAGGTTCTCACTAAGTTCACTATGAATTTGTGTCCTTTGTGAGTTCTTGGTGCTCTTTGTGGTTATTACTTTTTTAGATACTCCGCCTTAGTCGGATACTTGCTAATTTTAGGTATATACAAATGTTATATACAAATAAAATTGTAAAGACATGTAGCATAAAAAAGAAGTTACTAAAACCAAAACAATGTGTTGCAACCCATTTGTTTGCAAAGAAATATTTTTAACCTGCAAAAAAGGTCTAAACTATTTTATAAGAATCATTTTTTTTGCTTCTTTATAATTATCAATTTTTAACCCATAATAGTAAATTCCTTTTGGCAAATGAGAAGCATCAAATTTTACTGTTTGTTTTCCTTTATTATGACTTTTATCAATAATTTTTTTTACCGGCTTACCTATTGAGTCATAAATATTAATTTCAACGGTTCCTTTATATTTTTCAGGAACAATATATTCAATTGTTGTTGTATTATTAAACGGATTAGGATAGTTTTGTAATATCTGTATATCAATATGTTCTGATATTGTTGGGATATAAAGACAATTTTGCCATGCTCTTGTTGCCCAGTAATCGGTATATTCTGTAATCTGTTGAATGGCATTAGAAGTATCTGTCTGATATATAGAAAGAAATTGATTTTCAACATCTGATTGTTTTTCAAATAGTTCCTGTTCAAAATGATTTTTTATTTTTCCATGGACATCTTCAATAGAATTAGCATAGTTTGCATCTATTTGTTCTGCAAATTCCACAAAATCCCAAAATGCAAGAGTTGGCACATGTTCGTATATGTTTTCTGATGTCTGAAAATGCTCTTCTATTGCTGTCTGATAGTCATTTCTTGCATATCCCTGTGCAATACTGTCAATGCCACAATACCAGGGTATAAAAGGTTGTATGCAAGGTCGTCGTGGCGCTAGCCATAATACAGAACCAATTTCATTTGGTAGCCAGTTGCGAAGTTGTGCTACAAAACCATATTGATTTGTAGAAGAACAAATTGTCATTACTGAATTATTATGAGGATTTCCTGTTGTCTCATATTGAGTTGCCTCATAATGATTGCGTAAAACAGATATTATATCCTGCACTGAGACCTTGTTTTTTGGTATAAAAGAAAAAGGTATATCATCATTTATATCATATTGATGTTCAGATAAAATGTTAACAGTAGCCCATTGTCTGGCTTTATTATGTATTGAATTTAAGGAACTTGCATTGCCATAAGCTTTTCTAAAATTAAAAGGCATTTTACTCTTAGGGTCATACCATCCTTTTTGTATGGCATATTCAATAATATCAGAAGAACCCAAAAAATTATTTGTATCTGTTAAATTAATCTCTTTAATAGTATAAAAATTTGGGATTACAGTTATTTCATTATCAGGTATGCGTTGGGCAACCCAATGTTTACCCTGTACAACAGACATTAGCCAGGCTTCGTTAGGGTCAGCAATGCAATATGTTCTTCCTGAAGAATTATATCCAAATTCTTCAACAAGTTGTCCGCCAATATGTACTGCTTCTTTTGATGTTCTGGCTCTTTCAGCCATAATTCGCCTCAACCAGTAGCCAATACCACCATCAGTAAGTTCTCCTGAGGTCTCTTTTGAACTGCACTGGTCAGATGCGATAGTTACACCATAATTATTCATATAACTATCTGAAAAATCTGTCCTTGGCATCTCTAACCATATAAGACCATTTGTTACTGCAACCTGTGCAATATGTGCCCCGTTTTTAATTATTATTTCTTCTCCATGATTATGAAAAAGTTGTGGAACTTTATACCAGTTTACCAATTGATTGCCACCGTCATCTTCATTGTGGGCAAATATAACAGACCCGTCAACAGAAGCATCTTTACCTGTCATTATAGAAAAACAATTAAACTGTTCTTTCTTTAAAGATTGAGATTTAATAACAATACTATTATTAAAAATAAAAAAAACAGATAGTAATATTGATTTAAAAATGATTATTGACTTTGTTTTCATAAGTTTATATTTTATAATAAATTTGAACTAATATAATATTTAACAAATTTATTCATTTTTTTTAATATATTTAAAATCAAATTCAAATATTTTTTTTCACTATTATCCGACTAAATTTAAAAATTTAGGTAAAATCGTTTCTAAATATTATGAGATTCCTCGCTATCACTCGGAATGACAGTGTTATTTAGAGTTCAGGGTGAGGGTAAGGACGCGTAAAACGCGTCCTTACCCTCACCTTCCCAACATAACGAAGTTGTCATTCCGAACGGAGTGAGGAATCTACTATTATAAGTTCTAATTCTATTTTTAGTCGGACACTAATAATTTTTTTTTATATTAATTTAAACAGAATATAAATTTGTTTTATATACTTTTATACTAAATTTATCATATTATAAATATCAATGCTAAATATCAACAAAAAAAAATCAAAATTTATTTGTTTAGTAAATATTAATATTTATATCTTTGCCTTGTTAATTATTTAACAAGAAATAATTA
>CAZOSY010000318.1:0-2844 GCA_964582565.1 uncultured Bacteroidales bacterium | reverse complement strand
GGCTCTGCTATACTTTATTATGATAATACCAAGACCAAAATATCGGCTGTAAGAGCTACTAATGACACTTACAAAATTGTTTATTTTGGCTTTGACCCTTCTATGATTTCAGATACAAACGTAAGAAAAGAAGTTATTAAACTCTCTCATGACTGGTTTCACAATCTAATTGATAATACTGAATTTGAACAAGCCATGAATAAGCTAAACCTTGGACAAAATTTTCCTAATCCAGGTAATCACTATACAATTATACCTGTAAACAATATTAATAAAAATTACACATTGCAAATCATTGATGCAACAGGTCATATTGTTTTAAATAAAATTTTAAACAGTCAAGATACACAAGTTAAAATTAATACTTCTAAGTTTAAAAACGGAATGTATTTTTACCGTTTAATTGATAAAGATAAAACAATTGATGCAAAGCCAATGCAGATAATACATTAGGGACTGCAATTGTTAATTAAATACTTCGGAAAAAAACGCTCTTAATTTACCCCGTTGGATATTATCCAATGGGGTAAATGTCGTCAGGCATTCGTCATTCGTCAGTAGCCGAACATGACTGCTTTATCCAACGGTATTTATGGAACAAAGCATGAATGGATTATTTGTAAGTCCGGTTGGCAAAAAAACGAGTAACAGGTATAATAGGTCTTTCAACTTAATGTATAATTTATACAGATACGAACAAATTGTAAGATTAAAAGTTAAATAGCTGATAGATAGATGTAAAAATTTTGGGGGAAAGTATTTTTTTTATGTGATAATTAAAAAAAATATTGTATTTTTGTCAAGATTAATGAAAATTGATTAACGGGTTTTGCAATTTTTCTATTCAAAAGTTTAGCCAGTTAAATGCGGAGCATATTTAACAGGGTAAAAAAAATGATTTTTTTAGAACTCACCTAAAATTTTATTATTATGAAAAAAATTACTTTTACTATGGTATTATGTATTTTTACATTCATATTAACTGTTAATTCTCAAACAACAATTTTAAGTGAAGATTTTGAAGGTGGCTCTCTTCCTTCTGGTTGGTCAAGAACTCAAGCTAGTGGCTCAAATGGATGGCTGATAGGAAGTAATCTTGGAAGCACTTATTTTTCTGTGCCTAGTCATACAATATATGCAATGTCCAATGATGATGAATGTAATTGTGATATGAGTGAAGATTATTTAATTACACCAGCATTGGATTTAACTTCATATAGCGCTGTAACATTAAATTTCCAAGCATATTATATAGGTTCTTATGGTTCAATTGCACATATAGAAGTAAGTACAGATGGAGGAACTATTTGGACAGTAATTTTTACACTTTCAGGAGTAGATGATGAATGGCAAGCAGTTAGCGTAAACTTAGGAGATTATCTTTCAGAAACCAATTTATTAATAGGATTTCATCACGATGATAATGGTGAATGGGCATCTGGATTTGGTATTGATGATATAGCTATTATTGAACCTCTTGCATGGGAAGCAGAATTATTTTCATTAAACATACCAAATTATGTTGAAACAGGCAATGTTGATGTAAAAGGAACTATTAAAAACAATGGGGCAAATACAATTACTTCTATTGATGTAACTTGGAGTATTGATGGTGGAACTCAATATACAGATAATTTGACAGGATTATCAATTGCTCCTACTGAAACTTATTTCTTTACTCATTCTGACCAAATTATATTATCCACGAGTGGGACTTATAGTTTAGAAGTAACTATTTCTAATCCTAATGGAAATCAGGATCTTGATACTACAAACAATACAAAAATACAGACAATTAATGCACTTGAAAACATTGCTCAAAAACAGGTATTAGTTGAACATTTTACAAATGCAAGTTGTGGTCCTTGTGCATCATATAATCCAGACATTCTGAATTTGTTTAATAATAATCCGGGAAAAGTCGCACATATTGCATATCATACTTCATGGCCGGGAACTGATCCTATGTATAATTTTAATAATAATAATGGTCTTGGAGATGCAAGAGTTAGTTATTATGGTATTTCCGGCGTTCCTCATATAATCGTTGCAGGAAATCAGCAGGATATACATCCTGCTGATATGAGTCAATCCTATATAGACAACGAATATGAAAGACCTGGCTTATTTGAAATAACAGGGTCTTTATCAGTCAGTTCGGGAGAGCTATCTATTGATATTAATATTAAAGCATTAACAAATTTTCCAACAGGTACTATAAAAGCACATGTTGTTTTGGTAGAACATGTTACTTATACTTCAGCACCTGGATCAAACGGAGAAACATATTTTCCTGATGTTATGAGAAACATGTTTCCTAATAAAAATGGAACAGATATTGGTAATCCAAGTACAGGAAATATTGACACGCTCACTTTTAATTATACTATTCCCGCTGAAATTAATATTTCAAACTGTTCTGTTATAGTTTTTGTTCAGAATGATATTGACAAAGAGGTTTATATGGTGAAATTAATGAATATACCAACAAGTATTGATGATATTTATTCATCACGGAATATCTTACAAAATTTTCCTAATCCAGGTAATGACTATACAATTATACCTTTAAACAATATTAATAAAAATTACGCATTGCAAATTATTGATGCAACAGGTCATATTGTTTTAAACAAAATTATAAAAAGTCAAGATACACAAGTTAAAATTAATACTTCTAAGTTTAAAAACGGAATGTATTTTTACCGTTTAATTGATAAAGATAAAACAATTGATGCAAAGCCAATGCAGATAATACATTAGGGTTTAAATTTGTTTATTATGATTAATTATCCGAATTCTATGGTTAAAAAAAATAATTTAAACAATTTTTATTAACAATTT
>CAZOSY010000317.1:0-2851 GCA_964582565.1 uncultured Bacteroidales bacterium | reverse complement strand
TTATTCCTTGTTCCAAAGAATATTTATTTTCCCACCCAAGTTCACGCAATCTATCTACATTAAGCAATTTCTGGGGAGTTCCATCAGGTTTTGAAGAATTCCACTTAATTTCGCCTTTAAATCCAACGATATTTTTTATCAGTTCCGCCAGTTCTTTTATGGTTAAGTCCTTTCCTGTCCCAATATTTACAAATTCTCCAAGAGCTTTTGCATCATAATTGTTCATAATAAAAACCACAGCATCGGCAAGGTCGTCTTCACCCCGTAGAATATATTTTATGTTGAATTACATCCAATTAATCAATTTATAAATAAGGACAGTGAATTATATAAATAATACAGTTAGCCAAGGAATTGCATTAATTTTACAAAAGTTAAGTGACATCAAATGGAAAAGTCAATTAATTCACGTCCTAAAGTTGTAATTCTTGCAAAATAACATCATTAATTTTAAAGCAATTAGGGAATACCAGTTGTTCAAGTTATTTAATTCATGTCCCTAAGATATCCACAATGAAATTAATCATTTATATTGTTTGTATTATTCAACGGGGCAAGCGTAGAGGAATTCGCTCCTATATTTTTAACTACGAATTACGCGGATTACACTAATTCTTTTTTATTCCCTGTCCACTAATTACACTAATTTACACGAATTGTTTTTATAATTTATTATTAGTGTCTTTTCGCCTGCCTGTGCCAATATTTTTTGAACTTAATTCTCTTCAAACTTCCTTTATCATATAAATTTTTGAACCATAATTTTTAATAAATATCTTATAGGGACATTTATAGGGACATTTTTTATCTTTTAGGGACATTCTCCTTGGCTACATAATACGCTCCCTTTTTAGCTCCAACTTTTACAGTAAACTCTTTTTTTATAAGTTCTTTAAAATCCCTTATCGCAGTTTTTTTACTAACTTCAAAGGTATCCGCATATTTTTTTATTGTAAACTTTTCTCGCATATTAACCATTAGCTCTAATGCTTTTATCTGCCTTTTATTCAATCCCAATTCTTCCAGATCAATTTTCCCTGATTCAGGAATTAATGATAAAATATCATCTGGGGCATAAAATCTCACAAGAAAGCCTCCTGCAATTTCCTCAAAATCCGGCTCTCTTAGCCCGTGTTCTAAACACCATTTTACTATTTTATTAGTTCCTTCTCCCCATTGTTCAATATTTCTGATTAGGAAAAATTCATTTGCAACTAACGGATTTCTTGGAATAGATTTATGCTTTCTCTTCAAATCTTCCGGTGTCAAAGGTTCTGGTAGTGTTCCGGGATTAGAAATTTCAATTCTATCATCAAATATCCCTATCGTAATATCGCTGCTATAAGCGTAATCTCTATGACAGATTGCATTTACAATAGCTTCTCTTAATGCATTTATAGGATATTCCCAAACCTCCAACCTCTTAAAATCTACAATTTTGGCTGCCATTTTAATATGTGAAAGAACAAATTTTTCTGCTTCTCTAACCTGGTCAATTATGTTTCCTTCTACAATTCTTAGATCAATGAAAGTAATCGGTGTTGTACCTTTATACCTTGCACATCTTAATTTTGCCTGGATGAAAAACTTCTGAGGGTTTTTGCCAAACAACAGAATCGAAGCATTTTTTAATTTATTGTTTTTGGTTAGATGCAATCTTTCTAATGCTTCTCCGACTGAGATATCAGGAATAACTTCTAATTTTGCTTCTTCACAAATCTGCTCGTCCCAATAGACTTTCTTTCTTTCAATAATTACTCTTTCAAGTTCATCTTTACTCATTCTTAAGGTAGATTTTCCCACTCTTTTATAAGGTCTTCCAAAAGATAAAACTAAATGGTCAAAGGATTCTTTTACCTCAATGATGATTATGGATTTATTATCTATTACCTTTCTGATTATATGAGGGAATATTTCAGGGTCAGTGTTCTCTTTGATTTTATTGGTCAAATCTTCTATAGTGTTTTTGCCAATTTCTATGCCATTTGCTTCCCCGCTATTATTTATACCTACAAGGATTTTTCCTCCTTTGGTATTACTAAAGGCGCTGGCAGTTTCTATAATCTCTTTCCACTCTCCAACAGACTTTTTGAACTCGAGGGTCTCGGATTCCTTTTTGCTTTTGAAATTCATATCGTGTAGAGTCGTATTGTGTTGAATGTTGATGCTCTTCTTATAATCCCATGAACTTCATAGCCCTTCTCAAGAAGGAGTTCGGTTCACCCTGTTAGATAATATCCTATTGTTTTTAATATCTCTATATAAATTAGTAATGTGTTTCATCTAATAGTTTTCCTTCAGTTTTTATCTATCTAACGGGGTAAAGATAAGAGCCGTCTCTTGCCCCGTTAGATAATATCGTATTGTTTTTAATGTCTTTACTCTGTATTGGAATATGCTTCATTGATAATTTTTCTTTAGTTTTAATCTATCTAACGGGGTGAATCCTGTTATTCCTGTTATTAATGCTTTTTTCATTTAATCACAAATTTTGTTAATTTTATACTAGTGTTAAGTTAATTATGAATTGACGGATAAAGCCTTTTCAATTTTATTTACATCATTCTTCAATTTATTGAACTCATTTCATTTTTATCATTAATAATAACTTCTTAAACCACAGAACTCGGAATATTAACAACTCTATCTGCCAGCCACTCTGTGTTATCCAAATTTGGGTTCAAAGAAAATATTAGGGGGACAATAGGTTTTATTTTAACCGTTCATAGCTTGAAATTAAAATAATAAAGTCAAAAGCCAAAAGCCAAAAATTAAAAGTCAAAAGTATCTTGAGTTCAGAACATTTATCTTGATTTTGAAGTTACGATAGATTTTGCAATTATTTTTATCA
>CAZOSY010000316.1:0-2858 GCA_964582565.1 uncultured Bacteroidales bacterium | reverse complement strand
TTGTGTGAATGAGTAGTTTTATTTTTTTATATATAATATAATCACTTGATATTACAGATGTTATAAGGTTTTATTGTTTTTGTATCTCCAAATTTTTAAGAATTCTGAATTTTTTAGTTTATGAATTATTTATCTTAAAAAAAATATTTAATAAATTAAAAAGTATAAAAAGGGGTTGATTATATTATAAACGGTTATTCTGCCTGATAAGGATTATAATTTATTATTACATTAGTTGTCTGACCCGTGAAATAACGATTTATCGGAATATTTTATCAGGGTTATTTACTGAAGCGTCATTAGTAGTCATTTATAATCAACAATTATCAATCATCAATCACAGGTGTAAGCATAACATTTTTTATAATTTCCTGTCTGCATATATCAATATCATATTCAGATATTTCAACATCTTCTTTATATTCCTGAAAATTTTTACCGCTATAAGTTATTGTAAAATCTCCGGGTGGAAGAATTAGCATATATTTACCTGTTAGTTTATTGGGTTTGTAATGTCCAATAATTTTATTATTATTTTTATTAGTAACAGTTATATTTATTTCTATTTTTCTTTTTCTTTTTCCTTTATTAATATTTGTTTTTGGTTTTGAGCATTTATTTACTGAAATTTGATTATTGTCAATGTTTGGATATGAATTATCATTTTTTGTTTTATCTAATTTTGACAAAAAAATGTTAACAGAGTCAGTATTTAATATAATTCCTTTTACCGGAGTATATTCAGGTTTTACATCATTAAATGTAACTCTGTAAATATCAAGGTCTCCCATACCATTTTCGCGACATTCTGATATATAAGCATGTCTTCCTGATTTAGAGAAAGAAATAGTATAGTTATCGTCAGGAGTATTTATAGGGTATCCAAGGTTTACAGGTTTTGACCAGGATTTTGTTTCTTCATTCCATACAGATTTAAACATATCAAATCCGCCCATACTATTATGTCCTAATGAAGAGAAATACAGAGTTTTTCCGTCAGAAGATATATTGGGAAAATCTTCGTCATAAATAGTATTGATAGCATTACCCAAGTTGTTAGGTAATGCCCATTCACCATTTGGTAATTTTTTTGACATAAATATATCTTTTCCGCCATGGTTATCATCTTGTTTATCACTTGCAAAGAATAATATATTATTGTCATTAGTTACAGATGCCGATGTTATCATATATGATTTTAAATATTTTCCGAGCGTAACTGGACGTTGAAAATTTTTACCTCTTTTTTTAGCTGATAATACTTCACTTGTGGCTATATAATTATCAGCAAAGATTAACAGATTTTCTCCGTTTTGTGATAAGCCAATACATTCTTCTACTAATTCTGAGTTGACAGTATTAATGCTTTTAGGATTTTTCCAGTTACAGTTTTTAAATTCTGATATATATATGTCAGAGGTATAAAAGCCATCATAATCAAGTAGTCCTCCTATATTTCCTTTTCTTTTTGAGGTAAAAATGATAAAAGATTCATCTTTAGGAACAAAAGGATAATAATCAGGATAAGAGGAGTTAAATTTGGACCCTAAATTTTCAAAAGTAACATTAACAGGATTTTTAATCATTTTTTTTGCATTATAGCACATTTGAATTTGTCTGTTAGATGTAATATAGTTGTCATCATATCCTTGTTCTAATAATTTTTTAAATTTTTTAAAAGAATTTATTGCATCATCAAAGCGATAAGCAAGTTGATATGCACGTCCTAATGTGTACCAAATAAAAATATTAACATCAGGTTGTTTTGTTACTTTTTCAAGATATGGTATGGCTTTCTTTTTATCAATATTTGTTAATAAATAGCACATCCCAATTTGATAATTATATTCTGTATTTGAAGAATCTGTTTTTAACAGCAAGAGATATTCATTTAAAGCATCTTTAAAATCCTGATATTCAAAATATTTTTTTGCAATCTTTTCATTACCAATTTGTCCTGTATTTGCTTGATGTTGGCAATAAATGCTTAAAGGAATAAACAAAGAGATGATAATTAAAATATTTTTCAGATATTGAAACATTACTATAATTTTATTGCTTTTTACTTTAAAAATAACGAAAAATAAATGCTAATTTAAAAAAAAATTATAATTAAAAAATAAATAATATGAATAATTTATTAACAAAAATTATAATACAAAAGAATAAAACAGCAATAAAACAAAATAACAGTAGTAATAGCAGTATAGAATTTGTTATTAAAAAGTTTTATTCTTTTGTATTAAATTTTTTTTTTAAATTTGTGATAAATTTACAAATAGAATATTTGGTCTAAAAAATGACATAAATTTTTGAATATGAAAAAAAACAAAAAACAAATAAGTTTTACAGATACATATATATCGCGTCGCAGAAAGTCGGATATAGAATTTTTTTCTCAAATTAATTCAATAGTAAATTGGGAAAAATTAGATAAAACAATAAAACAGTATTATTGTAAAGATAATAAAAAAACAGGAAGAAAAGCATACTCCAAATTACTGTTGTTTAAAATTTGCTTATTAAAGATATGGTATAATTTAAGTGATGAAAAGTTAGAAAATTATATTAATGATAGTTTATCTTTTATGCGTTTTTTAAATTTGAAAATAGAAGATAATATTCCTGATACTAGCACAATAGGAAGATTTAGAAGAGGGTTAGTTAAAAATAATATGTTTGCAAATTTACTGGAAATTATAAACAAACAATTAGCAGATAACAATTTTTCAATAAAAAATGGAGAGATAATAGAGCCAAAATTAAGAAAAACAAAAAAAAATAATAAAACACTATTACATTGATTAAGGGGAGTTCTAATAATTGGTTTTGTATATGAAAGTGAGCGAAAAATATCA
>CAZOSY010000315.1:0-2892 GCA_964582565.1 uncultured Bacteroidales bacterium | reverse complement strand
AAAAATATTTATTCCTCTTATTATATAAAATGTTTGCACCATTGATTGTTATCTACAGAATTAATCCGCCTGAGGCGGATACATGAATAGTTATTGTTTTTTTATTCTTACTGGAAAACTATGTATATCATTAACTGTTAAGTCATTATTAATAATTCTGTTATTATAGCTTTGTATAACTGCTTTTAAAAATGTTTCCATTTTTTTTCTGTTTTTAATATCAAAATCTAAAATGTTGTTTTGTAAAAGATTGTCTTTTTTGATATTATATAAAGACAAGGATTTTTTTCCATCAAATTGTAAAGCATAATCGTCTTTTATTAATTGATATGTATTATTTATATAGCTTACAGAAAAATTGTCGGAAGTTGTATCAAAAATACTTTGCCCAAAGGCAATATAATCATTTTTGTAATTAAGATAATCTAATATAGAAGGCATTATATCAATTTGTTGGGTTATATTATTATTTTTTCCTTTCAGATTGCTATTGTGTCTGTAATAAAGTATAGGAACAGAATACATTCCAACTCTGTTTTGATAATAAGTGTGATATGCCTCAGAAGTATGGTCAGGTGTAAAAACAAATAAGGTATTATCAAACCACTTCATTTTTGATGCTGTTTCAAAAAACTTTTTTAAAGAATAGTCAGCATACATAACACTTTGCTGAATTTTTAATTTGCCTTTACGAAATTTATCTTTATATTTTGGGGGTATAGTATAAGGATGGTGAGAAGATAAAGTAAATACTGTTGCGAAAAAAGGTTGTTTTGTTTTATTAAGATTTTTTGCCATAAATTGCAAAAATTTTTCATCAAAGATGCCCCAGTTTCCATCATAATCCTCGTCATTATTATATTCATCTTTCCCATAATAGTTACCAAATCCAGCCATTTTTGCAAATGCGTCAAAGCCCATAGTTCCATTTTTACCACCGTGATAAAAGCTGCTGGTATATCCTTGTTTTTTTAAAATTTTTGCTAAACTATTAATTTTATTTCCTGAGTAAATTGATGTTATATAAGGATTGTCCATAAGTGTAGGAATACTTGATATCACAGCAGGAATAGCTTGTATTGATGTTTTACCGTTAGAAAAAGCATTTGTACAAAACAAACCTTGGCATATTAAAGAATCAAGAAAAGGTGTAAAGCCCTTATAATCTCCGTTTTCTAAATTTTTATTTAAAGAGCCAAAATGCTCTTTTGAAAAACTTTCCAGAATAATTATAATAACATTAAGTTTTTGTGTGTCTTGTTTTGACACTAAAAAAGTATTCTTATTATATGAATGATAAGGACTGTATATTTTGTTTAATTCTGTTGTATCTTTAAAAAAAACAACATTTTTTAATCCTTTTTTATTCAGAGTCCTGATTATTGTAAAAGGAGTATTTAAAACAAGAGGAATATTTTGTGCTGAGGTATATTGTGCTGCTGTGATTATGCTAATCGGTTTTAGCTGCAATCCGCCACGCATACCAATTACTGAAAATAAAGCAAATAATATAAATAAAATACTTTGATAAAAATAATAAATAAAATTATTTTTTATGGTTTTAAGTTCTGTTTTTGTTTTATTATATAAAAATATCATAAAAATGATAAACAGAATAAATAAAACAGCCACACACCAATAATCCTTTAAAAATTGAGGAATCAAACTATACATATCACCGCTAACACCAAACAAATTAAATATATCAGATGTTGTATGCTTTAATGTAAACCTGAAATAAATAAAATCAATAAAAATGAATGCTAAAGCTATTGAATTGGCAATAATAAAAATATATTTGTTTATTGTTTGATATGTTCTGTTATATCTAAATTTAAAAGGTATTATGTTTAATATAATGAAAAGAATATTAACATAAATGA
This sequence comes from uncultured Bacteroidales bacterium, assembly GCA_964582565.1. GTDB lineage: Bacteria > Bacteroidota > Bacteroidia > Bacteroidales > CAZZDX01 > CAZZDX01. The sequence goes on along the minus strand of CAZOSY010000315.1, from coordinate 1,009 downwards.
TAGCAGATATATCAAAACGTATTCCATAGAATAAAAGTTTTAAAAATTCAACAAAATTTAGTGCATTAAAATGATTTGTATTAAACAGATAAAATAATATTCCTGATAAGATAAATAATAACAATATTATTAATAATCTTATAATAAGAACAATATGAATATCTCTTTTTAATTTCATAAATGCAAAAGTAATGAAATGATTTTAAAATAGGTATTGAATAAAATAGTATGGATAAGAAATCAGATATTTTTTATTTTAGAAAATGCAACATAATATGAGACAATTAATTTTTTGTATATGTTGCGTTACCATTATCAGTGCCTCCGGCATAATAATTAATTATATATGTTATGTTTAGTGTTGTTCCATCATCTTCTGTTGTTCCGCTTCCAGAGATTGTTCCTTCGCTGCCAACAGGAACGCCTGATAATGTTTGTTCAGGTATTGAAATATTTCCAATGTTGTCAAAAGCTATTTCAACAGAACAATTATAAGAAAAACTTGCAAAATTTGATATATAAAGTGTATCGTTTTTTGTTGTCGATGCTGTGATTGTGGCAATATAATTATAAATTCCATTACTTGGTCCTGTAATAATATCGTGAACATTATAATCTCCTTCACGCGAAGCACTTTTGTTCACAACATTAACAGTTCTCTTTTCTTCAACAGTTACACCTCCTGAATTAGTTACTGTATATGTTATTATATAAGCATTGGCTGTATCTGTATTAACATCTCCTTCAACAGTAACCGAAGAAGTAATATCTCCATCCGTATCATCATTTGCAGTAAATCCCGGCTCGGTAAATGTGCCTTTTAGTATAACAGACATAGGATTATCACCGTTAAGAACAATAGCAGGAGTAGTAATCTTATCTTTTTTACAGCCGGAAAATAAAAATATTGTGGTTGTAATAAAGATTAATGAAAGAACTATTAGTAAATTTTTTTTCATAATGTTTATATTTTTAACAGGATAAAAATTTTTAGTTTCCAGTTTCCAGT
>CAZOSY010000314.1:0-2915 GCA_964582565.1 uncultured Bacteroidales bacterium | reverse complement strand
GATTGTATTGCTGTAATGGCCGGAGATGGACAAATGGATTCCGATGAATTAAAATCTATTTGCAGACCTGTTGTAGAAGATGACATTGATTATGTAAAAGGTAACAGATTGATTCATCGTAGTTCATTGCTTGTCATTCCTAAAATCAGATATTCAGGCAATTCTGTTTTATCTGTATTAACCAAAGTTGCTTCTGGCTACTGGCACGTTTCTGATACTCAAACCGGCTATACTGCTATTTCAAATAAAGCATTGAATTCTATAAGAATTCATAAAATTTATAAAAAATATGGAATGCCAAACGATATGCTTGTTAAACTCAATATTGCATTTTGTTCAATAAAAGAAGTTGAGATAAAACCCATTTATAATATTGGTGAAAATTCAAAAATGAAAATTTGTAAAGTTATTTTCCCGATTTTATGGTTATTGTTCAAATCTTTCTTTAAACGATTGTGGATAAAATATTTGTTCAGAGATTTTCATCCCTTGTTTTTGTTATATAATTTTGCTTTTTTATTAGCTATAATTGATATTCCTGTATTAATAAAAATTATTAGATATTTGTGCTTGGGACAAAGTGTGACATTTCAATCATTGATTGTTTTTATATTTTTATTTATAAGTGGTTTTCAATCTTTATTTTTTGCTATGTGGATGGATATACAGGATAATGAAAGGTTGTATAAATCATAAACAATCAAGATACCTAAGTTAAGCAATTTTTGTAGCTATACAAAAGAAGTCAAAACATTCATCAGTTGCTTCATTTAAGTAAAAATCGTTTGCAGATATATTTTTTATTATATCAGAATTGCTTTTCAACAATAAATTTCTGTTTATCCTATTCATTATGTCATAAGGAATCTGTAATAATTTTCCCGGCAAATGATATTGTAAATTAAAAATGTCAAATCGTGTAATTTTTTTAACTGACTTTTTATTTTTATTGTAATATTTCATTATTTTTTCATTTCCAAATATTCCGTTTAATACTATTTTTGAAAAATAATTTTCAATTAATTTTTGCAATTGTTCTTTAGTATATTCTCTTATATGCCAAGGATTGCGTGTTAATGACATTTTAATATTTGGAGTTGTCAATATCAGCTTCCCTTCAGATTTTAGCACACGATATGCTTCTTTAACAAAAAAATCATCTTTTTTTATATGTTCAATAACCTGAAAACTTACAACATAATCAAAATAATTATCAGGAATATGGGCTAATGGAGGAACTTTTATCTGATGAAATTCTATATTATTATTTGATTTTAATTGATTATCAATATTTGTTTTATATTTATCAACAGCAACATACTTATCAGAGTTAGGTGCTAATATTTTTATACCATATCCTTGCCCGCTACCAATTTCCAAAACTTTTCCTTTTACTGATTTGGCTGCCTCTTCATAAGCTATCAAATGCCTGTGATATATAACATTGTCTGATGGTTTTAATTCACTAGTTCGTTCTGCTGTTTGAATAATTTTCATTTTAATTTAAAATCTTAATAACAAGGTCTGTATTAATTTTAGAGTTTGATATTTTTTTATTTTTTGGCAAAATATTTTTAATCAAACTTTTTGTAATTATTCAGGTACTAAAATTTTTATTACTATTTAGGTATAAGGGTATATGGTATAAAGGTATAGGGTATAGTAGTCGCACTCAGCCCTTGTTTCAATATTCTTTATTTCCTTATACCTCATATCCATATCTATTTTTGAGATTTAACAAATTTAATATAATCATTGAGAGTTACCTTAGCATCTTCTATCAAAGATGCGGAATAACTTCTTTATAGAAGAACAATTTCAATAACCTTGCTTTTTTCCATGCTTCAAGTGTTGTGAAATCTTTTTGGGAATTATATTTCATAAAGATATCTTCCTTTTTAGAAGCTTCTTTTTTTTCAATGATATATTCTTTTGACTTTTTCATACAATATTCTTTATTTCCTTATTTCCTTATACCCTATACCTTATTCCCCTATACCTGAATAGTTACAACTTTTTACTTTTCAATTCTGGTTTACCCATATTAAGAGGATTACAAAACTTTTTTTGTTAAAGCTTTAAATTTATACCCTTTTTTAGTAAAATATTCTAAAAATCCTGGAAGAGCATAAAAAAGGTTATCTTTAGATTTTATATTATCATGAAAAACTACAATTGAACCTTTTTTTGTGTTAATAATAGCGTTATTAAGACATTCTTGTTTAGTAACATTTTTGTCAAAGTCATAACTTAATACTGACCATAAAACGATTTTATATTTTTCTTTTAATCTATTTATTTGTAAAGGTCTTATTTTGCCATAAGGTGGACGGAACAGAGATGTTTCGATATATTTATCACATTTTAAAACATTTTTTATATAATCATCTGTTTTTGTTTTCCAACCATTAATATGGTTAAATGTGTGGTTTCCTATAGTATGTTTTGCCTTTAAAATTTTTTCTAATATATCAGGATTCTTTTTTATATTATCACCAACACAAAAAAAACTTGCTTTGGCATCAAAACTATCTAATGTTTTTAATATCCATATACTGGTTTCAGGATTAGGACCATCATCAAAGGTAATATATATGTTTTTTTCTTTACTATGTATCTCCCATATCAGATTTTGGTTTAATATTTTTTTAACTATATATGGAGAATTAACAAAATGCATTTAAAATTAATGTTTCAGTAAAAAAATGACTTATTTTTTTAATCTGTATTATACTATCAATAGTTATTACCTGATGTAGATTACAATTATGTTATTTGGCTTTATTATCAATGAGTTTTTTCTAATAGAATTTAATAACAAATAATGACAATAAATGACATCTCAAAGGGATAAATGACTATTCAATGCCCATTTACAGTATATAATTATTTTTAATACTTGTTAATTTTAGATA
>CAZOSY010000313.1:0-2933 GCA_964582565.1 uncultured Bacteroidales bacterium | reverse complement strand
TTAGAAATTAGGTCAATTAACAGTTATGAAATTTTAAACTGTGAACGGTTACAATAATGGTTCTATTTTAAGATATTGTTGTTGTGCCGATTGCTGACTACCCATTAAAATATTATCAGAAAGGATAGCCAATACCAAAATTAAAATTAATCTTATTAGTATTTATATCATTAATAACCCATCGTTCATTTTCAATTTTGCTAGGGTCTCTTATTGGCACAGCAGCATCAAAACGAATAATAAAAAAGTTAAAATCAAATCTAAATCCCAGTCCTATACCAATAGCTATTTCTTTAAAAAATCTGTCAAACTGAAAGTCGCCTTCTGGGAAGCTTGAATTTTTGTTTGTTAACCATACATTGCCTGCATCCAAAAATGTTGCTCCCTGTAAATCTTTATATATAGGAAATCTGTATTCAATATTTGTCTCAATAATTATATCGCCTGTTTTATCAAATCTGTTTATTTGTGAAGTATCTAAATAAGCGCCTGGTCCTAATGACCGTATCTTCCATGCTCTGATGCTATTAGCACCACCACAAAAAAAACTTTTTTCAAAAGGTAAAATATCCATATTGTTATAAGGAATACCTATTCCTGAATAAAAACGAAAAGCAAGAGTATTTAATTTGTTTATAATATTATAATATCTAAAATCAGCATCAACACGAATATATTGTGCATATTTTATATTAAAAAAACTATAAGTTCCATCTTCGTCTTTTGGCTTATTAGTCAATTTACTTAACAAATTTAATGTATTACCTGCAAACTCAATATTTCCTCTGAAATATATAAAATTTACTTGCTTATTTATCTGTTGATTGTTAAATATAAAGCTATATCTTGTATCTAAAGTAAGGTGATTGCTGTAACTATTTTTTGTTTTTGCACTGGTTGACGCATTGATTTTAGCAGCAAAAGCTGAGTCAGGGAAAATTTTTACAGAATTAATTTCTATAGGATTAAATATATGTGTTTTTAGTTTAAATTCTTTCCATTTATATCCGAAAGAGACATTTGTGATGTATCTTGTATAGTCAGGTCTTCTTTGATAATTAAATCCTGTATTAATAATTGTTTTGGGTTTAAAATATTTTGAAATTTTTTCCTGTTTTACAGGTATAAAAAATTTAGGTATATTAATACTGGCATTTATACCTGTCTCTATAGTATTAAAAGGTATAACAGATGATTGTATTATCTCGCTTGAAGAAGATTCGTCAAAGATTTTTTGGACTTCCATAGCACCTTTAAGTTTTATACTAAGTATCTCAGCCCCTTTAAAGATATTTCTGTTTTGATAAATAATATTGCCTGCAACACCAAGATTACCTGCTGAATTAGTGCCTTCTGCTTCTATATTAAATGACTGTTTAGCTAATTTTGTAAGTTGTATCCTGCAATCAAGAAAATTTTTATCTGATATATCTTTTATTGAGTCTTTGTCATCAGCATCTGCAAATTTTATATTAATAAATTTAAAAGCATGTAGCTCTGATAAATTTTTATATGTCTGGCTAACATCTTCTAACTGAAAGTAGTTATTTTTGCTGATAAAGACAGATTGTATTATTGTTTTTGGCTTGATTTTTAACTTATCTTTATATAAAAAATAATATAAGTCCGATGGCTTTTCAGATGAACGTTTTTTTGCATAAAAAATCAGGCTGTCATATTTTGTATTAAGTTCCAAACTATTGTAATCAGGATAAATATAAATATTATTTATAGTATATCGCTTATGGTTTACAATGATTACAGAATCAGGATTTTCTCTATCTGTCAATTCCTGATTTTTTATGTTGAGCAATATATCTAATTGGTTGTTGTTTAAAGCACTGTCAATAGTATAATTTATAAATTCTTTAGAGAAATTATAAAAACCTTCATTTTTAAGTTTATTGGTAATACGTTTACGTTCTTTTTGTAATATATCAATATCATAATTATCGCCTGTTTTTATTTCAGAATTTTGTTTGTCTGAAAGCTCAATATCTGATACCACAGGGTCTTGTATTGAATAATTTATATTGCGTATAGTATATGGTTTGGATGACTGAACATTATACCAGACATTAGTTTTTTTCTTTTTATATTTTATTGTTTTGGTTACATTGGAATTAAAATAACCTTTGTTGTTCAGATAAAGTTTAAATTGTCTTAAAGTGCTGTTAGTCAGCGTGGTATCTAATATTACAGGTGGCTCACCAATAGTATTTTTAAGCCATTTTTTAATTTTTGTTTCTTTTCCTTTGTTTGCAAACGAATAAACACCAAGATGAAACTTAAAAACACCTAATATTTTTCTGTTGGATTTTTGTTTTATATATCCTTCTAATTCTTCGGTATTAATATTTTTATTATCTGGTTTAATAATATTTTTATTAAGAAGATATTCATTCTCCTGCAATTGCTTACTTGTGTTACAGGCAGCTAATGGCAATAATAGTATAAATAATAATTTTATATAGAATGAAAATATTTTCAAAATGATTATATCTTTTATTCAAAAAAACAAATTTAATATTTATAATGAATAATTTAGAAACTAAAAAATTCAGACTTCTTAAAAATTTGGAAATACAAAAATAATAAAACCTTATAACATCCGTAATATTAAGTGATTATATTATATATAAAAAATAAAACCACTCATTCACACAATTTTATTTGTATTACATTTTTATTAGTAGAGACGAGGCATGCCTCGTCTCTACTGTAAAATTGTATTAAAAATATTTTTCCTGAAGGGAAAAAATATGAATAACTCCGTATAAACTAAGCGAAGCGTTCTCACGAACACCTTAAAAACAAACAATTTTGTGAGTAAATGCGGAGTAAGTTAATAATAATCTACCTAGCAACCCGCCTTAGGCGGGTTGAATAAACGATTTGATATAATATCTGTGTATATGTTTGCCATAATGATT